>JBEBYB010000309.1:0-3000 GCA_040391295.1 Phenylobacterium sp. | reverse complement strand
CGTCGAGCCACTCGGTACGGAGCTGGAAGGTGAGCCGGGTCGACAGGCCGTATTTCTCATAGAACAGGGTCGCCCCGATGATCCTGTCTGACGTTCCAGGAAACTCGACGCTCTCGCCGTCGGGAGTCTCGAACTCCCCTGTCGTCAGCGAGAGGCTTCCCTGGAAGCCAAAGCCCGAAAGCCAGCCGGGTAGCTGCGTCCAGGGGTGGTAGTAGACAAACTCCAGGCCGCTCAGATGGCCATCGCCGCCGTTGAGCGTGGTGTTGAATTCGTACCCTCGCCGGTCGATCCCGTCGAAGTTGTAGGTCGTGTCGGTGATGATGGAGGTCGCGTCAAACAGCACGTCCTTCACTTCGCGATGATAGGCGCTCGCTGAGACCAGGGCGCCGAGCGCGAAATACCATTCCGCCGAAAGGTCCACCCCGTAGGCGGTTTCGGGCTTCAGGAAAGGATTGCCGCCGGTGACGATCTGGGTGGTGTCATTGGCCGACACCGTCGCGCGCATGCCGCCCAGGCTGGGCCGTCCAGAGCCCGAGATGAAGGCCGCCCGCAATTTGACGTCGTCGGAATAATCGAAGGTGTAGTGAAGACTCGGAAAGACGCGGGTTGCCTTGCTCGACAGGTTGAGCGGCGTCAGCTCTCCTCCGATGGTCGCGCGCCCCTCGGTTTCAACCTTGGTCTGCTCGGCGCGCAGGCCCATGACCAGGCTGTGCTGATCCCACTTCCAGCGGCCCATCGCGTAGGCGGCGGCCACCGTCTCGTCCACTGTATTGGCCGCGCGCGGATCGAAGTCATAGACGGCGTAGTTGCCATCGCCCGCCAGGTTGGCCGCGCGAGCAGCTTCCATGATGTTCCTGAGCTGCTCGCCCATGGCCTTGTTGTCGATCAAGGTCGCCGTGAAGCCGCGGTCGTGCTGGGTTTGCCAAGCGTTTGCGGTGACCAGGTCGGCCGGGGTCCAGGGCAGACCAAGCTCGCTGGCCACCTGGCGAAGATTGAACCCCGCGCGATTGGCCGTGACCACGGTTCCGTCCGGCCGCACCAAGGCGACGGTCTGGCTCTCCTGACTACGGTCGTCGTACTGGAAACCCGCCCGGAACGTCGCCTGGGCCCCGAAGCTCTCCCAGTCGCGTTCGATATCGAACTTCGCGGTAAAGGCTTCGGTCTCCACCTCGCTGCTCGATTCGGTCGCAAATTCCTCAGTGAAGGCGAGCTGATTGAGCGATGTGCGCGCCGCCCCGCGCGTCAGGACGCCGCCTGACTGAACGGTGTCGTAGAGCCGCGCGCTCGGGAAGCCGCCCGAACGCGCATTCACCACCACCTGCATCGAGGGCAGGAGCAAGGCGTTGGCTTGGGTCGGTTTCGCCAGGGCCGTCGAAGTTTGCTGGGTGACGACGGGATAGTGGGAGTTAAACTCGGTGGCGGTGTGGGCGAGGTTCCAGTCGAGCTTCCAGTCGGCAAGCTTGTGCTCACCATGCAGCACGGTGAACCACACGCCGTTGGAGTAGGTGCCGTCGGCGAACGAGCCGTCGGTCGGAACGCCGACAAGGTCGGCAGTCTCGAAATTCCGCGTTCCTGAATATGCGTTGTTGTACTGGAAGCGATACCAGTTTCTCTGCTCAAAATCGGTGAAATCGGTCTTCAAGTGGGTAAGCGAGAACTTGTGATTGTCGTTCGGCGCATACTCGATGCGCCCGGAGTAGGACTCAGTCTCGCGTGTGATCAGATACTTGGTGAAGCGAAGCTGGGTAAGGCCGACGTTATCGAACCGCGGTTCGGAGTTGTCGGTCTGCTGCTCAAACGAGTAGTGCGAGCCAATCAGGCTGAAGCCCCATGTGTCGTTGGCCCAGGAGACCCTGCCGGAATACTGTTTGACCGCTCCATCGCCCAGATCGACAAAACCGCCGCCGACGTCGCCAAAGACGTGGAACCCTGGATTAGCCATGGGCGAGTAGGTTTCAATGTTCACCCGGCCGGCCAGAGCTTCGGCGGGCATGTCGGGGAAAAGAGTCTTGTTCAGGATCACTTGGCTGATCTGGGCGGCAGGCACGGAGTCGAACCGGAAAATGCGGTTCTCGGCTCCAAGGACGTTCACCCCGTCCAGGGCCACCGTGGTCCAGCGGGTCGGCGCCCCACGGATCTGGATATAGCGCTCCTGCCCCTGATCGCGCTGGACCGCCACGCCCGGCAAGCGCGCCAACGCCGCAGCAGCCGTGGCGTCGGGAAAACGACCGATCGTGTCGGCCGCGATGACGCTGACCACATTGTCGGCCTCGCGCTGGATTTCCAGCGACTTGACCAGGCTGTCGCGGATCGGAGACGCCGTCACGACAAGCTCGTCGACCGTGGCGGCTGCCGCAGCGGCCGCCACAATGGTCTGGGCGGCGGCTGGCCCGGCGAGAGCCGCGACCAAGGGCAGAACCGCGCAACCCGACAGCAGCCGAAGCCGCACAAAATTCTTGGCCGGGCCTTCGGCTACCGAATGTTGGCTTGTCGTCATCATCTATCCCCTGCGTCAGCTAGATCACTCGACGAGGGGACTTAGATGCCGCCTATGTCGGCGGCGTCTTGGTTTGATGACCTTGCTATATATCTGCCAAAATTTGTCGAACTCGAGTATGATCAACAATAGGCTAAAGCAATCACGACCTAAGATTGCACGAAAAATATCCACTCACTCGCCCATCGTGGGCGATGACTACCCACTACGCAGCTCTACCCCAAGACGATAATGCGCTTACTTTATGTCATGGTCGTCGAAGGACCTGATCGCCGAAGCGCTCAGTTGCGAGTAGAGGCCTCCTAAGGTCAGCAGTTGCTGATGAGACCCCTGCTCGATGATCTCGCCCTGCTTCAGCACGATGATCTGGTCGGCGTCGCGGATGGTCGCCAGCCGGTGGGCGATGACAATGCAGGTGCGCCCGGCGAACAGCACTTTCAGCGCCTTTTGGATCGCCTGCTCGGTGAACGAGTCGATGTTCGCCGTGGCCTCGTCGAGGATCA
>JBEBYB010000308.1:0-3035 GCA_040391295.1 Phenylobacterium sp. | reverse complement strand
CGCACCGGCGGCGCGTAGAGCAGTCCGGGCTCGGCCGCAGTCCATAGGGCGTTGTGGCCCCGCGCCAGCTTGAGCGCCGAGCCCTGTCCAAGGTTCTGGTCGAACACCTCGTTGTAGGCCCCGACCTGGATGATCGCCTGATAGGCCCAGTCCGGCTTCAACCCCAACAGGACCCCGAGATTGTCCTGCACGCCCAGCAGCCGCCGGATTCGTGGATCGGTTGTGGTCTTGGCCAGTTCCGGCGCCGACTTGGAATCGACCCCTAGTTCCTCGGCGGAGATCAACGAAAACACCGTCCAGCGGACGATATCGGCCCAGGCCGGATCGTCCTGGCGCACCACGGGTCCCAGCGGCTCCTTGGAGATCACCGTGGGCAAGATCACGTGGGCGTTCGGGCTGTTCAACAGCGAGCGCGCCGAGGCCAGCGCGCCCATGTCGGCGGTGAAGGCGTCGCACTCCTCGGCTTGATAACGGACCAACGCCTCGCTGGTGTCCTTCACCACGACGGCCTCGTACTTCAATCCCCGCGCCTGGAAGTAATCGGCCAGGTTGGTCTCGCTGGCCGTGCCCTTCTGGACGCAGACCCGCGCCCCGTTGAGTTCATCGGCGCTGGCCAGGGCCAGGGCCTTGGGCGCCAGGAACCCTTGTCCGTCGTAATATGTGGTGACCGGGAAATCGGCGCCTTCACCGGCGTCCCGCGACAGGGTCTGCGATGTGTTGCGCGACAGGATGTCGATCTTGCCGGCCCGCAGTGCCGTAAACCGGTCGGGCGCAGTCACCCGCGTGAACCGCACGGCGTTCGCATCCCCCAAGGTCGCGGCGGCGACCGCGCGGCAGACATCGACGTCAAAGCCGCGCCAAACTCCACGGTCGTCCGAATAGGCGAAGCCCGCCAGTCCGGGATTGACGCCGCACGACAGCCAGCCGCGCGCCTTGATCGCCGCCAAGGTGGGGCTGGGCTTGGGCTTGTAGACACCCGGCGCGGGCTCGACGACCGGAACCGGGGCCGGCGGCGGCGCGGCTGGCGCCTCCTTAGGCTTGCTGCAGCCGGTGAGCACGAGGGCGGCGGCCAGACAAATCCATGGTCCTGGCCGAGAAATACTGCGCCGAGAGATTGGCCGTCCTCCTTGATTGCTAAGCTGCTGAGGCCCTAAGTGGCGGCTGATTTTGGCTCCAGTTCGTTCCGGCCCGTCAACCCGCATGTCTCAAGAAACTCGTCTAATCCGCGCCGGCTCCACCTACGGCGACCTCGTCAAGACGGTCGGACCGCCGATTCAGCGTGGATCGACGGTGCTGTTGCCCTGCGCCGAGGCGCTTTACGACGATGACGCCTACCTGACCTATGGCCGCGCCGGCCTGGCCGCGCACGACGCGCTCAAGTCCGCGCTCGGCGAGATGGAAGGCGCCTTGGGCGTCAGCCTCTACCCCTCGGGCCTGGCGGCCCTGACCGGCGCCATGCTGGCCGTGCTGAAGGCCGGCGACGAGGTGCTGGTCGTCGACAACATCTACAAGCCCACCCGCCGCTTTTGCGACCAGGTGCTGGCGCGTTACGGCGTCTCTGTCCGCTACTTCGATCCGCTGCTGTCGCCGCAGGATCTGCTGGCGTCGGCGAGCCCGGCCACCCGCCTGATCGCCATGGAGTCGCCGGGCTCCCTGACTTTCGAGATGCAGGACCTGGCCGGCGTCGCGCAACTGGCCAAGGCGCGCGGCATTCTCACCCTGGCCGACAACACCTGGGGCGCCGGCTATCTGTTCAAGCCGCTGGCCCACGGGATCGACATCAGCGTCCAGGCCCTGACCAAGTACGTCGGCGGCCACTCCGACGTCTTCATGGGCTCGGCCGCCGCCAGCGACCTGGCCCTCGTGCGCCAACTTGAGGACGGGGTCCACAATCTGGGATGGGCGGTCGCCGCCGAGGACGCCTACCAGATGCTGCGCGGCCTGCGGACCCTGCCCACGCGCCTGGCCCGCCAGGGCGAGGCCGGCCTGAAGATCGCCGCCTGGCTGGCCCAGCAGCCGCAGGTCGCCGAGGTCATCCACCCGGCCCTTCCCGGTTCGGCCGGCCACGAGCTGTGGGCGCGCGACTACAGCGGCGCCTGCGGCCTGTTCGGCTTCGTATTGAAGCCCGGCTCGGAGGCCTGCGCCAACGCCTTCCTCAACGCGCTGAAACTGTTCGGCCTCGGCTTCTCCTGGGGCGGCTTCGAAAGCCTGGCTATTCTTTGCGATCCGCAGCTCGGTAAGCGCAAGTTCGCGCCGCACTATGCCGGCCCGCTGATGCGCCTGCACATCGGTTTGGAAAACGAAGACGAACTGATCGCCGACCTGCGCGCCGGCCTTGACGCCTACGCCGCCGCGACCGCCTAGGGTCGCGCCAATTTTCGCGAAGTGAAGGAAGGCTGACGGATGACGGATGACGGTGGCGAGCCCGGCAGGGCTCGAACCTGCAACAACCGACTTAGAAGGTCGGTGCTCTATCCAGTTGAGCTACGGGCCCGGAACGGTTGACGTACAAAAGTCTAACGGCTGGGTCTAGCAGAAGTCTAACGACCCCACTAGCACGTTGTATTAATTGCTCTTTTTAGATCGGGCTACTGCTTAGAAGGCGGATGCTCTATCCGGTTGAGCTATGGGCGCATGGGCGCGGACTAGTGCGTCCAGGATTGCTTGCGGCCGAAGGCGAAGTTGTCGGCATAGGCCTTGATGATCGGCTTGGCGGTCTTGGGATTGGAGATCTGGAACGCGATGCCGTGAGCCTGGGCGTAGGCGACCGCCTCGTCCTTGGTCTCGAAGGCCAGGCGGATCTGCCCGTCCATGTCGCCGGTGAGGGTCCAGCCCATCAGCGGGTCCGAACGTCCCGCCGAGGCCGGCGCGAATTCCAGCACCCAGTCCTTGGTGTTGGCCTTGCCCGACTGCATGGCGTTCTTGGCTGGACGATAGATGCGCGCGAGCATGCGGACCCCTCAAACGATTCTGACCGGCGTTGGTCGGGGCGAGAGGATTCGAACCTCCGACCCTCTGGTCCCAAACCAGATGCG
>JBEBYB010000307.1:0-3073 GCA_040391295.1 Phenylobacterium sp. | reverse complement strand
TCACGCCCTTGGGGTGGCACTGCGGGTCCGGGATTTCCTCGTATTTCAGGACTTCGGGACCGCCGGTCTCATAATAGACAGCAGCTTTCATGGGGCCTCTCCTAATGAATTAAACAATTGTTTGATGCGGCAGCTAACCGAGTCCCGCGGCCGGACGCAAGGGAAAGCAGGGGGCGCGGGAAGCATGGCGTTTGAGCCGGCATAGTCCATTTGCGTCATGCGGCGCCTCAGCGCGGCGTGGTCCAATGGGGTTCGATGATTCCGGCGCTTGGGGGCATCCCACACGCCCGGTCTCTCGCGACGATCTCGCCCCGGTCGGCGAGGTCCAGGATCCGCCGTCATATTCGCCCCACCCAGCGCCGACGGCGGGTCCGAATCGCAACAGCGCCCCAGCCTTGGGGCCAGGACTACCAGGAGGTGCGGTGGCGCTCGGTCGCCGCGCAGGCCGATCTCGGGGGAGATGAGGGCCGCTCCTGGGAGACGGACGCGGTTCTAGATGAACCGCGTCCGTGACTTCGCGCCTCCGAAGCGTTCAAGCGCGCCCTCCGGGTGACAGGACGGCATAAATGCGAGGCCGCAGGCCGGCCGGTTCGTGACAATTTCGTTGCAGTGCGACACGGTCCGCCGCGACCGGGTGACCGGGTTCGGGACTTGGGGTTTCATGGGCGATCTACTGTCGTCGCGCGCGGATGTCCGCGACATCTACAGCGGGTTCGCCGGCGAGCCCCCGCACGAACTGCGCACGCCGCGCTGCGGGCCGGCGGCTTCGGCGCGCCTGCCGGTGCAGGACGGGGTGGGCTACTGGGACGTGGTGCGTCTCTACGACCACCTGCTCGTCTGCGTCGCCGACAGCAGTTACAACGACAACTACACCCTGCCGATCCGCACGCCCGAGGACCTGGTGTCGCTGCGTTTCGTGGTGGCCGGAGCGCTCGGGCTGCAGGACGACGGCCCCAATGCGATGCGGGTCGAGAAGGGCCACGCCTCGGTGCTGACCCTGCCGGCTGACGGCGACTTCGACCTGAACATCCATGGGCGCGAGCGGCTGACCTCGCTGACCTTGCATCTCCACGCCGGCAAGCTGGCCAGCGTGATGGGCATGGAGCCGGACGAACTGCCGCTGGCCCTGCGCAATATCGACCTGCCCAGCCAGGGCTTCCATCACCTGCCGCTGCGCCTGACCCACGGCATGGAGGCGGCGGTGCGCGACATCGTCAGCGCCTCGTTCCAGGGCAGCCTGCGGCAGCGCTATCTGGAGGCCAAGGTCATGGAGGTGCTCTGCCTGCTGGTGGACGCCGTGGAGACCAGCGAGCGGGGCGCGCGATCGGCGCCGCCGCTGCGCGAGGCCGACCGCGACGGCCTCTATGGCGCGCGCGACATCCTGATCGCCGAGTTCGCCGCGCCGCCGACCATCGACGCCCTGGCGCGGCGGGTGGGCCTGAACCGCACCAAGCTGCAGCGCGGGTTCAAGGAGATGTTCGGGGCCACGGTCTTCGACTTTTGCCTGGCTCGGCGAATGGAACTGGCCCGAGGTCTGCTGCTGGACGGCGGGATGACGATCTCCGAGATCGCCGAGGCCGTGGGCTATGAGCACGCGACCAACTTCACGGCCGCGTTCCGGCGGCGGTTCAACGCCCTGCCCAAGGACTACCGACGCGGGTAGCGGCGCCGAATACCCGGCGCGAAGGGGCGATTGACTGCATCGCGCATCGAAATTGCTGCTGGCCGGATCATTTCCTCGCGCGCGACCTCCCTATGGTCCCGCCTCGAATTTGCGTGATTCCGCGCGTGCGCCGACCGGGCCGCGCGACCGGGCGCGCTGGGTCTCGGGAGGGGATTTCCATGACTATGAGTAACAAGACGCGCCTGTTGGCGGCATCGGTTCTGGTGTCGGCCGTGGCCCTGACCTCGGCGCCGGCCTACGCCCAGGCGGGCGGCGCGACGGTCGAGGAACTGGTCGTCACCGCCCGTAAGCGCACCGAGTCGGTTCTCGACGTGCCGATGAGCATCAATGTCGTCGGCCAGCAGACCATGCAGAACATGGGCGCGGAAACCTACACCGACCTGCTCGGCTCGGTGCCCAGCCTGACCGCCTATCAGAACGGCCCTGGCCGTACACGCCTGTCGATCCGCGGCATCAACAACGGCGGCGGCAACGACAACGACCCCCAGAACCAGGAAACCGTCGGCATCTATATCGACGAAATTCCGATCTCGATGGGCGCGCTGAACCCGGAACTGGCGCTGTTCGACCTGGAACGCGTCGAAGTGCTGCGCGGCCCGCAAGGCACGCTGTACGGCGCCGGCTCGATGACCGGCACCGTGCGGATGATCACCCACCGCCCGAACCTCACCAAGTATGAGGGCAAGGTCGATGTGGGCATCTCGAGCGTCAGCCACGGCGACGTCGGCTATTCGATGAAGGGCCTGGTGAACGTGCCGATCGTGACCGATCGCATCGCGGTGCGCGGCTCGGTCTATTACACCCAGACGCCCGGCTATATCGACAACGTGCTGACCGGTGAGAAGGACGTCAATGACGGCCTGGCGCGCGGCGGCCGGATCGAGACCCGCTTCCAGGTCACCGACGACTTCACGGCCGACCTCTCGGTCTTCAAGCACAACTACAAGGACGGCGGTCGCCCGGAGGATCTGGTGCGCGTGCCTGGCCTGGCCCGCGACTACCCCTCGCCGGACGGCTACAGCGACGACCTGAGCGTCTACAACATGACGCTCAACTACGACCTGGGCTTCGCGAACCTGGTCTCCTCGACCTCGTACTTCGACCGCACGGTCCTCAATATGCGCTCGCTCGACGGTCTGCTGGCCCTGTTCCCAGTCAAGCCGAGCCCGCTGGTCGACACCACCGACACGACCTTCTTCGCCCAGGAAATCCGCCTCGCCTCGCAAGGCGACGGTCCGTTCAGCTGGGTGGCCGGCGCCTATGCCGACAGGAAGGACCTCCACTATCTGAACACCATTCCGGTGCCGGGCTTCGACGCCGCCATGGGCATCAACTCCAACGACTTCGGCGCGCCGACAGACAATCCCTACTGGGGCTATGAAGACTCGG
>JBEBYB010000306.1:0-3079 GCA_040391295.1 Phenylobacterium sp. | reverse complement strand
GCTCGCCGCGCGCTTCGACCATGGCGCGCAGCAGAGCGCGGGTCGCCGCCGCCGCGTTAGATGACGGACGGGTGCGGTTGAGCAGTTCGTTTCTGAGCCGCGGCGAGTCCGGATAGCGCCAGTCAGCAAGATCCGACGCCATGACGCTCAACCCCGCCGGCCCGGCAAGGCCGGCCGTGGTCAGGGTCTTCGGCACGCCGTCGGGCGTGGCCCAATCGGTGACGTCCAGCGCCACGCTCAACCGGTCTTCCAGATCCGCCGACAGACGCGCAATCTGGGCGTCGACCTCGCGTCGCCCCACCGCATCGCCTTGCAACTCGGCCCTATGGGCACGCACCTGTTCAAGTGCGGCGAGATCGAGGGCCATGTCGCGCACTCGGAAGCTGTCACGTGTCCATCCGGTGACGACCACCGCGTCATGCGCGACGGTGGCCGCCGCACGAGTCAGGCTCTTCGCTTGGCGTTCGCTCTCGCCCTGTCCGCTCACGAGCAGCAGGAACAGGCCAGCCGAACCCGGCGCGGGCTTATAGGCGCGAATGCGTTCCTGAGCCTCATGCAGCGGTGACAAATCCACCTCGAACCAACGGAGAGCGCCGGTCGCCTCATAGTGACGCTTGGCCAGGACCGGCTGCAGACCGGCCTGTCTGGCGAGGCGGCGATAATCGACGGTCACGCCCGCCTGACGCGCTTCACTGACGGCGGCGTCGATGTCGAAGTCGCTGCCGGCATAAAGGGCGAAGGCGCCTGCGTGACGCCGGTAAACCGCTACGGACCAACGGGTGAGATCGGCTAGGATGTCGCTGAGGCCGCCTGGGTCCGCCAACGAGGACGCGAGCACATCTTCCGTCGCCGATAGGCCAGACCGATCCTTGAACAGATCGAGCAGCGCCAGAGTCTTCAGCACAATCAAATGGCCGCCGCCGCCGCCCCGCGTTTCGCAGCGCTCTACGGCGTCCAGCGCGGTGGACCAGCGGTGACCGTCGGGCGAGGCCAGGATGGCGGGCTCGAGGTTAGCCCGGAGATAATCCCAGAGTTGGTCCGGGCCGTACACCTGCCCGATGTTGGTGCGATCGCGCAGATGCGATTGCAGGCCATAGGGTTCGGCCGAGGTGAGAAAGCCGAAGATACTGCGCTGGCTCTGGCCGAAGCGACGGCGCGAGATTGAGCCGAGCAGGCTGGCGACGAGCGGGTGCAGCGGCCAACAAGCGGCCAGCGCAGCGGCCAGTCCATCGCTGGCGGCGCCGGCGCGCATGGTCGCCGCGACGGTCAGTGCGGCCTCGCTAGGCGCTGTCGGCTTGTCGCCTTCGATGGCTTCGGCGATTAACAGAACCTGCTCTTCGCCGGCGAGGCTGACGGGCAGATCGACGTAGCGTCCATGAATCTTGGCCCATTCGTCACGAGCTTCGCGCGACAGTCGGTTGGCGTATTCATCGAACGCCTGGTGCAGGATGCCGACGACCAAGAGCCGACCGTTTGAGCGCGAACTGATTTCGGCGAGGTCCTGGAAGACGTGAACATCGGCGTTTTCCTGCGCCGCCAGCTCCAGAAACTTTCCCATCTCGTCGATGATCAGGGCGAGACCGCGATCAGGATTGGCGTCGAGCGTATCGCGAAGCCAATCGGCGAAGGCTTCGCCGCGCCGCCGTGCCGGGATGCGCCAACCTTCGGCATCAGAGATGGCTTCGACAATTATCGATTCAGGGTCGGCGCGCCGGCCGACGATCGGGACGATGCTCCAGCCGTTCACGCCGGCGAAGGCGTTCGCCAGCGGTCCGCTCACATCTTCGCCCAGACGTGCGAACAGATCGGTCGCCGCGTCATCTCTCAGTAAGGCCGCTAAAGCGACGGCAAGGCTCGATTTGCCGCTGCCGTAGGGGCCGGTCCAAGTGAAGGCGGCATGGCCGGTCTCAGTTCTATGCCGCGACATGGCGATCAGCGCGTCCGCCGCCGATCGCGTGGCGATGAAACCTTTCAAGGCTTCCGGATCATTGAGATCGGCGTCGACACGCACCGATCGGGTGAAACGCCGGGAGACATTCATCCAGGGTTGGTCGGTCATCACGCCGCCCTCGCCTTGCGAGCTTCGAAGGTGGATCGCGCGGCGCCCCATCGATCCAGATCTAGGTCGTGGGCATAGATCTGTCTCATCCCGGACGACTCGTCCCAGCGAAGAGCGCCGCCGGTCAGGGTCTCCATACGGCTAAGCCGGTCCGCCACGCCCTCCTCATCGAGCAGGAAAACCTGCCCAGGCGCGCCGCGCTCGAAGGTTAGGAAGTCCACTGAACAGGTGCGGCGAGCAGGATGATAGGTCGACCAGAAGTCCAATAGGGCGAAGAGGAAGACGGTGTCCGGCAAGGAGGCTTTGGGGCCGCGGCGGAAGCGGAACACCTCACCCACGCCCGCCTTTTGGATCAAACCCAGCTCCGCTAGCGGAGATTCCAAACTGTCTTCGGCCGCTTTCTTGGAGCTTGTCCCGCCCGCAAAATAGGTGCGCACCAAACATTCGACGTCCCGACGGATCGTCACATCACTAATCTGCCGATCGCTCAATCTACCTGCGCCGCGAAGTTCATCGCACCGCCTATGCAGTCGAAGGCGCATGAGTTCCCGATCAAAGCTCGGCTCATGAAACTCGTTGAACGCCCAGTGCCAAGCCGTCGCCCGCCCAGGTTTGGACGCCAGCATCCAGTGCAACAGCCAGATCGATCCGGGATGTTCGAGGTAGGGATCGGCGCCTTCGCCGAAGAGCAGATCACCGAGCCGACCGCGGGTCAGCCGCATGGCGCGATCGCTCGACTCTTCGATTGCCAAAACATCCGTCGCTAGGGCCCAATGCCGAATCGAGAGCACCATGTTGCGACCGACGCCGAAGGTGGCGATGGCGCTCTCCTCGTTGAAGACAGTCCCGGGAGCGACACCGGCATTTTCTTCAGCCTTTACCGCGTCATAAGCCTTCTTCAGCCAGCCATGGCGAAGCGGGAAGGTTTCATGCCCCGCAAACTGCAAGCGGGCGCGCGGATCGTCGAGAAGGCTATGAGGCATGGTGTCCACTGGAGATCATTACCAGTGGATGGACCTC
>JBEBYB010000305.1:0-3083 GCA_040391295.1 Phenylobacterium sp. | reverse complement strand
GCCAGGGTCCCGGCGATCGCGCGCCAGCACCAGGCGCGGCTGAGGTTTAGCCCGTCGAGATGGGCGATCTTCCCGTCGCTGCGGTCGCTGACCCTGGCCGGGGTGAACAGGCTGGCCGGCTGTCGCGCCGCGGCGCCCGGCAGGAACCGCGCGAACCACAGCCGGAACTCGGCGGCGGGCAGGATGCGGCGCAGGCACTCGGCCTCGACCAGGGTCGGCGACAGGAAGTCATCGCCGCTCGGCTCCCAGGCGACGGCTCCGGCGTCGGCCAGATACCAGCCCTTGGCGGTGGCCTCGATCAGCCGCGCCAGGTTGTCGTCGCCGACCTGGCCGGCATACTCGCTGGCGAGCGCCAGGGCGAAGGCGGTGCTGTAGTGCGTGCCGGTGCGGATCGGATAGGTGGCCTTGGGCAGGAAGGCCTTGAAGCGGTCGGCGAAGGCCTGGGCCAAGGGGCGGATCGCCTGCGCCCAGGCCGGGTTCTCATGCCGCTCCAACTCGGCCCCCAGCATCAGCAGCCAGGCCCAGCCATAGGGGCGCTCGAACCCGCCGCTCGCCGGCCGGGCCAGATAGGCCAGTTCGCCGGCCGCCTTGTCCGGGGTGAAATTGGCGTCGAACAGGGCGCGGATCTGCGCGGCCTCCGGGTTCTGCGGGAACCGGCGGAGCAGGCGGGCCAGCAGCCAGTAACCGTGGACGCAGGAGTGCCAGTCGAAACTGCCGTGGAAGATCGGGTGCAGCACGCGCGGGGGCAGCACGTCCTCGTCCCCGGTCATCACGTGGTCGAGCTTGTAGGGATAGGGCTTGGTGACATGCCCAAGCGCCAGCCGCGCGAACTTGCTGGCGAGGTCGGGGGTCAGTTCAGAAGCGGAAGACAAGGACATACATCAGCGCCGTGTTGGCCAGGAGGAGGAGGATGGCGGTGGGGACCTGAGCCCGGATCACCCCGTTGCGGTCCTTCAGTTCCAGCAGGGCGGCGGGCACGATGTTGAAATTGGCGGCCATCGGGGTCATCAGCGTGCCGCAGAAGCCCGAGAGCATGCCGATGGCGCCCATGATGGCCGGATCGCCGCCGAAGTGCAGGACGATCAGCGGCAGGCCGATGCCGGCGGTCATGACCGGGAAGGCGGCGAAGGCGTTGCCCATGATCATCGTGAAGATCGCCATGCCGAAGGTGTAGGCGACGACGGCGGCGAGTTGGCTGCCGGTCGGCAACCAGTCGCTGGCGATCTGGCCGATGGCGGTTCCCACGCCGGCGGCGGCGAACACGGCGCCCAGGGCGGCCAGCATCTGGGGCAGGACCGCGGCCCAGCCGACGGTGTCGAGCAGCCGGCGGCCTTCTTGGAGCGGGGTGATCGGCTTGGCGCGCAGCATCGGCATGGCGATGGCGAGCGCTACGAAGACCCCGAGGATGAGCGACACCAGCGTCGCCTGTTTCGGATCGACCAGCCCGGCCAACTCCGGGCGCTTGAAAAGGAAGGTGCCGGCGAGCGCGGTGATCGGAATGGCGAGGGCGGGCAGGAACAGGCGGTTCCCGAGGCGCAGGGCGCTCTCACGGCGCTCCTCTGGACCCGTGGTGGCTGGAAGTCCGAGGCCAAGGCCGCCGAACCCGGCCGTCAGCACCATGGCGATGACCACCAGGCCGTTGGCGAAATCGGGCAGGTGCGAGCCGAACAGGAAGCTGACCGCGAACAGCCCCCAGAAGGCGGTGTTCTTCCAGCGTTTCGGATTGCTGGCGTCGCGGGCGCTGAGCACGGAGATGGCGGCGAAGAAGCCGCCGCCGATGACATAGAGGACCTCCAGTCCGATCATCGGACGCCGCCCAGGGTGCGGGCGAGCCGGCGGTCCAGCAGCATCAGCCGGGTTCCGTGGATGACCAGGGCGCAGACGGCGGTGGGAATCGCCCACATCGAGAGGTGCAGCGGTTCGATCAGGATGCCGTTCTGCTCGAGGAAGCCCTTGATCAGCAGGATCGAGGCGATGGCGATGAAGATGTCCTCGCCGAAGAACAGCGCGATGTTGTCGACGGCGGCGGTGTGGGCGCGGATCGACTGGCGGGTGTCGTCGTCCAGCGGGCCGTGGTGGGTTTCGGCGGCGGCCTCGGCCATCGGCGCGATCAGCGGCCGGACCATCTGGGCGTGGCCGCCGAGCGAGGTGAGCCCCAGCGCCGCGGTCGCCTGGCGAAGCACGAAGTAGAGCAGCAGCAGGCGGCCGGTGGTGGCGGCGCGAATCTGGCCGATCAGGGTCTTGGCGCGCTCCTGCAGGCCCGCCCGTTCCAGCAGGCCGATGACCGGCAGCACCACCCAGACGATGCTGACATAGCGGTTTTCCTCGAAGGCCCTGCCGAAGGTCTCGACGACCTGAACCGGGCCCATGCCGCCGGCGACGCCCGTCACGAGCGCGGCGACCGTGACCACCAGGAGGGGGTTCATGCGGGCCATGAAGCCCACGACGACGATGGCAATGCCGATCAGCGACAGCATCCAACCGGCTCTCTGCTTTGCGCGCGCGCAGCCCCGCGCGAAGCGAGGACTCTAACTGTGTAGGCGGGCTCCGCAATTGCGCAGATCGGGTCTGTTGCCGCCGCGGCGCAAGAGGCGGCGAAGTTGCGCCAAGGAAAGGGATCGTTCCTCGACTTCATGCGTATTTGAACTAGAGGCGGCAGGACTATTCAGAACGGTTAATTCGTGTCAGCCTCATCGCTCCACACCGCTCGACCGGTGGGGAGCGAAAAAAGGACTGGGAGCGAAACATGCCACGAAACGTCACCGCTGGGGGCGCGTCGCGGGGAGCGGCAAGAGGCCTGACCTCTATTGCTTGCCTCGCATTTGTCGCCGCTCTTGCGCTGGCCTTCTGGGCCGGCGCGCTCTGGATCGGCAATCTGCTCATCCACCTGCTGTCGAGCTGACTTTCCAGCTCCTGGCCAGCTTCAGGCCAGCTTCAGGGTCGAGCATGAGTTTGCGGATTCGGGTCCGCGTGCGGCGCCAGCCTGAGGCATATCAGGCTGGCTGTGTGGATCGGCGCGAGCCTAGGCCCGACCGATGGACGCGTACTTGAAGCCGTGGGCGCGCACGTCGGCGGGCTTGTAG
>JBEBYB010000304.1:0-3089 GCA_040391295.1 Phenylobacterium sp. | reverse complement strand
TTTTCGACGCCGATCTCCCCGAGATGGGGGTCAATCTTCCACGCCGATTCACAGCCAAATACCTTGGGCCGGGGCGTAATCAGCGAAAGCCTGTTCAGCGGCGCGGGCGTCTTCACTGGATCACGTTTTCAGGTGAGCCAGGCCGACACGAAGAGCCTGCAGGGTTCGGCCAGCCTTCGCTGGCGCCCTTCATCCGGTGACTCGGTGAATCTCAACCTCCAATACGTTCCAGTCTGGAACGGCTCGGAGTCCGTCCAGTTCGAAACTACGGCGAGCGGCGCACTGCGGAGCTCGTTGGACGGAACCATCGAATACCAGAACAACTTCTCGGCCGAGTTCGGCGGCGACTGGGAGCATCGCTTCGGCGAGGATCTTACGGTTAAACTGATTGGGCTTGTGTCTCATATGAGCGTCGACCAATTCGACACCTTCGACATCTTCACGGCGCCGACCATCAACCTGCGCCGCACTCAGGACCGAACGACCCGGAGCGGTGAGCGCATCGGGAGAGTTGAGACCAAGTGGAACGGCGCGGCGCCCCACACCTTGGAGTTCGGAGGTGAAGCGGCGTTCAACTTCCGCGACACAACACTCGACATCGTCAACCAGGTGCAAGGTGGACCGGCGATCACCGTTCCGCTCGCGGTCGCCAACGCCCGGGTCGAAGAACTGCGCGGGGAGATATACGCGACCGACATATGGGGCGTGACCCCAAACCTCTCGATTGAGTCCGGGTTGGCTTTCGAGGTCTCGCGGATCACGCAGACCGGGGACCAAAGCAAGGAACGCAGATTCAACTATCTCAAGCCGCACATCACGGCGACTTATGAGATTAATCCTCGATCAACTCTGCGTATGATCCTTGAGCGCGATGTGGCCCAGCTCGATTTCGCTGAGTTCAGCAGCGCGGTCGACTTCCTGAATACATCTACGATCCAGGGCAACCCCGATCTTGTGCCCGAACGGGCTTGGAAGTCTCGACTCGAATGGGAACAGCGCTTCGATCAGAAGGCGGCGTTCACTGTCGCCGCCTTTGCGGACAAGGTTGAAGACGTTCACGACCTTGTCGTCATCGAAGGCCTGGACGCTTACGGAAACATCGGCGACGGAACTCGGGCTGGGGTCGACGCGCGGGCGACTATTCCCCTTGCACTAGTAGGGCTGCCGCAAGCTGAACTTCGCGTAAGCGGGATTTATCAGCAGACAAGGGTGACCGACCCCATCACCGGCGAACGCCGATCGTTCTCCATTCCCCTAGAACGTCAGGGAACACCAACAGGCTCGCCCACGCTCAACGCGGGCAATAAGGATTGGGCGTACCTCGTCAACTTCCGCCACAATCTACCGAACCTCTCGGCAGCTTGGGGCGCGACTGTCTTCCAATGGGCCGGCCGCGAAGAGTATCGAAAAGCCGAGATCATCGCATACGTTCGTACCAAGCCCCGACTGGACCTGTTCGTCGAAAGCACCGCCCTCCAACCGGTGACGCTGCGTCTATTTGTCAACAATGTCTTCGTCTCTTCAGAAGAACGCACACGCACTTTTTTTCAGACGGATCGCAATACGGGTGTGATTCAGCGGGTGGAGAATCGCGTTTCGCTGGGCGGAGCGGAGGGATCGCGGACGGTCGGGTTCCTGATCTCTGGCCGCTTCTAGACAGGCCAAGGCTGCGTTCGCCGCCCCTCCCGGCCTTCAAACTCCGGTCTTGAGCGGACGTCTATACGAGCACGCTGTCAGCTATATCTGACAGCCTTGTGCGGGATCAGGACAGTTCTGAGGCGGGGCGATAAATGTGTCGCTTCCAGGCCCACCCGTGCGGGCCACGAGCGTTCGCTTCCGGCACGATCACAACTTTTGCTCTTGATGCCGTGCCCGGCGTTGGACCAGTGCTGGCCAGCGGTCCGTGCGCCACGCCAACAGGTCGACAACATGGCCGCGCCGACCAGCACTCACCGAGCTCTCAGATCAACCTTGCCAACGGGAGACGTCCCGACATGGCGCTGAGCGGTCAATGCCGTGTGCTTGGTCGCTGAATGCAATCGCACGGTTCAGGCCGGCGCCAAGGCTCATGCGTGCGGGCCGCGTCGGATAGCAGACCTAAAACTTATGCGGGATAAGAACCTGCATGCTTTTGTAACCCACGCGGCGGCCCCAATAGTCGGGGCTAGCGTCGCGCAGGGCACCGAACACGCCGCCGAGCGCGGCGGTCTCGTAGATGCGAGGCGCGAGCTTCAGCTCGACCGGATCGATTTCAACTGCGTCCGGACGCGCCAGGTAGCGCCGGCCATAGACGAAACGTCCGACCGACGTGCCGGTCCTGTCGGCCTCCATGACAAAGCGACACTGAGGGCGACGAGCAAGAGGATTGGTGGGCCCTAGATCGCTCGACATCCTGCACGCGGTTTCACAGGCCGAAGGGAGACGCTAGGGTCGCGCCTTTGGGCGAGGGAACCTTCGATTTTGGGTAAGTACGATCCTTTGGGCCGCTACCTCAGAAGACGGAAGGACGATGGAATCGAGTTCAGCTTCGCCGAACTTGAACGCGTGCCCGGTACTATACTCCCCGACGGCGCCCAGGCGAAGGCATGGTGGACCAATGACCCGGACGGGCCCGGCATGGTGCAGCGCCACGCCTGGCTGGCCGGCTTCCACGCAACACTACTGCCTGGCGAACGGGTTCGCTTTGACCGTCAGGCGGGGCCCGCCAGAACCTGACCCGCGCGGCGATATCCCGGAGACTGACGGGAGCACCGACCTCGTGCAGGACTGCTTCACGCTTGGCGTGTGTCGATGTGACCTGGCCGTCTAGCCACCGCGGGTCCCCTAGCGCCTATTGTCGGCGAGGATCGGCGCGTCAGGCCGCGACGCCGCCGACGCGGGCGATGTTGCAATGGACCCACAGCTTTTCAAGCGCGTCGGCCAGGGCGTCCATCATCTCGTCGGTGTGCGCGGGCGACGGCGTGAAGCGCAGGCGCTCGGTGCCGCGCGGCACGGTCGGGTAGTTGATCGGCTGCACATAGATACCGTGATCAGCCAGCAGGATGTCCGAGATCATCTTGCAGTGGACGGCGTCGCCGACCAGCACCGGA
>JBEBYB010000303.1:0-3110 GCA_040391295.1 Phenylobacterium sp. | reverse complement strand
TCGGCGGCGCTGAGTTCCTGGCCGACGCCGAAGGTCGACAGCCCCGCCTCGAAGGCCGACGGGGTCTTGGTCTTGCCCAGCAGGTGATCGACCAGCCGCACGCGGCCGAACCGGCCGCCCATGCGGTGCACGGCCGACAGCGCCTTCTGGGCCGCCTCGGTGGCGTCCACGGTCTCGACGGTCCCCAGGCACAGATCGCACTGGCCGCAGGCGTCGACGCCCTCCTCGCCGAAGTAGCGGCGCACGGCGGCGGCGCGGCAGGAGCCGCCGTCCAGCATGGCGTAGAGCTGGCGGACCTTGCGGCCCTGGACCTGCTTGACGCTCGCATCGACGTCGCGGCCGTCGAGGCGGCGGTACGCCCAGGCCATGTCGGAGGCGCCATAGAGGGTGATGCCCTCGGCCGGATCGCCGTCGCGTCCGGCCCGGCCGATCTCCTGCCAATAGGCCTCGATGGACGCCGGCGGATCGGCGTGGATCACAAAGCGGACGTCGGGTTTGTCGACCCCCATGCCGAAGGCGATGGTCGCGACCATCACCGCGGCGTCGGCTTCCAGGAACTTCTCCAGCCGTTCGGCGCGCAGGTTCTTGTCGAGGCCCGCGTGATAGGCGAGGGCCGGCACGCCCTCGCCGCGCAGGGTGTCGGCCAGCTTGTCCACGCCGTCGCGCGAGCCGGCATAGATCACGCCCGAGCGGTCGGGCCGGGCGGCCACCAGCTCCAGCACCCGCTTGTGGCCGGCGCCGCGCTTGCGCTCGGCCGATAGGGCCAGTTCGGGCCGCGCGAAGCTGGCCACGAACTCGGCGGAGTCGTGCAGGCGCAATTCGGTGCGGATGTCTTCGCGGGTCCGGGTGTCGGCGGTGGCCGTCACCGCCAGGCGCGGCACATTGGGGAAGATGTCGGCCAGCCGGCCCATCATCCGGTACTCCGGCCGGAAGTCATGGCCCCACTGGCTGACGCAGTGGGCTTCGTCGATGGCGATCAGGGCCAGCGGCGTGCGCGACAGCCGGTCCAGCATCGAGGGCTGCATCAGGCCTTCGGGCGAGATGTAGAGCAGGTCGAGCTCGCCACGCTCGATCCGCTCCCAGGTCTGGGCGCGTTCCCAGGACTCGCCGGTGGAATCGATGCGGGCGGCGGCCACGCCCGATTGCTGCAGGCCCGCGACCTGGTCGGCCATCAGCGCGATCAACGGCGAGACCACCAGGCCCAGGCCCGGCCGCATCATGGCGGGGATTTGGTAGCAGACGCTCTTGCCGCCGCCGGTGGGCAGCACGGCCATGGCGCTGCGCCCGGCCAGGATCTCGGCGATCACCTCGGCCTGGCGACCCCGGAACTCGGCATGTCCGAAAGTGCGGCGCAGGATCTCCCGCGCTTCATCGAGGGAAGCAGGCATGGGGCGGTACATAGCCATGCCCGCCGGTCATGGGGAGGGAAAGATGCTGCGGCCAATGTCCCACGGCCGTTTCCTCTCCCCCTCGGTTCGTCATGGTCGGCCTCTTGAGCCGGCCATCCATAGACTCCGAGGTCGCGGGTTTTATCTGGACGGCCGCGTGTATGGATCCCCGGGACAAGCGCCCGGGGATGACGAACTGGTGGGGAACTACTCCGCCGCGATCGCCCGGGGCGCGGACTGGGCGCCGCGCAGCAGGCGGCCGGGCAGGGCGCCGGTCGGCTCGCCGTCCAGATAGGTGATCTCGCCGGCGACGATGGTGGCCACATAGCCGTCGGCGCGCTGGACGAGGCGCCGCCCGCCGGCCGGCAGGTCGTAAGCGACGGCAGGCGCCTTCAGGGTCAGGCCCTCATAGTCGATCACATTGAGGTCGGCGCGGTAGCCGGGCTGGACCAGCCCGCGGTCGTACAGCCCGACCGCCTGGGCGGTGTCGTGGGTCTGCATGCGGACCATGGCTTCCAGGGTCAGTTTGGGGCCGCGTGTCCGATCCCGGGTCCAGTGGGTCAGGTTCGAGGTCGGGAACGAGCCGTCGCAGATCATCCCGACATGGGCCCCGCCGTCGGAGAGCCCCGGCACCGTGTCGCGATGGTTGAGCATCGCGTAGGACGGATCGAGCGAGCCGTCGGCATAGTTCAGGAACGGCAGGTACAGCATGCCGCGCCCCTCGTTCTCCAGCATGTGGTCCAGCGCCAGTTCCTGGGGCGTCACGCCGCGTGCCTGCGCCAGGACCGCGAGCGTGCGGTCGGGCGTCTGTTCGTAGTCGGGCTCCTCGTCCATCAGGAACATGATGCGCCAATTTTGGGTCAGGCTGGTTCCGAGGCCGGGGGCGGCTTGCGGTTCCTCGGCCAGCAGCCGGGCGCGGAAGGCGGGGTCGCGCAGGCGGGCGACCCGCTCGGCCAACGGCAGGCTGGCGATCTCGCCATAGGTGGCGTGCTGGCTGAACGGATTCACCGTCAGCTCGAAGCCAAACAGGATCCCCACCGGCCGTCCGGCGACCTGGGCGCGCATGGTCAGGCCGGCGTCGTTGGCCTCCGACAACCGCTCCAGCAGCGTGCGCCACTGGTTCGGATGGCGCGGGTTCTGCACCAGGGAAAAGGACAGCGGGCGGCCCGACCGCTCGACGATCCGGCGCAGCATGGCGAACTCTTCCTCCGGCTCGGCGAAGTCGGAGACGAATTGCAGGGCGCCTTTCCCGGCGGCGGCGAGGCCCAGCGCGATGCCGGTCAGCTCGTCCTCCGAAGCGGTCAGGGTCGGGGTCGGCTGGCCGTCGCTGGTGCGGTGATTGAGCGTGCGCGAGGTGGAGAAGCCCAGGGCTCCGGCCTCCATCGCACCCTTGGCCAAGCTTGCCATCGCGGCAATGTCGGCCGGCGTGGCGTCCTCGCGGTTGGCGCCGCGCTCGCCCATCACATAGACTCGCAGCGCCGCGTGCGGCAGCTGGGTTCCGATATCGACGTCGAAGCGGCGCGCGGCCAGGCTGTCCAGATAGTCGGGGAAGCTCTCCCAGTTCCAGGGCAGGCCCTGCGTCAATACCGGGAAGGGAATGTCCTCGACCCCTTCCATCAGCCGGATCAGCCGGTCGTGGTCCTCGGGCTTGCAGGGCGCGAATCCGACCCCGCAATTGCCCATCACCACGGTGGTGACGCCGTGCCAGGCCGAGGGCTGCAT
>JBEBYB010000302.1:0-3148 GCA_040391295.1 Phenylobacterium sp. | reverse complement strand
CGGGTGGCCGAGGCCATGATCGAGAGCGACAGAATCCAGAGGACGTCGGCGGCGATGCTGAAGAAGGTCATCTAGACGGTCACCTGCGTGCCCAGCTCGACCACGCGGCCGGGGGGGATCTTGTAGAAGTCGGTGGGATTGGCGGCGTTCTTCATCAGGAAGATGAAGATCTTGTCCTGCCAGAGCGGCATGCCCGATTGCGCCGACGGCACGATGGAGCGCCTGCCTAAGAAGAAGCTGGTGGCCATGATGTCGAACTTCAGCCCGAGCTTGCGGCACAGGCCCAGGCCCTTGGGGATGTTGGGGCTCTCCATGAAGCCGTACGAGATGTAGACGATCTTGAAGTCGTCATTGACCGGCTCGATGCGGATGCGGTCGTTCTCGCGCACCCGCGGGGTCTCGGCGGTCAGCACGGTCAGGATGATGTTCTTCTCGTGCAGCACCTTGTTGTGCTTGAGATTATGCATCAGCGCGACCGGGGCCATGGTCGGGTCGGAGGTCAGGAAGATCGCCGTGCCGGGCGCCCGGTGCGGGGCGCGGGCCTTGAGGATTTCAGACAACTCGGCCAGAGGCACGGAGTCGCGGCGGGTCTTGTCCGAGAGGATCTGGGCGCCGCGCGTCCAGGTCCACATGATCAGCACCAGCACCGCGCCCATCACCAGCGGCAGCCAGGCGCCGTCCGGGATCTTCAGCAGGTTCGAACCGATGAACACCAGGTCGAGCGAGCCGAAGGCGCAGGCCGCCGCCGCGGCCTGCCAGGTCGGGCGCTTCCACATGTACTTGATGATGACGAAGAACAGCAGGGTGTCGACGAACATCGCGCCGGTGACGGCGATGCCGTAGGCCGCGGCCAGGGATGAGGAGTTCTGGAAGGTGAACAGCAGCACCAGCACCCCGATCATCAGATAGGTGTTCACCTGCGGCACGAAGATTTGGCCGGCCTGGGTCTCGGAGGTGCGGCGGATGTCGATGCGCGGCAGCAGGCCAAGCTGCACCGCTTGCTGGGTCATCGAGAAGGCGCCGGTGATGACCGCCTGGCTGGCGATCACCGTGGCGACGGTCGCTAGCACCAGCACCGGCCAATAGGCCAGCTCAGGCACCATTTCCCAGAAGGGGTTGAAGCGGGCTTCGGGGTGGGCGAGCACGTTGGCGCCCTGGCCCAGATAGCTGACCGCCAGGCAGGGCAGGGCGAAGAACAGCCATGCCGCCCGGATCGGCTTCTTTCCGAAGTGACCCATGTCGGCATAGAGCGCCTCGGCCCCGGTCACCGCCAGGAAGACGCTGCCGAGGATGACGAAGCCGATCAGGCCGTCATCGAGCAGGAAGCGCACGCCGAACCAGGGGTTCAGGGCCCGCACAATCGACCAGTCGTCGGCGATGTGGAGAGCGCCGAGCCCGCCGAGCGTCAGGAACCATAGCGCCATGATCGGGCCGAACAGGGCGGCCATCTTATGGGTGCCGCGCGCCTGGACCATGAACAGCGCCACCAGCACGCCGGCGGCGATGGGGACGAGATAGGGTTGGATGCCGTCCCCGACGCCCGGCGCTTCCTTCAACCCCTCGATCGCCGAAAGCACGGAGATGGCCGGGGTGATGATGCCGTCGCCATAGAACAGCGCCGCGCCGATCACGCCCAGGAAGAAGACGGCGGTCGATCGCTTGGGCAGGTGGCGCTGGGCCAGGGCCATCAGGGCCAGGGTGCCGCCCTCGCCCTTGTTGTCGGCCCGCATCAGGAAGACGACGTACTTGATGGTGACGATCAGAATCAGCGCCCAGATCACCAGCGAGACCACGCCCAGCACCGCCAGTTCGCTCGCCCCGCCGGAGCGCGAATGGTGCAGCGCTTCCTTCATCGCGTAGAGCGGGCTGGTGCCGATGTCGCCGAAGACGACGCCGATCGCTCCCAGGGCCAGGGCGCGGAAGCTCTCTTGTTTGTGGGCGGAGTGAGACCCCTCCGTCGCCTCCTGGGCGACGCCGGCTGTTTCAGCCATTCAAAGTCTCCGGGAACATGCGGATAGACGCTCCCCTAGGCGGCCCAAATGCCGCAGCGGCGGGCGCGATACACCCAATCTTGCAAGCGTACAATCGTGACGTCGCCACGTCACGCTGACGCTGAGCCCGGAATGACGCTTGAGGTTGACCTTGCGCGGCCTTTGCCCACCTTCGGCGCAGGTTGCGAACCAAGGGGCGCGAATGGACCGCAGATTGGCGCTGGTGACGGGGGCTTCGGCCGGGATCGGCGCGGCCTTCGCGCGGATTTACGCCAGCCATGGCTACGATGTCGCACTGACCGCACGGCGGACCGAGCGCCTGGAGGCGTTGGCCGAGGAGATATCGCTGCGGCACGGGGTCGAGACCCTGACCTTCGCCGCCGACCTCGCCGACCCGCAGAGCCCCGGCGCCATCCTCGATCATTTGACCGCCCATGGGCGGGTGGTCGACGTCCTGGTCAACAACGCCGGCTACGGCGTGCCCGGCGGCTTTCTGGAATCGCCGTGGCGGACCCATGCCGCGTTCCTGCAGGTGATGCTGACCGCCCCGACCGAGCTGGCCCATCGGGTGCTGCCCGGCATGGCGGCGCGCAAGTTCGGCCGGATCGTCAATGTGGCCTCGCTGGCGGGCCTGATCCCCGGGTCGCCCGGCGCCACGCTCTATGGGGCGACCAAGAGCTATCTGGTGAAGTTCTCCCAGAGCCTGCACCTCGAGAACCAGGGAACCGGCGTCCACGTCAGCGCCCTCGCGCCCGGCTTCACCTATTCGGAATTCCACGACGTCAACGACACCCGTGACCAGATCAGCCGTAGCGCCCCGGAATGGCTGTGGCTGGGCGCGGACGAGGTCGCCGCCGCCGGCTACGAGGCGGCCGAGGCCAACCGCCCGATCTGCGTGCCCGGCGCGCCCAACAAGGCCATCGCCGCCGCCGTCAAGCTGATCCCCGACGCGTGGGCCCTGGCGCTCATGGCCTCGCAGGGGCCGCGGTTCCGCGGGAAGGTTTAGGTGTAGATCCTCCCCAGCGGGGCAGGGCTATCGCATATGGGGCCGGCCGGCTGGTCCCCCCGTTCCGATCGTCATCCCCGGCCGCGTATGCGTGCCGGGGATCCATACGCATCGGCCTTTCCGGCGTGTTCGGTGGTTATGGATGGCCGGG
>JBEBYB010000301.1:0-3149 GCA_040391295.1 Phenylobacterium sp. | reverse complement strand
GTGTGGGGTCCCGCAACCCCGGCCTCCGCCCAAGGCGCCGATTGCCGCCGCGCCTCCGGTCTGGTCGAGACCGCCATATGTTCGACGCCGGCCCTTACGGCGCTGGATGCGGAAATCGCCGAGCGCTACGGAACCGCGATCAGGAGCTATGACGCGGCAAGCGCCGAGGCGCTGCGTCGCGACCAGCGCGCCTTTGTCGTCGCCCGCAACGCGACCGGAACCCGGCTGGCTGGCGCCGACCTGATCGAAGCACTGACCAATCAACTGACGCGGCGTGAAGCGTTCCTGACCGATCTAGGCAACGACCCGCTGGTCAGCGTGGTCGGTCGCTGGCGCAATCTCAACGGCGAGATCGTCGTCAACCAATGGGCGACCGGAGTCCTGACGTTCACGGCCACGGCCGCCGACCCGCACGGGGATGGCTGGTCATGCGAGGCGGATGGCAGCGGCGACTGGATCGACGAAGACGAAGCCCGTTTTGACGACATCAGCGGCGGCGCCGCCTGGTCGCTGAACGTGAAGGCCCAGGGCGCGACGCTTGTCGTCAAGGAGACGATCGAGAACGGCGCCGAGGCCGTCCCCTATTGCGGTTCAGGCGGTACGCTCTCGGGAACCTACTTCCAGGCGGTGCGTCTGCCGGACCCGTCGCGATGATCCGCGCGGTCTTTAAGGGATGGTCCTCGGACTGGCGAGGACGCCTGGGCTGATGAACTGTCGGCGCCCGGTCCAGGTCAGCAACTTGACGAGGGTCCCGCCAGGCCTGGCGAAGTCCTCGCACGCTGCAGGGCGGGGCGGCTCAGGCGCGGCGGCGACCAGCGCGCCCTGCCGCAATCCTTCATAGTAGAGGGCGAAATCCGCCTGCTGCTGTTCGGACAGAACGGACTGGCCGAACGCCATCTCCTCGCGGGCGTTGTCGATGATCAGGCCGCTGTCGTCCTCCGACAAACGCTCGCACAGCAGGCCGATCATGACCAACCGCTCGATGCGGACGGCCAGGCCGGCCTGGGCCTTGACCAGGTCATACTGGAGCTTGGCGTACTCGGGGCTGGCCGCCATCCATTCCTTCAGGGCGGCCCTGGCGGCCTCTTCGTCGGCCCCGGCGGGTTGAGCTGCGGCGACGCCGGCCGCGCTCATGACCAGCGTCGCAACCAAGCCGTTCGCGAAACGACGAAACGCCATCAGATGTCTCTTTCAGTGCACACGCGCCTTCCCCGGCCTCAGCCCGGAATGGGGCCGATCGGCCAGTTGCTCAGCGATTCCATATCGCCTTCCTCGGAGGGACAGGGCGTATAGAGGGTGAAGGCCACATCGCCCTCGAAATACCAGTCGGCGCCCTTCTCATAGCCGACGATGCCGGTGGAGTAGCAGACCGCCGCCTTGCTGCCGTCCGGAATCATCAGAATGGCCCAGTTGGTCGATCCGGCGCCCGCCGGATCATAGCCGTGAAGCAGCAGACGCCCGCGCGTCTCCGTCACCACGCCGACGACGTTGCCGTCGAAGACGATGGACTTCTGGATGTCGCGATCCACGCCCGAGGCGACGATGGCCGCGCGCACGTCCGGATGCTGGAAGAAGGTGACGCCCTGTACCGGCTCGGTCGGATGCTTGCCGACATAGGCCGACAGCGGCGGAGCCTCGCTGTTCAGGGCAGGCGCAGCGGCTGGCGCTGCGGACGCTTCGGGGGCGTCGGCTTCGGCCACGGCCGGCTCTGCCCGCACGCCATCGTCGGCCTGCGAACAGGCGGCCAGGGTCGCGGCTAAGGCGAGCGCGAGCAATGTTCTGACAGTCATGTGATTTCCTTCGACGCTTAAGCGACGGCTTCCCCACAAGGGCGGGATTATTGATCCGCGGCGCGCAACTCGATCGTCAGCGGCTCATCTTCGGTTCCACGCCCGAAGAGGCTGGCGGTGATCGTCTGTCCTTGCGACGCCGCAAACGGCGCGCTCTTCATCGAGCGCCCTCCGTCGAGTTCATCGTCGAACACGGTGAAGCGCGCGCACGTCGCCCGGCCCAGGCGATCGGCGAAGGCCTGATCGATCCCGCCGCGCCAGCCGGGCAGGTCCGCCGGGTCGGACAGTTCGATCTTCTTGCCGACAATCCGCCCGTCGCGGCGCCAGCTGTAGCTCACTCCGTCGGACGCCAGGGCGGTGCAGCCGGTCCGGCCGCAGTGCAGGGTCCCGACCGGCGCCTCCGCCATCAGTTGCTGCTGCTGCGCCTGCGAAATCATCTGACCGACAGACAAATCACCCTTGTCCAACGACGAGCAGGCGGTCTGGGCGAAAGCCCCCGGGGCCGTCAGCGAGACGGCGATGGCCAGACCAGACATTAATAACCGCATGGGAACCTCCTTGGTCCTTGCGCCACGCTCGGCGGCGCTCCGTGGTTCAGCAGGTGGGGACCCGGCTCTCGCCGTCCATCCGATACTGGCCGTCAGCGCCGCGTTTGTAGGTTTCATTGAAACTCGCGGACCCGGTGTAGGACACCGTGAAGCTACGCCCCTTGTCCGCCGTCGTGATCACGCCCTCGACGCCCGGGTCTCCGCCTTCGATGCTGGCGTCCGAGAAGGAGATCGGGAAGCGTGCGATGTCCACAGGGCCCGACGGGGTCAGTTCGGTCAAGTGCACGTAGCCGCACGCCCTGCCCTGCCAGACGCCGCCGGACTCCGTGTAAAGCACGGGGCTATCGGCGATCTCCCGGGTCCATCCCCATCGCGTGGCGGGATTGCCTATCCCCCCTCCTGCCGCGCCGACATCCAGCCATTCGCCCTCAAGTTTGAAGGGGTAGCGAGGCGCGCCGACGTCATGGGTGAGGTAGTGAACGGCGTTCAGACCGGTGCAGGCCTGCGCCGTGCATTCATTGGCGCCGGTGCTGACCAGAGCGACCCGGGCATCGGACAGGGGGATGAATGCGAGCGGGACGAAGCTGTAGGTATAGTCGCCGATTTCCCGAACCGCCTCGCTGCGTTCCGCGTCCGGAAACGCGACCACGAAAGCGGCGGGGGCGCCAGCGGGAACCGCGTCACGATCGACGTCCTTGATCTCGATCAGCGACTGGGCCGACACCGGCAGGGCGACAACCGACCATGCAAGCGCAGCCAACAGGGTGAGCGCTTTAGAGGTTTGCATGCGAGCTTCACTCCGGAGAACACA
>JBEBYB010000300.1:0-3163 GCA_040391295.1 Phenylobacterium sp. | reverse complement strand
GTCGAAGGCGAAGCCCTCGATCCCCAGCGCCTGCTGCACCTCGATAGCCATGGCCGGATAGGCCCGCTGCATGTTCGAGGCCGCGCAGATCACCGCGCCGATCTGGCTGACGTCCTTGCCCCAGCGTTCGATCGCCTGCTTGGCCGCCTCGACCGCCATTTCGGCCAGGATCGAAATCTGCTCGTTGGGCCGCTCGGGCAGGTCCGGGCGCATGACGTCGGGATCGATCAGGCCGCTCTTGTTCATCACGAACCGCGACTTGATGCCCGAGGCCTTCTCGATGAACTCGACCGAGGAGGGGGTGAGGGCGGCGACCTCGTCGACGGCGATCGCCTCGGCGTTCGTCGCATTGAACCGTTCGACATAGGCGTTGAAGGTTTGAACGAGTTCGGTGTTCGAAAGGCTGTGCGGCGGGGTGTAGAGGCCCGTGGCCGCGATCACGGCTTGATGCAAAACGCTGTCTCCGACGACGGCTCCTCCGGCCTCGGGATCCGTCCGGGTGGGAGCTTCGAGAACACTGATAGCACGGCCCACGCCGACGTCAGCGCTGATGTGGCCCTAATGACACAACTTGGAATGGTCTCGGGTTTGTCGGCGAACGGACCTTTTCCCGCCGCGTTTGGACCCGATCTAGCCTGCTCGGCTGCGTAGCCGAAACTAAGTACGGAGTACCAAGAACAATGAAAACTCTCATCATCGCCGCGGCCAGCGCCGCAACCATCGCCGCTTTCGCCCCCGCCGTCGCCAGCGCCCAGGTTTCTAACGTCGCCGGCTACGGTTCGCTGGGCTACAGCCACCATGACCTCGACGGCGCCGATGTCGGCGCTATCCAGGGGCGTCTCGGCGCGCGCTTCGGCAAGTTCCTCGGTGTCGAGGGCGAGCTGGGCCTGGGCGTGAAGAAGGACGACATCGACATCGCCGGCATCGACGGCAAGGCCAAGATGAACTACTCGGCCGCCGCCTACGCCGTGGGCTTCCTGCCGGTCGGTGAGAAGGCCGACATCTTCGTCCGTGGCGGCTATGGCACCACCAAGGGTAGCGTCACCGTGCCGGGCGCCTTCGCCCGGGTCAGCAACGAAAGCTGGAACTACGGCGCCGGCGGTCAGTACTTCTTCGACGGCTCCAACGGCGTGCGGGCCGACTACACCCGCCACGAGTTCACCGATGACGGCGGCAAGGCCGACGTCTGGTCGGTGGGCTACGTCCACAAGTTCTAGGTTTCAGACCTAGTTTAAATGACGAGGGCCGCCTCCATCCGGAGGCGGCCCTTTTTGTCTGGGGGAAAGCTGGCCGCAGGTCAGGCGCCTGCGTGGTGCATGAAGCTCCCGGCGAGCGCGCCGTCCCGCATGAAGATGCTGACCTGGGTCGGCCGACCGGCCTTCGCGTAGCGGGCGGCGAGCGACCGGGCGGCGGCCTCGGCGCGGCCCCCGGCCTCAAACATCAACTCGTTGTCGAAGGCTTCGGAACGAACGACCCAACCGTGGGCGGCTGGGGCGACAGAAATCTGCAGAGCCATACAAAGCTCCTTTACTAGCTAGTTCGGGAAGATCAGCGCCGTCCCATTGAAGGGCGACACCATCAGGCAGGGCGGCGGCGCTGGAATGGCGGCCGCAAGGCGAAGTCAGGCCGGCATTCGGCTCGGATTAAGATGACATCGAAGCATGGGGCTTCTCGCTAGCGCTACCTTGATGACAGCATAGATAGGACGGTGCACGCCGATCACCACCCCAGAACTCCTGAGAACTTGCGATAGAAATTCGGAAAGTGGTTTTGGCGTGCTCGGCGGGAACGCTCCGGGTCCCGGAAGGCTCCCGGGCCGGGGCCGAAAAAGCCGCTCCCTGGGCCCGATCTGGCCGCCGACTGATGCGCGCCGGACACGGCCTGCGCAATTGTCGAAAGATGTTTGAACTGCCCCTCGCGGGAACGCGCGAGCGCGCCCATATGCTTCCGACGCAAGGATCCTCATGGACGCTCTCATTCATCACGTCGCCGAGTTCATCGCCCGCCACCATGCTTGGGCTGGCGTAGCCTTGGGCGTGGTGACCTTGCTGGAGTCTCTGGTGCTGATCGGCGCCTTTATCCCGGCGACGGCCTTGATGGTGATGGCGGGCGGACTGATCGCCGCTGGCGTGCTCGATCCGATGCAGGTGATCTTCTGGTGCGTGGCCGGCGCGGTCATCGGCGATGCGATCTCCTATGAACTGGGCCGCCGGCTCGGCCCCAGGACCCTGCGCCACCCCGCCTTCCGCGAGCATCGCCGCAAGATCGCCCGCACCCGGCTGTTCACCCGCCGCTATGGCGCGGCCTCGATCTTCATCGGCCGGTTCTTCGGCCCGCTGCGGGCCTTCGTGCCGCTGGTGACCGGCTTGCTGGGCATGCGCCGCCGCACCTTCCAACTGGCCAATACCGTCTCGGCCGTCGTCTGGGTCCTGGTCATCCTCGCGCCCGGTTACTTCGCGGCCAAGGGTCTGGCCGAGCTCGAGGCGTTGAGCGAAGCCGATCTGATCACCGTCTTGGTCGCCACCGCCGCCGCCGTCGGCGTCGGCGGCCTGCTCGCCTGGCGCATCCTCAAGGCCCGCATGGCCCGCCAGGAAGCCGCCCTGGCCATCCTGTCGGCTCGTCTCGAGCAGTAGCGACCTACGCCCTGCCGCTGCGTCCGGCTTGACGCTGCTCGCCCGGAAGCCGAACCTCCCATCAGGGAGAAAACGCAGGTGCCTGAAGGCTTCGCAGTACAGTTCGCCGCTTCGCTCGCGGCCGTGGCGCTTTTGGTCGCCCTGGCCGCCTGGGCCAAGATTTCAAAACCTATGACGCCGCTGGACGACGCCCGCGCGCTCAAGCTGCTCGCCGACGAGTTTCCCGGCCGAAACGTCGAACGCATCTGGGTGGCGGTGGACGGGCGGGGCGCGCTGGCCAAGTCTGGGGCCGCGGCCCTGGTCCTCTGCGAAGTCGGCGACGGCTATGTCGCCCGCCACATTCCCTGGGCCCAGGCGATCTCGTCCAGCTTCCGTGACGGGGTGGTCAAGCTCGACCTCTCCGACGTCGCCGCGCCCACCGCTCGGATCGCCTTGCAGAGCTGGCCGCCGTCCGGGGTCCCGCCGCAGGACAAGAGAGCGGCGTGAAACCGGCCTTCGATCCCGTCACCCTGGCGATCCCGTTCTTCATC
>JBEBYB010000299.1:0-3172 GCA_040391295.1 Phenylobacterium sp. | reverse complement strand
ACGGTGCGTTCGTGGACCTGGGCGGCATCGACGGCCTGCTGCACGTCACCGACATGAGCTGGAAGCGCGTCAACCACCCGAGCCAGGTGCTCGCGGTCGGCGACACGGTTAAGGTCCAGATCGTCAAGATCAACCCGGACACCCAGCGCATCAGCCTCGGCATGAAGCAACTGCAGTCCGATCCTTGGGACGGCGTGGAAGCGAAGTACCCGGTCGGCGCGAAGTTCACGGGCCGCATCACCAACATCACCGACTACGGCGCCTTCGTGGAGCTGGAAGCCGGCGTCGAAGGTCTGGTGCACGTCTCGGAAATGTCCTGGACCAAGAAGAACGTCCACCCCGGCAAGATCGTCTCGACCTCGCAAGAAGTCGACGTGGTCGTGCTGGACGTCGATCCGTCCAAGCGCCGCGTGTCGCTCGGCCTGAAGCAGGCCATGGCCAATCCGTGGGACGCCTTCGTGGCCGCCCATCCGATCGGCTCGACCGTCGAAGGCGAAGTCAAGAACGCGACCGAGTTCGGTCTGTTCATCGGCCTCGACAACGACATCGACGGCATGGTGCACCTGTCGGATCTCGATTGGACCGTGTCGGGTGAAGAAGCCATCGCCAAGTACAACAAGGGCGACATGGTCAAGGCCCGCGTTCTCGACGTCGACGTCGAGAAGGAACGCATCTCGCTCGGCATCAAGCAACTCGCCGGCGACCCGATGCAGGGCGACGCCTACCGTTCGAAGCAGATCGTCACCGTCACCGTCACCGAGATCACCTCGGGCGGTATCGAAGTGAAGTTCGGCGACGAAGAAGCCCCGATGACGGCCTTCATCCGCAAGTCCGACCTGTCGCGCGACCGTGGCGATCAGCGCCCCGAGCGCTTCGCCGTGGGCGACCGCGTCGACGCTCAGATCACCAGCATCGACAAGGCCGCCCGCCGCGTCGCGCTGTCGATCAAGGCTCTGGAAATGGCCGACGAGAAGGAAGCCATCGAGCAGTTCGGGTCTTCGGACTCGGGCGCCTCGCTGGGCGACATCCTCGGCGCGGCTCTTCGCGAGAAGAACGCCGGCAAGGACTAAGCTTCAAGCCGACTAGTTTGGCCTAGAGCTGACGGCGGATCGGGAAACTGGTCCGCCGTTTTCTTTGGTCGGTCCACAGCCCCGCCACCGGGGCGGGGGCAGGATCGAAACCGATCACAGTTCTGGTGTGTGGGCTATTGTGCCGCATTGCGCCTTGAACATCGGGCGGGACTCGACCATGGTCCCGCTCGCTCCCGGCAATAACTGGGGGCCACGCCTGTTGGCGAAGTACTTGCTGCTAGTTGAACGCCTATGAGCCGTCTCCCCAACGGCTCGGGGACTCGGAAATAGGCATGATCAAGTCGGAACTTATCGCCCGCCTGGCGGAAGAGAATCCCCACCTCACCCAACGCGACATCGAGCGTGTGGTCGGCGTCATCCTTGAACGCATGATCCAGGCGCTCGAGACGGACGGCCGGGTGGAGTTGCGGGGCTTCGGCGCCTTGTCGGTTCGTTCGCGCGACGCCCGCGCCGGTCGCAATCCGCGCACGGGCGAGGCCGTCGACGTGCGCGCCAAGCACGTGCCTTTCTTCAAGAGCGGCAAAGAACTTCGCGAACGCCTGAACGCCGACTAGCGCCTTTGCGCGTTTACGGTTGACCGACGGGAACGGCGCAGCCGATCCTGACCCTCTTTGCTGGATCAACGGTGGACCCATGGGCATCTTCTCGGAATTCCGCGAGTTTATCGCGCGCGGCAACGTCATCGACCTCGCGGTCGGCGTGATCATCGGTGCGTCGTTCAACAAGATCGTCGATAGCCTGGTCAATCAGGTGGTCATGCCGCCGATCGGCCTGGCGATGGGCGGGCTCGACTTCTCGAAGCTGCAGTGGGTGCTCCGGCCCGACGATCCGGCGACCGCGATCAACGAACTGGTGGCGATCCAGTACGGCGCCTTCATCAATACGCTGATCCAGTTCCTGATCGTCGCCTGGGTGATCTTCATGCTGGTCAAGGGCGTCAACACCCTGCGTCGCCAGCAGGCGGACGCGCCGCCACCGCCGCCCACCGCCAGCGAAACCCTGCTCGTCGAGATCCGCGACCTGCTGAAGAGCCGCTAATCGGCCTTGGCTTGGCGCGCGTGACGCCCTAACTCCGGGGCATGACGGCGCGCGCCAAGATCTGCGGACTTTCAACACCCGAGGCGGTTCGCGCCGCCCTGGACGGCCGAGCCACCCACATCGGCTTTGTGTTCTTCGCCAAGAGCCCGCGCGATATCGCCCCTGACGCCGCCGAGCGTCTGGCCGCACCGGCCCGCGCGGCGGGCGTAAAAGTCTGCGCGGTCACGGTCGATCCCGACGATGTGCTGCTGGATCGGCTCACGGCGGCGCTGAAGCCAGACTTCATCCAGCTGCACGGCCGTGAAACCCCCGCCCGCGCGCGCCAGATCGCCGTTCGCACCGGGGCCGGGATTATCAAGGCGCTTCCGGTTTCCGAAGCCGCCGACATCGAGGCCGCCCGAGCCTATGAGAGCGTCGTCGATCACCTGATGTTCGACGCCCGGCCGCCGAAAGACGCGGTCCTGCCGGGCGGCACCGGTTCGCGGTTCGACTGGACCCTGACCGCCGGCCGGCGTTTTGGACGGCCCTGGTTCCTGGCCGGGGGTCTGGATCCCTGGAACGTAAGCGAGGCTGTGCGACTGTCCGGCGCGCCGTTGGTGGACGTTTCCTCTGGCGTGGAGCGCGGTCCCGGCCTAAAGGACCCGGCCTTGATCACGGCGTTTCTAGACGCTGTCCGCCGCGCTTGAAGTTGCAAAGCCCCGTGAACGCTCCAGCTAAACCCAACGACTACACCGCCTATCCCGACGCCGCAGGGCGGTTCGGCGACTTTGGCGGCCGCTACGTGCCCGAGACCCTGATGCCGCTGGTCCACGACCTGGACGGCGCCTACAGCGCGGCCAAGGCCGATCCGGCGTTCCAGGCCGAACTGTCGAGTTTCCTGACCCACTATGTCGGGCGTCCCAGCCCGCTCTATTACGCCGAGCGGCTGACCGAGCATTTCGGCGGCGCGAAGATCTATCTGAAGCGCGAAGAGCTGAATCACACCGGCTCGCACAAGATCAACAACTGCATGGGCCAGATCCTGCTGGCCCGCCGCATGGGCA
>JBEBYB010000298.1:0-3179 GCA_040391295.1 Phenylobacterium sp. | reverse complement strand
AGCGGGTCGGTGAAGGCGCCGAGCACCACCGCGTCGGCGCCGCCGACCGCCGCGCCGAACGCCGCCGAGCTCAGGCGCAGCATATTGGTCCAGGGATCTTGCGCCGCCAGCATCCGCTGCGAGGAGCGCGCTTCGATGCGGGCTGGGACGTCCACGCCGCAGGCGGTGACCAGGCGTGTCCACAGCAGCCTGGCGGCGCGTTGCTTGGACAGGGTCATGAAATAGTCGGTGTCGGCGGCAAGCCCGAGCTGGATCGTGGCGAAGGCGTCCTGCATCGGCAGTCCGGCGCGAACCAGGGCCTTGGCGTAGGCGAGCGCCGCGGCCAGGGCGAAGGCCAGTTCGCCGGCCTCGCCGCCGCCGGCCTCGTGGACAACGCGGCCAGAGGCGAGAAATAGGCCAGCCTTCGGATAGGTCGCGATCAATCGCGCGCCGACCGTGGCGGCGGAGACGACGTGACTCTCGACCGGGCCAGGGCTGACGCCGTCGCGGGCGAAGCTGCTCAAGGGGTCCAGATGGAAGGAGAGCAGGGCGTTGGGCGAGCTCTTGGCCGCCGCCGCGAGCCAGTCGGCCGCCTTGGGGCCGAGGAAGCCGGCGTCGAGGGCGGCGGGCGCGAACTCCAGCATGACGCCGTCGAGGACGCGGCCAAGGTCTTCGGCCGAGCCGACAGCTATGCCGCGTTCGCCGGCCGGATCGATAACGATCAGGGCCGACGCCGCGCCGCCTTCGAGATCGGCCAGCAGTTCGGCGTTGGCGACGACGGGATCGGGGTGGGCGATGATCGCGCGAATGTCCCACGGGCGCTCGGCGTCGTGCGGCCGGGGCGCGAAGCCGGGCGCGGCGATGTCGCCGTCATAAAGCGGGTCGATCGGCAGACCCTCGAGCGTCGTACGCTGAAGGCTGTCGAAAGGCGCCCCCTTGAGGGTCTTTTCGACAAGAGCGCGCCATTGCGCGACGGTGGCGGCTGGGAACTCGCCGAGAGTGTTTGAAGTGTCGCTCATCAGGCGCCATTGGGCCGTCTGCGGCCGGCGCGTCAAGTTCACGCGGGGTCACGATCTGCGGGTGCTTGCACGCTCGATTGACTTATGTATACGCTGTAAAAATTAAATCGACGCCATTCAAAAGGACGCCCTCATGGCCCTGCCTCCCATTCTCTCCGAGCGCTTGCGTATTCCGGTGATCGGCTCGCCGCTGTTCATCATCTCGGGTCCCGAACTCGTGATCGCGCAGTGCAAGGCCGGGGTGGTGGGTTCGTTCCCGGCGCTGAACGCGCGGCCGGTGAGCCAATTGGACGAGTGGCTGGCCCAGATCACCGAGGAACTGGCGGCCTGGGACGCCAAGAATCCCGACCGTCTGTCGGCGCCGTTCGCGATGAATCAGATCGTCCACAAGACCAACGATCGCCTGGAACAGGATGTCGAGATGGCGGTGAAGTACAAGGTGCCGATCACCATCACCTCGCTGGGCGCGCGCGAAGACGTGAACAAGGCGATCCATTCCTATGGCGGCGTCGTGCTGCACGATGTCATCAACGACCGTTTCGCCCGCAAGGCCGTCGAAAAAGGCGCTGACGGCCTGATTCCGGTTGCGGCCGGCGCCGGCGGTCACGCCGGGCATCTGTCGCCCTTCGCCCTGGTGCAGGAACTGCGCGAGTGGTTCGAGGGGCCGATCGCGCTGTCGGGCTCGATCGCCAATGGCGCCGCGGTGCTGGGCGCCCAGGCCATGGGCGCGGACCTCGCCTATATCGGCTCGGCCTTCATCGCCACCCAGGAAGCCCGCGCCATGGAGGGTTACAAGGAAATGATCGTGGCCTCGAACGGCGACGACATCGTCTATTCGAACCTCTTCACCGGCGTGCACGGCAACTACCTGCGCCCCTCCATCGAGGCCGCGGGCCTGGATCCCGACAACCTGCCGGAAGCCGATCCCTCGAAGATGAACTTCGGTTCGGGCGGCAACCAGAAGGCCAAGGCCTGGAAGGACATCTGGGGCTGCGGCCAAGGCATCGGCGCGGTGAAGGAAATCCCCACCGCCGGCCAACTGGTCGATCGCCTGGCGGCCGAATACGAAGCGGCGAAGGCGGCGCTGGCGGCGAAGACCTCGCTGACCCGTGGCAGCGCCCTGGCCATGGCCGCCGAGTAACCAAACCGGCCCGGATTTGGCTTGCGGTCGGCCGCTTTAGGTTCGCACTCTGCCTTACTCTAGGTGGAGAGGCCCATGGCGCTGCTTCGCGTACACTTCGCGACCAACCGCAACCATCTGCCCGACAACAAGCTGGAGGTCTTCGGCAAGACCTTCAATCCGGACGGCGTAGCCGCACTGAGATACGGCTACGCCGACTTCGACGCCGGCGCCCGGCCGACCAAGGTCGAGGTGTACCCCGAGGAGGCCAATGAGAGCGGCTTCACGGTGAAGGGCAGCGACCGGTTCCTGCGCGACCTGCACCAGTGCATGGCCGGCGACCGGTCGGACACCCTGGTGTTCATCCACGGCTTCAATGTCAGCTTCATGGGCGCCTTGGCGGCCGGGGCCGAACTCGCGCGCGAGGTGCAGATCAACGGGCGTGAGGTGAACATCGTGGTGTTCAGCTGGCCCTCGGACGGTGCGGCGGTGCCGCTGATGTCCTACTACAGCGACCGTGAAGACGCGCGGGCCTCCGGTCCGGCCCTGGCGCGGGCGTTCCTGCGGCTGAAGGAATTCGTCACCGCCGAGCTGGCGCCGAGCGACTATTGCCAGCGGCAACTGCACCTGCTGGCGCACAGCATGGGCGGTTATGTCCTGCGCAACGGGTTGCAGGCGGTGATCGCCAAGGAGCCCAAGAGCCTGGTGCGGTTGTTCGACCAGATCCTGCTGGCCGCGCCGGACGAGGACGACGACACCTTCGAGCGGGAGGATAAGCTCGCGCCGCTGCCCTATATCGGCCGGCAGGTGACGGTCTATTTCAACCCTCACGACCGGGCTCTGCTGATCTCGGACAAGACCAAGGCCAATCCTGATCGGCTGGGTTCGGACGGGCCGCGGCTGGTGGATCTGCTGCCCAAGAAGGTGGTGCTGGTGGATTGCCGCAACATCGCCTCGGGGGCCGACCAGTTGTCGCAGCACAGCTACTACATCAACAGCCGCGCGGTTTCGCAGGACATCGCCGCGGTGATGCTGGGGCTGGAGCCCGACATGATCCAGAA
>JBEBYB010000297.1:0-3179 GCA_040391295.1 Phenylobacterium sp. | reverse complement strand
TCCAAGATCGTCGAATAGGCGATCTGACACCCAACTAACGATCAGGCCGCCGGAGTAATCCGGCGGCCTTTTTGTTGGGCTCCGTCTTGACTTGCCGCCCGGGCTCGGGCGGCTAGGGAGCGGGGGCTATGACCATGAAACTGTTTGGAATGATCGCGGCGCTCGCCGCGCTGTCAGCCGCGCCGGCCCATGCCGCGCCTGACCTCGCCAAGATGACCTCTGGCGAACTGACCGCCTTCACCAAGGCGATGCCCAAGGGCGGCGAACTCCATAATCACGTCTCCGGCGCGATTTTCCCTGAGACCTTCCTGAAGTGGGCGGTGGAGGACGGGCTGTGCGTTGACGTCGTCGCCTTGGCCTTCCGGCCGCCCTGTACGCCGGCCGGCGACCTTAAGAGCGCCGCGTCGGTACTGGCGAGCGACACCCTGCGCTCGGCGCTCTACGACAGTCTCACGACACGCGAGCCAGGCTTCGCCGGTCGGTCGGGGCACGATCAGTTCTTCAGCGCCTTCGACCGCTTTGGCCCGGCCGGCGACAAGCGCTCGGGCGAGGAGCTGGCGGAGGTCCTGGACGGACTGGCCCGGCAGAACACCTTCTATCTGGAGGCTATGGTCACGCCGCAAGGGGCTCCGACCGTGATCCTCGGTGCGAAGGTGGGCTGGAAGGACGGCGACCTGACCGCCCAGAAACAGGCGCTCATCGAGGCCGGCCTGGAAAAGTTGGTCGGCGCCGCGATCGCGCAGACCGACGCCAGCGAGGCGGCCGCGCGCCAGGCGTTGAAGTGCGAAACGCCGCAGGCTCGACCGGGCTGCCTGGTGACGGTGCGCTACCTCGTGCAGACGAACAGGGTCGCGCCGCTCGCCTCGACCTTCGCCCAGTTGCAATTGGGCGTGGCCCTGATCCAGGCGGATAAGCGCTGGGTGGGCCTGCAGATGGTGGCGCCGGAAGATCATCCGTCTGCGCTCGCCAACTACAGCCAGCATATGAAGATGGTGGGCTTCCTGACGGAGCAGGGACGGCTGGCGCCGGCGGCCCTGCATGCCGGAGAGCTGTCGTTCAAGCATGCGACTCCTGCGGATATGAGCTTCCATGTCGGCCAGGCCGTCCGCGTGGCCGGGGCGCGCCGGATCGGGCACGGAACCGCTCTGCCGCATGAGGACGGCGCCGAGGCCTTGGCCGCCGAGATGGCCACCAAGGGCGTGCTGGTCGAGGTGAACCTGACCTCCAACGACGTGATCCTGGAGGTGGCGGGCGAGCGCCACCCCCATGCTTGGCTGCGGGAGCGCGGCGTACCCGTCAGCCTTTCGACCGACGACGCCGGGATTCTGCGTATCGACCTGTCCCACGAGTACGCCCGCGCGACTGATGAAGGCGCGAGCTACGCCGACCTGAAGCGCTCGGCCCGCAACGCGATCGCCTATTCCTTCCTGGCCGGGGAGGGACTCTGGACCGACCCGAATATCTACAAGCGTCCGGTCAAGGCCTGCGCTCGCCAGGTCGGCGCGGAGACGCCGCGGGGCGCCTGCGCCGATCTGGTGGGGCGCAGCGACAAGGCACGGGAACAGTGGCGCCACGAGCGTCTTCTGAAGGTCTTTGAGGCGGCTCAAAAATGACCCGGAGGTCATGACCCCGAATTAAGCTGACCCTCCTGGGCCCGAGGCCTACCGTCCTCGTAAGGTTGTTCAACAAACGGAGGGGACGATGCGTCTTTCGCTGATGGCCGCCAGCCTGGGCATGGTCTTCGCCGCCGGCGCGGCCCAGGCCGCCGCGCCCAGGGTCGAGATCAAGGACGCCGTGGCGCGTGTGACCGTGATCCCCGAGGACCGCGGCGACATCAAGGTGGAGTTCCTCTCCACCAACGCCAAGCTGCCCCTGCAGGTGCGGACGGCGAACGGCAAGGTGACGATCGACGGCGACCTGGACCGCAAGATCCGCAGCTGCAAGGGCGAGCGAGGCGTGGTTCGTGTCCAGGTGGCGGGCGTCGGCGAGGTCGCCTACGCCGATATGCCGCAGGTGGTCATCCGTACACCGCGCGACGTCGCTATCCAGGCCGGCGGCGCGGTCTTTGGCGCGGTCGGCAAGACGGCCAGCCTGGAACTGTCCAACGCCGGCTGCGGCGACTGGACGCTGGCCAACGTCGCCGGGCAGATGAAGCTCAATCAGGCCGGTTCAGGCGACACTTTCACCGGGTCGGCGCAGGGCGCCGTCATCCACGCCGCCGGATCTGGCGACATCAGGACCATGGCGATCAGCGGACCGCTGGAGATCAGCATCGCAGGGTCCGGTGATGTCCGGGCCGCCTCGGTGGAGGGGGCTCTCAACATCAAGGCCGCAGGCTCCGGCGACGTGAAGGTCCTCGCCGGCCGTGTGGGCGCCATGAACGTCGCCGTGGCCGGTTCCGGCGACGTCGACTTCCGCGGCGTCGCCCAAAGCCTGAAGGCGCGGATCGCCGGTTCCGGCGACGTCCGGGTCCAGGACGTGAAAGGTGAGGTCTCCAAGACTATTATGGGTTCCGGCGCAGTCACGATCGGCTAAAGACGCAGCTTCGGTCCTGGAAGGGATTCGTTGGCCCGGCTTTTGCGGCGAAAGCAGCAAGAACCGGGGCTCCGGCGTCTCCCACCCTTGACGGAACCGAGTCGGGGACGTATAGACCCGCCTCCTGTTGGACCGGCTGTGTGCTTCGAAGCGATTTGAGGCACAGACGCGGTCCGCAGAACGGTCTGGGATCCGGTGGAAATCGGAGTTTCAGGACAGGGCCCACACGAGCAGTTCGTGCGGGCTCATCTCGTTTTTGCGGACTTACGCGTACGAATGTCTCCTATGAGGCGTTCGGGTTGGTCTTTGAAATGGTCAATGTCACGCGGACGTTCGTCGTCTGTAGGGGAAACTAAAGAGCGATATGGATCGTCAGAACATCCGCATCCGGCTCAAGGCCTTCGATCACCGCGTGCTGGACCATTCCACACGCGAGATCGTCAATACGGCTAAGCGCACCGGCGCGACCGTCCGGGGGCCTATCCCCCTGCCGACGCACATCGAAAAATTCACCGTCAACCGTTCGCCGCACATCGACAAGAAGTCGCGCGAGCAGTTCGAAATCCGCACGCATAAGCGCGTGCTCGATATCGTCGACCCCACCCCGCAGACCGTGGACGCGCTCATGAAGCTCGACCTGTCCG
>JBEBYB010000296.1:0-3192 GCA_040391295.1 Phenylobacterium sp. | reverse complement strand
ATCGCCGGAGCCATGCCGCCGGCGGCGCACATGGTGACCAGGCCGCGCTTCAGGTCGCGGCGTTCCAGTTCGTCCAGGATGGTGCCGATCAGGATCGAGCCGGTGGCGCCGATCGGGTGGCCCAGGGCCATGGCGCCGCCGTTCACATTGACCTTGGCGCGGTCGAGCTTCAGGTCGCGGATGAACTTCTCGGCCACCACCGCGAAGGCCTCGTTGATCTCCCACAGGTCGATGTCGTCGACGGTCAGGCCGGCCTTGGCCAGCACCTTCTGGGCGGCCGGGACCGGCGCGTTCAGCATCAAGGTGGGGCTGTCGCCCATATTGGCCATGGCCACGACGCGGCCGCGAGCCTTCAGGCCGTGCTTGGCGGCGTAGGCCGGCGAGGCCAGCAGGATGGCGGCTGCGCCGTCGACCACGCCCGAGGAGTTGCCCGCATGGTGCATGTGGGTGATCTTCAGGTCCGGATAGACTTGGCGGATCAGGTCGCCATAGGTCGTGCCCTTGTCGTCGATGGCGACGTTGGCCAGCATCTCGAACGCCGGCTTCAGGCCCGACAGGCCCTCCATGGTGGTCTGCGGACGCGGGAACTCCTCGCGGTCCAGGGCCAGGCCGCCGTCCTCGCGATAGACCGCGATCAGCGACTTGTCGAAGTGGCCGCCCTTGATCGCGGCGTCGGCGCGTTGCTGGCTGAGCAAAGCCAGTTCGTCCAGGGCGCGGCGGTCGATGCCTTCCATGGTGGCGATGGCGTCGGCGCAGACGCCTTGCTGGGTCTGCGGATGGCGCGCGCGCAAGCGCAGATTGCCGTTGTCCATCATCGGCGGGGTCGAGCGATCGCCCGTGGCGGAGGTGTAGGACATCATCTCGGTGCCGCCGGCGATCACCAGGTCTTCCATGCCCGACATGATCTGGGCCGCCGCCAGGTTCACCGTGGTGATGCCCGAGCCGCAGAAGCGGTCCAGCGTCATGCCGCTGGCCTTGGTGTCATAGCCGGCGTCCAGCGCCGCCATCCGGCCGAGATCCCCGCCTTGCTTGCCGCGCTGGCTGGAGGTGCCCCAGATGATGTCGTCGACGTCGGCGGTGTTGAGGTTGTTACGCTCGGCCAGGGCCTTCAGAACCGCCGCGCCAAGATGCTGGGGGTGGAAGTCGGCGAGCGCGCCTTTGCCGACCTTGCCGATGCCGCGCGGGGTGCGGCAGGCGTCGATGATGAGAGCTTCGGGCATGATCTCTTCCTTGTTGTGCAATGATCCGTGGCCGGGCCGGAAAGCGCTCCACAGCGCCGCGCCGGACCGTTCGATCGTACACTCAGCTACCCGCCGTAGCGGCAGTCCAGCGCAAAACGTCGCCGCAAGATTCCTCGCAACACGGCTGGAACCGAACGCGGCCGATCTCCGTTAACAATTCAGATCGACGGCGAAAGCCCCAGATCCGATCCGCGGGAACCCAGAAATGAGTTCCTCGGACCCAGAAGCCCGACGCGATCCCCCTCGGGAGTGAACGCCGGGCTTCACTGTGTCTGGAGCCTGGCTTCAGCGCCCCCCGCACATCGCCCAGCTCGCCGCCCTCGGAGCAGGGCTATCGCATTTGGATTTTCTCTGCGTGTTCGTCATGGCCGGGCCGGCAGGACCCGGCCATCCATAACCACCGAGCCAGGCCGGAAAGGCCAGTGCGTATGGATCCCCGGCACGCATACGCGGCCGGGGATGACGAGCGGCGTGGGCGGGACCAGCTGGTCGGCGCCATGTGCGATTGCCCTGCCCCTCGGCGGAACCGACCCCGCCCGTGTCGATTGACATGGGACAAGGCGGGGAACGCTCCAGAGGAGGTGCGCCATGAAAGCCAGAGGACTTCTTGCTCTATCAACCGCCGGTCTGCTGGTCGCGGCTTGCGGAACCACCATGACCGAACGCGCCGCCACCGGCGGCCTGGCCGGCGCCGCGATCGGGGCTGCGGTCGACAGCTCGGTGACAGGCGCCCTGATCGGCGGCGCGGCCGGCGCCACCCTGGGCGCGGTCACCACCAAGCGCTCCGACAACGTCAATCGTCGCCAATACTATGACGAGCGCGCGGGTCGCTATTACTACTATGACTCGTCGAACGGCCGGTATTACTGGGAGGACGGCAGCCGGCGCTAGCCGCTCCGGCGCCGGCCGGTCAACGGCCGGCCATCGCCGTCTTCAAGGTCTGGGTGTCCTGCGCCGACCAGTTGGGCGGATCGGTCACCGCCACCCAGGAGTCGGCGTAGTTGGCGGCCGAGAACACGTGGCCGCGGCCCGGCGGCACGGTCCCCGACACCATGATGTCCACGCCCAGTTGCAGCGCCGTGACGATCGGGATCCACCGGAAGGCCGGCGAGACGTCGGGTCCGCGCGGGGCGTCCATCCAGTCGGGCTGGCGGTAGAAGATGCTGGGCTCGAAGAAGGTGATCGGATCGCTGGCGTATTGCAGCATCACGATCCGCATCGGCCCCCAGGCCGCGCCCGGAATATTCAGGTGGTTGTCCTGGTTGGTGAAGCGGACGGTGGAGCTGTCGCCGGAAACCGGCAGCCAGGCCGGCGAGCCCGGCCGGCGTCCGGCGGTCATGGTGCGCCACATCGTGCTCTGGAACGGGGTGCCGCTCCAGACCGCGCCGTCGAACGGATCGCCGATCACCCGGAACAGGTCGGCCGAGCGCTGCGAGTTCAGCGCCCCCAGGCTGAGCCCATGCAGATAGAGCTTCGGCCGGGTCTCGCGCGGCAGGGTCCGCCAATAGCCATAGACCTCGTCGAACAGGGCCAGGGCCGTCTCCGCGCCATTGTCCGGCTCGATCCATAGCGACAGCCAGCTCGACAGATAGGAGTACTGGACCGCGACGCTCGCGGTGTCGCCGCGGTGCATGTACTCGACCGTGTCGCTGCCGGCCGGGTCGACCCAGCCGGTGCCGGTCGGGATGATGATCACCAGCACCGAACGATCGAAACCGCCGACCCGCTTCAGCTCGGCCAGGGCGAGCTTGGCGCGCTCCTTCGGGGTTTCGGCGGTGTTCAGCCCGGCATAGACCCGGATCGGCTCCATGGCCGGCGTCTTCAGCAGGGCGCTGATCGTCGCCTTCGAGGGGCCGGCGACGACGAACTCGCGCCCCCGGCGTCCCATGTCCTGCCAGGCGATCAGCGAGGCCGCGCTGCCGGCCTTGCCGGGATCGGTCGGGGCGGCGAT
>JBEBYB010000295.1:0-3263 GCA_040391295.1 Phenylobacterium sp. | reverse complement strand
TCGGCGCGCGCTGTTGATCCGGTGCAGAATGAAGCTGGCCAAGAAGAGCGCCAGCAACACCATGCCAAGCCAGTGCGAATAGGCGATGCGCGCCTATCCTCCTACCCGAACCGGCCAGGGGGCACTGGCTTTGCAAGCGTCGCGCTTGGGATCACGATCCTGCGGCGCGGCTTCATCAAGGACCTTAGATTCCGGCGAGCCACGCTCAAAGAGGCAGGCCGTCAGCATTACGAACACCCACATCTGCAGGAATTCGCTCTCCCAATTCTCGAACAGCGCCGACAGAAACGACGCACTCACGAGGTAGGGACCAAGCTGCAGCGGTGCGTTGCGATGATCGAGCAGCGTCTCGTTTTCATTGGCCCAGCCCGTGACAGCCTGCCCCGCCAAGCTCGCCGCGAAAAGCACCAAGAGCGCTATCGTCAGCCCGTTGTTTCGCAACCAGCCCTTCATGCCGCGGGAAGCTCCGAGACTGAACTAGGTTCCTGGCGATCGTGCCAACATGACCGAAGAATGGAGCCGCCGATTGCGAACGCCTGGGACCACCGGTGGCCCTGGCTCAGCAGAGGAGACTCTCATGCGCGATGAACTGTCATGCTGACGCTGGTTCTGTCGCTGAGCGCCTCACGACGCGCGACGCTGTGCCTGGGAACACCGCTTCCACAGCGGTCAATTCGACGCCGCCCCATGAAGCGCGGGGCGTCCCGCGTTCGGCCACGCCACCACCGCGCCGGACAATCTGGACGATAAGGTGATGCCGCCCCTTCCGGCAAAACCGCGCTGACCGGCCAGGCCGAGTGGTCGGCACGCTCACGGATCGCGCCTCGACCAGGAGCCTAGCCCTGCCCCCTTAGCCGCGATGAGGCCGCGGTGAAGCGGATAATCAAACCTTCCCGGCGCCAATCCCTGATGATGTCGCCGTCGAGCTGGTTCGCCGCCGTGGCCTTGATAAGCCGCGATCCAAATCCCTCCGACACCTCGGAGGGAACTGGGGGACCGCCAGTTTCGGTCCAGGTGACGGTTAGCCGGCCTTCCGTAAGCATGCAGGTGACCGCTACGTGGCCCGCGTCGTTCGATAGCGCACCGTACTTCGCCGCGTTGGTAGCAAATTCGTGGAGCAACAGGGCCAGCCCCGTCACGGCGTCCCCACACAGCTCGTGGTCAGCGCCCTCGACGGTGACCCGCTCGCCATCGCCTTCGTAAGGCGAGACGATTGTCGCGATCAGAGCATGCAGGCTCGTGGTTGACCGCTCGCCCTCGCCAACGCTCAGCGTCAGCGAATGTGCGCGGGCCAAGGCCCCTAAGCGCTCGCGCACGGTCTCAGCCAGTTCGGCCGGATTACGGGCTCCGCGGGCGCTAAGCGTGACCAGCCCGCCAGCCAGGGTGAACAGGTTCTTGATCCGGTGATCCATCTCGCGGAGCAGGAGTTGCTGGCGTTCCTCGGCGCGTCGCCGCTCAGTTATGTCATGCGCGATGGTCGAGGCCCCGACGAGCTGACCGTCGGGATCCCTGAGCGGCGACACCGACAGCAGTACGTGAAGCTCATCGCCCGACTTGCAGATACGCACGGTCTCAAACGGCGGTACGCGTTCGCCCATGCGGATCCTGGCCAAAATCCGCCCTTCCTCTTCGCAGCGATCCGCGGGGACCAGCATCATCATGGACTTTCCGATCACCTCCTCGGCGGCGTAACCGAGCAAACGCTCGGCCGCCGCGTTCCAGTTGGTGATGATGCCGTAAAGATCCTTCGCGAGGATCGCGTCCTCCGAGGACTCGACGATCGCTGCCAGCCGCTGAGCTGCAAATTCGGCTTCGCGCCGCTGGGCGATCTCCTGTTCCTTGGCCTTGAGCAAGATGGCGTTATCGAGCGCGATGGCGGTCTGGGCGGCGATGCCGCCGATGATCATCTCGTCCTCGGCCGTGAAGAAGCTGGGTTGTTGGTGACCGAAGAAAATCCCGCCCACCACCTCGCCGGTGTGGGAAACGACCGGCGCGGCCAGATAGCTCACGACCGGTGAACGTCCCTTAATCGCGCCGAATAGAGATTGGCTGCTTCCAAACCGCTCATCGAGACGAATATCGGCGATCCGGACGACCTCTTTGCTTTGAAGGGTCTCGGCGATTAGATCGATCTTCTTCGGGTCCCCAAGTCGAGCCAAAGCCCCGCGCGGCGCGCCCGAGATGGCGAAGAGGGCCGGTCCCGGGCTTTCGGTGTTAAACAAAGGACTGAGGAAGGCGCCGTAACGAGCGCCAGTCAGCTCCGTCGCGCTGTCGATCGCTTCCTGAACAATTCGATCAATATCTAAGCCGCGCGATAGCGTGCGCATGACCCGGTTCAGGATTTTCATCCGATCGGCGTAGCGCTGCAGATCGGCTTGGCTGCGTTTGCGCCGGGTGATGTCCAGACCGATGCCGACCTGAGTGTTGTCCAACAGCCGCACATTGGCCCAACTGGTCTCCACAACGCGCCCGTCCCTGGCCTGCATCGGAAAATCGAACCACTCGTCCGCGCACCGATCCATGAAGCCGCGAACCTCTTCACGCAGCGCTGGGTCGGGGAGCAACTGCTCCATGAGCGAGACACCGGCGGCGTTTTGCTCCGACCAGCCGAGGACCTCTTCGAACTGGCAATTCAGCCGCAACAGCGAACGACCGGGGGCATAGACGGAGATCATCACTGGAATCCGGTCGATGATCGTTTGCAGAAGCTCGCGCTCGCGGGTCAGTTCCCGCTCGGACCGGAGCCGCTCCAAGCTGAAGCTGAGACGACCACCAATCGTCGTGGCGAGTTCCAGCTCCTCTGCGGAGAACCGGTGGGGCTGTTCATAATAGACCATAAATTTTCCGACGACGGCGTCGGCTATGGTCAAGGGAATGAAGGCCAGGCTGCTGACGCCCTCCGACCTGATCGCCGCCTTGAGCTCCTCCGGCTCGGCGGTCTTCTCGATATCCTCAATCAGCAAGGGCGTGGCGCCCAGTTGCCCCAAGACCCATGGCGTATGACCATCGACGGCCTCGCGGTAGGATTGCGAGAGGCCTCTCCAGGCCGCAAAGCGCATGATCCCATTGTCGTCGAAGGTGAGGATGGAGGCTCGGGCGCACCCCAGGGCCTCGCCCAGGGCGTCGAGCGCCGCTTCGAATATCTCGTTCCGCGTGGTGGCGCGGAACAGGCGATTGCTGAAGCGATAGAGAGCGCGAAGTTCCTTGTCCCCCGGTTCAAGCGAACCTGGCGATATATTCCGGGGCGTCTCTAGATCAACCAT
>JBEBYB010000294.1:0-3302 GCA_040391295.1 Phenylobacterium sp. | reverse complement strand
CCTGGCTGATCTCGCGGGCCAGATTCAGCATGAACTGTCGGGAATCCAGGGCGCTTCGGAAGTGCTCACCGTCGCCAACGACAGCGTGGACTACCTGCAGCTTGACATCGACCGCGTGGCGGCGGGCCGTTTTGGGATGAAGGTGGATGACTTGCAGGACGCGCTCCGCGCCCAGGTCGAAGGCGTGCACGCAGGCATCGTCGCCGAAGGCCAGAAGCGCACACCGATCGTCATCAAGGGTGATGAGAGCCTGCGTAGCGACGCCACGCGGTTCACCGATCTCCAATTGCGTATGCCCGACGGCTCTCTCGCTCGCGTCGGCGACATAGCCCAGATGGCTCGCACGCAGGGACCGGTGAAGCTCGACCACGAGAACGGATCGCGCTTCGCCCTCGTGCAGGCGTTCGTGGGCGGTCGCGATCTTGTCGGCTTCGTCGATGAGGCCAAGGTGGTCGTCGCGGCTAAGGTGCCGTTGCCGCCCGGCTACCGGATCGTCTGGGGCGGGCAGTTCGAAAACCAGCAGCGGGCCTCGGCCCGGCTTTTGATGGTGATCCCGGTCGCCCTGACGCTGATCTTCCTCGTTCTGTTGGCGACCCTGCGTTCCTTGCGCGCTTCGCTGCTTATCCTGGCCAATATTCCGTTCGCCATGGTCGGCGGCCTGATCTCGCTATGGGCGTCACGCGAATACCTCTCGGTGCCGGCCTCAGTCGGCTTCATCGCCCTACTGGGGATTGCAGTGCTCAACGGCCTGGTCCTGGTCGCCTACTTCCGTCAGCTGAGAGCCGAAGGCTGTTCCATGGCCGAGACGGTTCGGGTGGGCGCACAGCGACGCCTGCGCCCAGTCCTGATGACCGCCAGCATCACGGCCTTTGGACTCGTGCCCCTGCTGTTCGCTAGCGGACCAGGTTCAGAAATTCAGCGGCCTCTCGCGATCGTCGTCATCGGCGGCATCATCACCTCAACCCTCCTGACCCTGATCCTGCTGCCGATCCTGTTCGAACGCTTTGGCGAAGGCTCCCGGGAGGCCGTCGATGTCTGACGTGCTCCTGACCCTGCACTGCGCCGTGCACGATACGGAGGCCGTGGTTGAGGCCGTGCGGGCCGTCTGTCAGGTCCCACTACACCTGAGAGCTGAGGCTGTGCGGGGTCGTGATTTCGGCGATGCCGGCACGGCCGAGAAGGTCAGTGGTGCGCTCAAGCGCACCACACTCGAGGTGGTGATTGACGAACACATGATTCCTGACCTTTTGCGCCGCGTTCACGCGTCTCGCCGGGAATTGCCCGTGCGCTGGCGAACCACGCCCCTGATCGACCAAGGGAGGATCGCATGACGCGGTTGCTTGTCATCCTTGCGGCGGGCGTCGCTTTCAGCGCCGCCCCCGCATTGGCTCAGCGCGCGGACCTACCCCCGGCCGAGAAGGTGGTCGAGGCGTTGGGCAATCATCCGAACGTGACAGCGGCCGCCGCTCGCGTCGCCTCGGCGCGAGCCCGCGGCGGCATGCTTCGCAGCGGCCCCCACGAGGTTACGCTCGGCGGCGCCTATGTTCGTCGCAACATCGACCGAGATCGCGGCTACGACGAGTTCGACGCGACGGTCACGCGGGCATTGCGGCTTCCGGGCAAGGCGGCGCTCGACCGCGAGGCCGGTTCGCTCGGCGTCGAGGTCGCCGAGAATCGGATGGAGGACATGCGCCACCAGATGTCGCTTATCTTGTCGGGATTCTGGCATGACTGGCTTACGGCCGGCGCGCACTATCGAAACGACCTCGACGCCGTTCTAGGCCTCGAGGACGCTGTCGCCGCTGTGCAACGGCGGGTCACGCTGCGGGATGCTGCGCAACTCGACCTCGATCAGGCGATCGCGGCCCTCGCGCAAGCGCGCACGCAGGCGGCGATGTCGCTGGCGGCCCGCGAGCAGGCGCGTGTCGCCTTGGCGGCGTCCTTTCCGGAAATTCCTCTGCCGCCCGAAACGCCTGAGCTGGCCCTGCCCACCCACCCCGAACTCGAACTTCAGGCGCTACGGGATCTGGTGATCGCCCGGAGCCATGAGATCCGCGCTGCGAACCGGGAAGCGCAACGTCTCGACGTGCTTGCGCGCCGGGCGCGGGCGGACCGAATCCCCGACCCCTCATTCGGTGTCCGGCTCTTCAGTGAACGCGGCGGGGCGGAGACGGGCGCAGGGGTCGTCGCCTCGATCCCGCTCGGCGGCAGCTATCGCCGCGCCGCCGTCGATGAAGCTACGGCGTTGGCGAATGCCGCGCGGCTGGAGCTCGCCGCGGTCCAACGCGAGATCCGCGGCGTCGCCGACACAGATCTCTCCAACGCCCGCACGCGGATGGACGCCTGGCGCAACGCCGATATTTCGGCTCGCAGCGCGGGCGACGCCGCGACAAGGATGGCGCGGAGCTATCAGGCCGGCCAGCTTGATCTGGCTGATCTGCTCTATGCGCGCCGACAGGCCAATGACGCCCGCCGAGCCGAGATCGATGCACGTTCCGAGGCTGACCGCGCCCTGCTCAAGATTCAGATCGACTCCCATTCCATCTGGGCGTCGGACGAGGAGGCGCAGGGGTGAAACCCCATCCTGCAGATGCGGCCGGGCGGCGACGTTCTGATGTGCTGAAAGTCAAACTATCCCGCGATGCCAGTCGGTGCGCCCTCGTGTGGCGGCGGCAAACGCATGATTCCAGGGAGGATCAACATCGATGAGATCTAACACCGCTGCGGCCCATCCAAAACCGGGGCGCTACACGACTATCGCCATACTTCTTCATTGGCTGATCGCCGGCGCGATCGTCGCTCAGATCAGCCTTGGCTGGTATATGGGCGACCTCGGCCGCACGCCGCTACACGCGACGATTGAGGGCCTCCACATCTCGATCGGCCTGACCGTGCTGATCCTGACAGTCTCCCGCCTTGCCTGGCGGCTTACCCATGCCCAACCGCCGCCGCCCGCAGAAATGCCAGTGATCGAGCGCTACGCGGCCCACGCCGTTCACATTCTCTTCTATGTACTGATGTTTGCCTTGCCGATTTCCGGCTGGATCATGGAGTCCTTTGGTCCGCGGCCGATCCCCTTCTGGGGCTTTGAATGGCCGCACTTCCCCGCCTTGGCGTTCCTGACTGAAGGCGCTGACCCGCGAGCGTTCAAGAAGACTATCGAAGAGATCCATGGCTCGCCTATGGTCTGGTCGATGATCGCTTTGGTCATGCTCCACATCGCCGGGGCCGTGAAACATCAGTTTGACGGCCGACCGGTGATCTGGCGCATGGCGCCCTGGATGAAGCGGTCCTGAAGAATA
>JBEBYB010000293.1:0-3326 GCA_040391295.1 Phenylobacterium sp. | reverse complement strand
TCGAACCGCTTGCCAGGATCGAATTCATACCGAATATTCGAAGGTCAGGAGATTGAGGCGCAGACCTCGGCCCTGACTCGCCTGGGGAGGATGAGATGAGCAAAACCGACGCGGCGGGCGCCGCCGATGGATCGAGCACGCGGCTCAGCGTTCGCTCCAAGACTTTCTACGGGCTCGGATCGGTGGCCTTCGGGGTCTCGATACTCGGCCTCTCCTCGGCGGTGCTGCAGCCCTATCTCAACCGGGTGATCGGCCTGCCGGCCCTATGGGTCGGGACGGCGATCATGCTGACCCTGATGCTTGACGCCTTCATCGATCCCGCCGTCGGCCAATGGTCGGACAAGCTGCGGACGAAGTGGGGCCGACGCCACCCGTTCATGTACGCCTCCGCGCCATTGGCGGCGGCGGCGTGCATCGGCTTCTGGAACGCGCCGAGCGACTGGCCCAAGGAGGCGCTCGGCGTCTATCTGATCGGCATGCTGGCCCTGCTGCGGATCTGCGTCAGCCTCTATGAGGTGCCCAGCCAGGCGCTCGCCCCCGAACTGACCAGCGATTATCACCAACGCACCAGCCTGTTCAGCTACCGGTTCTTCTTCGGGGTGATCGGCGGCTTCGGCATGAACATCGTGCTCTACCAGTTCTTCCTCAGCCCGCAGAACGGCGGAATCCTGAACCGCGAAGCCTACGGACACTACGGAATCCTGGCGGCCGTCGTCATGGCGGTCTCGATCCTGGTTTCGGCGATCGGCACCCATCACCACATCCCGCGTCTGGCCGTCCCGCCGCAGCGCCAGGTCAAGCTGTCCCAATTGCTGCGCGAGATCGGCGGCACCCTGTCCAACCGCTCGCTGGTGGTGGTGATGATCTCCGGCCTTTGCTCCGGGATCGCCTCCGGCATGACCGGGGCGCTCAGCCAGTACTTCTATCTGGAGTTCTGGGGCCTGACGGCCTCGCACATCTCCTACCTGGCCCTGGCCTCGGTGCTCGCCTCCTTCGCCGGCATCGCCGTCACCGGGCCCGCCTCCAGGACCTGGGGCAAGAAGCACGCGATGATCGGACTGTTCAGCGTCGCCACCACCACCGCGGCCCTGCCCATCCTGCTGCGGCTGCTCGGACTGATGCCGCTCAACGGTTCGCCCTGGGTGTTCACGATCCTCTGGATAGACGCCTTCGTCGCCACCACCCTGGCCATCGGCGGCTTCATCATCATCTCCTCGATGATCGCCGACGTGGTCGAGGACGCGGCCGTCGCCACCGGCGTGCGCTCGGAGGGCCTGCTGTTCGCCGCCAATGGCCTGCTGCCGAAGTTCACAGCCGGGATCGGCGTCTTCCTGAGCGGCGTCCTGCTGACGGTCGTCGCCTTCCCGATCGACGCGGCGGCCGGAACGGCGCCGCCGGAAGTGATGCGCCAACTGGCGCTGATCTATCTGCCGCTGACCTTCGCGGTGAACACCCTCTCGATCGTGGTCCTGCTGTTCTACAAAATCGACAAGGACACCCATGAGCAGAACGTGGCGACGCTGAACGCCGCCGCCAGCCTGGCGGAATAGGAAGCTCGAAACCTTCCGCTTCCCTCGGCTAGCCGGTCGCGTCTACAAAACAGGAAACCATCCTAAGGAAACGCCGTGGCCGAAGCCGTACCCAAAGCTCAAACATCGGGGAAACTCAGCGTCCCCACCAAGCTTTTCTACGGGGTCGGCTCCGTCGCCTTCGGGGTGAAGGACCAAGGCTTTTCCTATCTCCTGCTGATTTTCTACAATCAGGTGGTCGGCCTGCCCTCGGCGACCGTGGGCCTGGCGATCATGGTCGCCCTGATGTTCGACAGCCTGCTGGACCCGATCATGGGCCAGGTTTCGGACAACTGGCGTTCGCGCTGGGGCCGCCGCCACCCGTTCATGTACGCCGCCGCCCTGCCGGTCGCCGCCTCCTACCTGCTGCTCTGGAACCCGCCGCAGGATTGGTCGCACGGGGCGCTGTTCATCTATCTGATCGTCGTCGCGGTGATCATCCGCAGCTTCATCACCATGTACGAGATCCCCTCGGCCGCCCTCGCGCCGGAACTGACCACCGACTACGACGAGCGCACCAAGGTCCTGGCCTACCGCCACTTCTTCGGCTGGTTCGGCGGGCTGGTGATGACCGTCCTGGCGCTGAAGGTCTTCCTGAAGCCTGACGCCGAGAACCCCATCGGGCAGCTCAACCGCGCCGGCTACCAGACCTACGCCCTGGTCGCCTCGGGGGTCATGCTGGTGGCGATCATCGTCTCGTCGCTGGGCACCCATCGCCACATCGCCAACTTCAAGATGCCGCCCCAGCGCAAGGTCTCGCTGGGCCAGCTCGCCAAGGAGATGTTCGGCACCCTGACCCACAAGTCGTTCCTGGTGCTGATGGGGGCCGGCCTGTTCAACGCCATGGCCAGCGGCCTGGTGCTGTCGCTCAGCCTCTACTTCAACACCTACTTCTGGCAGCTCCCCTCGGGCCAGATCGCCATCCTGGCGATGGCGACGTTCGTCTCGGCCGTGCTCGCCTTCGCCCTGGCCGCGCCGCTCTCCAAGCGCCTGGGCAAGAAGACCGCCGCCCAGATCACCAAGGTCCTGGCCTTCCTGATCGCCTTCACCCCGATCAGCCTGCGGCTGCTGGGCGTGTTCCCGGAGAACGGCGACCCGATCCTGTTGCCGCTGCTGTTCGTTCAGACGGCGCTGTCGACCGCCTTCACCATCACCTCGGCCATCCTGATCTCCTCGATGATCGCCGACGTGGTCGAAGACAGCGAACTGCGCACCGGCCGCCGCTCGGAGGGTCTGTTCTTCTCCGCCGCCGCCTTCGTCTCCAAGGCGGTTTCAGGCGTGGGGATCTTCGCCTCGGCGATGATCCTGCTGGCCATCGGCTTCCCGCAGGACGCCAAGCCCGGCCAGGTCGGCCAGGACGTCGTCAACAATCTGGGCGTGGTTTACCTGGTGGTCCTGGCGACGCTCTACGGCGCGGCCATTCTCTGCGTCTCGCTCTACCGCATCACCCGCGAGGGTCACGAGGAGAGCCTGCGCAAGCTCGCCGCCCAGGCCGAGTTGGCCGAGCGGGGCGAGTCGCCCGAACAGGCCGGCTGAAACAGATTGGCGCGCCGGGAGCCTGGCGCGCCAATCCGCTATTTCGAAATCCGCAGCGCGTTGATGTCCTGGGCGATCGCCCGGAACGCCACGTTCAACTGCGCGCCGCCCGAAGGCATGTAGGCGTATTCAGGCGACGTCGCGCAGTCGTTCATGAGCTTCCGCACCTTGGCGTCGCTACTCACATTGAAGCCGACGGTGTAGATGACGACGCCCTTGGCC
>JBEBYB010000292.1:0-3371 GCA_040391295.1 Phenylobacterium sp. | reverse complement strand
CTGACGAAGCTAGGCGGGTTGCTTCGCGCCGAAGCGCTCGGCGGAGCGGGCCCTGGCCTTGGCGGCCTCGTCCTCGCGGTCCTTGGGCTTGGCGGTCGTTTCGAGGCTCTCGAACAGTCGATGGGCGGCGGCGGCGACCTCGTCGACGGCGGCGTCGAAGGCCAGGCGATTGGCCTTCGATGGAGCGTTGAAGCCGGACATCTTGCGGACGAACTGCAGCGCGGCGTCGCGGATTTCCGCGTCGGTGGCGGGCGGATCGAAGTTGAACAGCGTCTTGATGTTGCGGCACATGGGCGTGCGTCTCCTTCTCCTTGGCCCCTTAAATAGGGAGGCTGGCGGCGCACGCGACCTTGGCTTCAGATCGCGGCGGCTGCGATGATTTCAATATGCAGCGGACCACCGCCGGCGGCGATCTCCAGCAGGCGGTCGATGTTCGGATGCGCGCCGGGGCGGTTGCGGGCATCGGCGGTGTGCTCGGCGAACACGGCCAGGCCGTGGTTCGCGGCTGGCGCATCCAGGACGGCAAAGGACTGCTTCAGGTACTGGTAGACGGCCAACGAGCCCTGCTTGCCCGGCTGGTTTTCGATGCAGGCGACCACAGTTCCCTGTCCGTCAAGGAGGTCGATGCGTTGCACGCCGTCAACCGGCGGCAGTTGCTGGAGGTTTTCCTTGAACGTCGCACCTGGTTGAATCATCGGCGGCCTGTCTCGCGTTGCTAGTTGCTCACGGCGGGCCTGTAACACGGCTCAGGCCGAAAGGCGCGCCCGCGCCACGGCCCGTTCGATCAGGTCGCAGACCGGGACGATCAGCGGCGCCGGCAGGTTGTGACCCATGCCGGCGATCAGGTGCAGTTCGGCGCCGACGATGGTGGCGGCGGTGTCTTCGCCGCCTTGCTTGGGGACCAGCGGATCGTCGGCGCCGTGGATGACCACGGTCGGGGCGGTGATGGTCGCCAGGGCCTGGCGGCGGTCGCCGCTGGCGACGATGGCGGCCATCTGGCGCGCGAAGCCGACCGGATAGAACGAGCGCTCATAGTCGGAACGAAGCTGGGCGCGCAGTTCCACCGCGTCGACCGGATAGCCGGGGCTGCCGAGGACCTGGGAGCTGACCAGCCCATGGTCGAGGAAGGCGTCCAGGTCGTGCAGCGGATCGGGGCCGCGGTTCTGCAGCCGCTCCATCGCTTCGGGCTTGGCCGGGGGCAGGGCGGGATTGCCGGTGCTGGACATGATCGAGGTCAGCGACAGGGTGCGTTGCGGATGCTCGGCGGCGACCATCTGGGCGATCATGCCGCCCATCGAGGCCCCGACGACGTGGGCGCGGTCGATGGAGAGGGCGTCCAGCAGACCGACCGCGTCGGCGGCCATGTCGGAGAGCAGATAGGGGACGTTCGGCTTCTGGCCCGACATCAGGGCGGTGTAGACGGCCGGCATGTCCGGCGGGCCGGCGGCGTCCAGCTTTTGCGACAGGCCGACGTCGCGGTTGTCGTAGCGGATCACCCGGTAGCCGCGCGAGACCAGCTCGGCCACGAAGCCCTCCGACCAGCGGGTCATCTGGGCGCCCAGGCCCATGATCAGCAGGATGGGCTCGCCGGTCTGCGGCCCGTGGATGTCGTAATGCAGCGAGATGCCGTTGGCGGTGGTCTCGGGCATGGGCCCCTCCCGACGTTTCTGGTTGGGGGCAGGTTGGCGTAGAGCGCCGGCGTGGGCAATGGCGCTGTGCGGCCACCCCTCCAGGTTCGTCATCCCCGGGCTCTTGTCCCGGAGATCCATATGCGCCGGCTTGAAGGCCGACTTCCCAATGCGGAGTCTATGGATGGCCGGCTCAAGAGGCCGGCCATGACGAGCGTGGGGGGGGCGTGAAGGAGGCGTCAGCCCTTCGTGACGAAGCTGTCGATGACCTTCTTGTCGCCGGCCTTGTCGAACGAGACGGTGAGCTTGTTGCCGTCCACCGACTTGATCTTGCCGTAGCCGAACTTCTGGTGGAACACCCGCTCGCCGCGCTTGAAGTCGCTGGCCGCCGAGGACTCGGAGACGACCAGCCGGCCTTCGCCCTCGATCACCGGGCCGCGGCCGGGATGGCTGCCGTGGAAGTTACGGTCCTGGGCGCGCTTCCAGCCGGGCGAGGAATAGCCCGCGCCGAACGAGGGGGTTTCGTCCCAGCGCGAGCCGTGCTGCTGCTGCATGCCCGGGCCGCCGCCGTAATAGCCGGTCTCGGACGTCGCCTCGACATTGGCCAGCGGCAGTTCGTCGACGAAGCGCGAGGGGAGCTGGCTGGTCCAGCGGCCATAGACCTGGCGGTTGGCGGCGAAGGAGATGCGGGCCTCCTCGCGGGCGCGGGTGATGCCGACATAGGCCAGACGGCGTTCCTCCTCGAGACCCTTTTCGCCCTTTTCATCGACGCTGCGCTGCGAGGGGAAGACGCCTTCCTCCCAGCCGGGCAGGAAGACCAGCGGGAATTCGAGACCCTTGGCCGAGTGCAGGGTCATGATCTGCACCGCGTCGGCCTGGGGGCCGCGGTCCATGTCCATCACCAGCGAGACGTGTTCGAGATAGGCCTGCAGACTGTCGAAGGAACTCATCGGCTGGACGAGCTCCTTGAGGTTCTCCAGCCGGGTCTGGGCGGTCGGCGTCTTGTCCAGGCGCAGGGCGTCGGTGTAGCCGCTCTCCTCCAGCACCTGCTCGGTCAGCCGGGCGTGGTGGATGGTCTGGGCCTGGGCGCGCCAGCGGTCGAGGTCGCGCAGGAAGTTGGACAGCGCCGTGCGGGTGCGGGCGGCCAGTTCGTCGGTCTGCACCGCCTGGCGCGCCGCCGCCATCACCGGCACGCCGCCGACCCGGGCGATATGCAGCAGCTTCTGGACGGTGGTGTCGCCGATGCCGCGCTTGGGCACATTGACGATGCGCTCGAAGGCCAGATCGTCGTCGGGCGACTGGATCAGCCGCAGATAGGCGTGGACGTCGCGGATTTCCGCCCGCTCGAAGAACCTGGGGCCGCCGACCACCGTGTAGGGGATTTGCAGCATCACGAAGCGCTCTTCGAAGGCCCGCATCTGGAACGAGGCGCGGACCAGGATGGCCATGTCGCGGAACTTGCGCGGCTCCTTTTCCGTGCCGCCCCGCTTGGCGCGCTCGATCTCTTCGGCGATCAGCCGGCTCTCGGCCTCGCCGTCCCAGACGCCGCGGACGATGACCTTTTCGCCGGCGGTGCTCTCGGTCCACAGAGTCTTGCCCAGCCGGCCCTTGTTGGCGGCGATCAGGCCCGAGGCGGCGGCCAGGATGTGGCTGGTCGAGCGGTAGTTGCGCTCCAGCCGGATCACCGTCGCGCCGGGGAAGTCGCGCTCGAAGCGCAGGATGTTGTCCACCTCGGCCCCGCGC
>JBEBYB010000291.1:0-3434 GCA_040391295.1 Phenylobacterium sp. | reverse complement strand
CCCCCGGTTCAAGCGAACCTGGCGATATATTCCGGGGCGTCTCTAGATCAACCATGGTCCATTAACGCTCATGTTTGAAAACGCGGCAAGATCGCGTCGCCAATATTCAGAGGGAGAGAGATAGAGAGCAGTTCGACGGAGCCTCATATAGCAACTTTGTCATGCAGGACGCTCTCGCTGTGGGCATGGCATCCCCAGCCGCTCGGTCCGTGATCCATATGGAGCTGTCGGCTTGGCGTCGGCCTGGGCGAGGCGCTGGCGCACAAACGGATCGTCCGAGGCCTTGGCGCCGTCATAGGCGCCCAATCGGACCTGAATCTGCTCGATGACGAGGTCCGCGCGCCCTGGGCCATGCCCAGAGTGACGACTGCCAGGGTGTAGGCGAAGACGATGCCGAACGGATAACGGAAGGTCGGCGCAGTGAAGGTGTCCCCGCCGGGGTCGTTCCCGTGAAAAAGTCGATGAACCGATGAGTTCGATGCTCCGGCACAAAAGCCCTGCCCACGACAATGTCCTTGCTGCCGGTGCCGCGCAAGCCGAGCACATGCCAAGTGTCGTCGATGATGTAGTCGCTGCGCGCGCGCTGGTCCGGCGGCGCGTCAGGCCCAGAAGGCGCCCGGCCGCCGAGGATTGCCCAGTCGAAATGATCACATCCGCTGGAGAACGGCCAGCGCCCACTGACGGTGGCGACCGCCGAAGGCCCGTTTCCGAATGTCTCCGAAGAACACCGCCCCCCACCAGGACAGGAACTTTCGCCAGATCGGCGTCGAGCAGCACGACCTCGTCATGGTCCAGCAGTTTCTAAGCCTGCCAGGCATCGTCGACGCCTCCTCGACCCTAGCCCTGCTCAGCGCAGGTTGGCCGAGCGCTTCCAGCAATGCCACGAGATCAACATCTTCGAAGCTCCCTTTCCTCTCTCGCCGATCAATCTTACGGCCTACTGAGGACGTGCCGTCGAGCGCGATGCGGCACACGCCTAGGTTAGAGGATTCTAGACCGGTCAGCTTGCCAGAGGCTTGAGAGAAAGGGTCAGACGGCTTTGCGCCACCCGGCGCCCCCGAACACCACGGCGCAAGGCCACTTCATCTCACCGGAGGGGGCCTGGGCGGCCAGGCCAACCAGAGCGTTCACCGCCACCGCGGGTCCCGCGGCCGGGACGGAGGGATTGATCTCACCGTTTTGCGAGGCTTTCGGGGATTTTAAACGTTTTAACCAGGGCCATGCAGGGTCCGAAAAACAGCAGTACGCCGAGCGCCCGACGCGGAAGGGCTCATACTCTATGGTCGCCCCATCTTTATCCAGACAAGTTCTGGCCGGTGTAGGGGGCCGCAGTCGCCATAGGCTCAAGCCGCGCGCCCCGCCTAGGTCTCATGCATGGCGATCTCGGCGCGAGGCAGAAGCGCATCTGCGCCGCTGATCCTACCAGCGCACGCGCGCACGCCCCTCCAGATCGCTAAGGCGGCGATCGAGATAGCTTAGGTCGTTCTGGGAGGGATTGGAGCGGCGATAGGCTGCGGCCAACCTGGTCAAGTCCTCATGCTCCACCCTCAACTGAGCTTGCCCGCTGGACGACAAGCCGCTGGCCGGCAGCGCTCTGGCGATGGCCTCCAAGCGGACCGACGAATCTCTCGGCCGGCTGGCCGAGCCGCCAACGTCGCCGACGCGCGTATCGAGAGCATCGAGCCTGGTTTCAAGTTCATCGCGCTCGCGCACGCTCAGCGCGCCGTCACGCAGATAGTTCTCTTCCAACCGCACCAGGCTGGCGAAGTCGGTCTTCAGTTGAGTACCCTGGGTGCGGCTGATTTGGCGTGCGCGCACGGCGTTGTCGACGCGGCTCTCAAACTCGCCGCGTTGGTCAGCGACCGAACCGCCCCCTGAGACGCCTCCAGAGTAGCCCCCCTCGGCGACCAGTTGGGTCAGACTGTTATAGCGAGCGTTGAGGTCAGCCCGTTCCTGTGGAGTGAAGCGACGATCAGCCCCATAGCGCGCCTCTAGGCCGACCAGCGCGCGGTAGTCGGCTTTCGCGCGATTTCCGGAGAAAGAGCTGAGCGCGCCGGATCGAACGTCGCCGTCGATCCGAGATTCGTACTGCGCTCGCTGCTGAGCCAGCGGAAGCCGCCCCATCGACCACTGTGTCTCGAGCGATGTCTGCCCGTTGCGGTCACCAAAGAGCGCCCCGAGGATTGCATCCACTCGCTCCTGCTGGGCCGCTGATGGGGCCGATGTCGTCGAAGGCGTTTGTGCGACGGCGGCGGTCGAGACGGCCATACTCAGGGCGGCGACGAGGTATTTCATGGAGGCGCTTTTCGTTGTTGCAAGGGCAACGCTTAACGATCAGCCCCATCGTAAGTTGCTGGCCAAACCAAATTCATTCGGGCTGAAGGTGGAAGGCTGAATAGGCGGCCAAACGATCGCTCCCTGCCGAGGCGGCGTGAGATCTCGGCGCCCTACGCACCAACGACGCCGCTGTTGGCGGGCCCCATCTGGAACGTGAGTGGGCGCGTGACGTTCTTAGCCGCCGGAGCGCCGCTCGCAGCTACGAAGGAGTTCGAACATGTCGATCAATGGTGATGGTCCACATAGAAAAATCAGCGCGACCAGCGCGCGACAAGGTCGCATGGGTCGCCCGGTCGTTATTGTCCTGGTGGTTTCCACCTTGCTTGCCGGGATCGCCTTGTTCGCCGCCTGGGGTTGGCGAGCAGATGATCTTGCTTCGACGGCACCGAACAATGCGCGCCAGCCAGCCGATGCGGCGGCGTTTAACGCCCCCGCCCCTGCTCCGCAGCAAACGCCTTAACTGTGAGACAACCCAAACGCGGCCCGCGCGTTGGCCTGCCATGGATGCAACTCACTCGAAGCGCTCGCGGGCCACGCAACTCGATGGCGGGCCGGAGAGACCGAAAAAGAGGCGCGTGGACCGGGCTGACGTTGCGATCACCCTGACATTCGTCGCCTCGGCGGGCCTGGCTGCTTGGGGATGGAGCCAAGAGCCTCCAACGCGACATAGCGCCGTCGAAGTTGACCGCGGTAGAACGGCTGTAAAACCAAGCGCGATCCCGCTCGCCGGGTGGAAGGATATCTTGGTCCGAAGCTACCGTGAGATCGCCGACGACGACGTAGCTTCGATCGGACAGCTAGTGGTGGACTCCACCACAGGGGCGGCTCGGCCTCTGGGCCTGCGGCGCGCGCGGGTCGCCGATACGGTCGCCTCCGCCCAGCGTGGCTCCATCCTGAGTGCAATGCTTGCTAAAGCGCCGGCGTCTTGCAGAGAGATCCAAAATGGTTAGGCGCAGGTAGACCAGACACGACCTCGCGATCTGCTGGTCGCCGTTAGCTCTCCTTGGCTGTGTTCGCAGCGCGATCGCCGGCTTGCAAGCGCGCATCAACCAACGGTGTCAGACCATCATGCGGGCGCTGATCGACGGAAATGTCGA
>JBEBYB010000290.1:0-3488 GCA_040391295.1 Phenylobacterium sp. | reverse complement strand
TCGCCCATGATCATCATGGTGGCGTGGCTCTGGCTCCAGCACTCGCCGATGTTCGGGCAGGCGGCCTCTTCGCAGACCGTGACCAGGCCATGGGTTTTCACGATCTCGCGGGTGGCGTTGTAGCCCGCCGAGCCCGGCGCGCGAACGCGCAGCCACTCGGGTTTGCGCAGGATCGGGGTATCCGGGCGGGATTGCTTTTCGGGGTGGCGGGGCCGTGAGCCCCCGATGGTGTCGATGACGGTCGCCATAGGGCCTAGATCGGCTTTCTGGTCTTCCGGATCAAGGCGTGATTGAGCGGCCCCGCGCCGCATGCTCAAACTTCGCCATGGTTCGTGCGTCCCTGTTTGCCGCTCTTCTTCTTGTGCTCGCAGCCTGCAGTCGCGACGGCGCGCTGGGACCGTTCGCCGAAAGCCAGGTCCCGCCGGCCCTGACCCCGCGTTTCTACCCGCCGGAAGGCTGGGCCTGGGGGTTCATCGGCGTCGGCGACAAGCCGGTTCAGCGCTACGGCGTCGGCAGCACGCGGCGGGTCCCAACCGCCACGGTGGTCGTGGTTCCAGGCTATGGCGAGACCGCCGAGATGTGGTTCGAGACAGCCTCTGACCTGATCGACAGCGGCTATACGGTCTGGATCCTGGACCGCGCGGGGCAAGGCGGCTCGGGCCGCTATGTCGCGCCGCGCGACCTGGGCCACGTCCCCTCCTTTGATCCCGACATCGCGGCCCTGCGCGAGTTCGTCCGCGTCGTGGTCAGGCCCGCGCCGGATGCGCCGCTGGTGCTGCTGACCCATGCCGACGGCGTCGTCGTGGCGCTCAGCGCCGTGCGCGCCGGCATGAAGGCGGACGGCGTCATCGCCTCGTCGCCGCAATTGGCCAAGGCCGATCCCGGCCGGCGCCTGCTCGGGGCGGTGAGATCTAGCGACGCCCCGCCTCCAGGCTGGAAGCCCTGGAGCCGCAATACCCCCGACGATCATGCGGCGGGCGTCACCCACGATCCCTGGCGCGGGAAGGTCGGCCAAGCCTGGCGCGCCGCCAATCCCGATCTGCGGATGGCAGGGCCAAGCCTTGGCTGGACCAAGGCCTATGAAGCCGCCAGTCGCTTGATCGAGACCGGCGCGCCGCAGACACGGACCAATGTGTTGATGTTCAACCCGGCAACGGGCGCTCGTGAGCTTTGCCAGCGCCTGCCGCAATGCCGTGTCGAACTGATTCCCGAAGGCCGCGCGGCTCTGCATCTGGAGGCCGATCGGTGGCGCACCCCGTGGCTGAAGGCCGTTACCGCCTTCGTTGAGACGCGGCCGGGAGATAGTAGATGATCCTCAATTTCATCCGACAAGCCAATATCTTAGGGGCCCACGCTAAGAGGTGATCGCCGCTACGGCCTCACGCCGTGTAACATATCTTTTCAATGCCGAGCGCGAGCGATAGGCTCGCGTCCAACAAGAACGGCGAGACGTTCGGGGAGGTTTTCGCCTTTGTCGCGTTCATTTGATCCGCGTGTGTCCGAGCGTGCTTTGTTCGATGCGCTCATCGACGCCCGCAACACCTACGGCGCCAACAAGCCGATCCTGGAAGACCAGGAGCGCAAGCCGCTCAGCTATACCGATCTGTTCCGGGCGGCCTTCGCCCTGGGCCGCAAGATCGCCGCCTTGACCAGCCAGGGCGAGCGGGTCGGCGTCATGCTGCCGGCCAGTTCTGGCGCGGTGGTGACCTTCTTCGCCCTGCACGCCTTTGGCCGCACGCCGACCATGCTGAACTTCACGGCGGGGATCCGGAACATCAAGGCGGCCTGCGAACTGGCCGGCGTGAAACGCGTACTGACGTCGCATCGGTTCATCGAACAGGGCAAGCTGCACGACATCATCGACGCGCTCGATCCGATCACGACCGTCACCTATCTCGAAGACGTCCGCGAAACGATCGGCCTGGCCGACAAGGTGTTCGCCGCCGCAGCCGGCAGCTTCCCAAGGCGTTTCCGGGCGGCGACCAAGCCCTCGGACCCCGGCGTGATCCTGTTCACCTCCGGCAGCTTTGGCGCGCCGCGCGGCGTCGTCCTGAGCCAGGCGAACCTGATCGCCAATGTCGAGCAGGTCGCCGCCCACATTCCGCTCGATCCCTCCTGGGTGATGTTCAACCCGCTGCCGACCTTCCACTGCTTTGGCCTGACCGGCGGCGTGCTGTTACCGCTGCTGAAGGGGATGAAGGCGTTCGAGTACCCTTCTCCGCTGCACGTCAAACAGATCCCGCCGCTGATCAAGGACACCGGCGCGGCGATCCTGTTCGCCACCGACACCTTCCTGAACCAGTACGCGCGCAACTCCGAACCGGACGAGTTGTCGGGCCTGAAGTTCATCGTCTGCGGCGCCGAAAAGGTGCGCGACGAGACCCACAACCTGATCCGCGACCGCTTCGGCGACGTCCCGGTTCTGGAGGGTTACGGCGCGACCGAGGCCTCGCCGGTCATTGCGGTGAACAAGCCCACCGATAACCGTCGCGGCACGGTCGGCGGCCTGCTGCCCGGCGTCGAGACCCGGCTTGAGCCGGTCGAAGGCATCCCCGGCGGCAAGCTTTATGTCCGCGGCCCCAACATCATGTCGGGCTATCTGAACGCCGACGGCGTCATGGAAGAGCCGCCCGGCGGCTGGCACGACACCGGCGACGTGGTCGAGATCAGCCACGACGGCTGGATCAAGATCCTCGGCCGGGTGAAGCGTTTCGCCAAAATCGGCGGCGAGATGGTCTCCCTGACCGCGGCCGAGGACATCGCCATCGCCGTCTGGCCCGAGAGCCGTCACGCGGTGATCGCCATGCCCGATCCGAAGAAGGGCGAGCGCCTGGTGCTGGTCACCGACCGACGGGACGCCGAGACCGGCCCCCTGCTCGCCCACGCCAAGGCCATCGGCGCGCCGGAACTGGCTGTGCCGAAAAAGATCATCAAGGTCACCGAGATCCCGGTGCTGGGCACCGGCAAGACCGACTATGTGGCGATCATGCGGATGGCGGAGGCCGACGGGCGCCGCGCGGCCTGATCTCCCGGGGGATCGCGCGCCGCTGGGGCGCGCGTAGGGAGGGATACGACATGCCGAACCTCGACGTCTGGGCGCCGCGGGCGCTCAGCCTCCTGCGGATCATCGCCGCCCTGCTCTTCATGGAGCACGGCCTGATGAAGTTGTTTCAGTTCCCCGGACCGCAGCCGGGCGCGCCCGATCCATTGCCGATGATCCTGATGGCCGCGGCCTGGATCGAGGTTATTGGCGGCGGCCTGCTGGCCCTCGGACTCTTCACCCGCATCGCGGCGTTCGTTTGCTCAGGCCAGATGGCGGCGGCCTACTTCATGGCCCACGCGCCGCAGGGGTTCTGGCCGGCGCTCAACGGCGGCGAGGCGGCGATCCTCTACAGCTTCATCTTCCTGTACCTGGTCTTCGCCGGCCCTGGGATCTGGAGCCTCGACGCCCTGGTCCGCAAGCGACCGTAGGCCAAAGTCGTCATCCT
>JBEBYB010000289.1:0-3526 GCA_040391295.1 Phenylobacterium sp. | reverse complement strand
GTCCCGGTCGAGATAGGCGGTGACCTTGCTGCCGTTCAGGGTCGGGGTGACAAAGGTTCCGCGCGCCGCGAGCTTACGGAACGCCGCGCTCGCGGTGGCCTCATCGAAGGTCGCCAGCGTGCGGACCCCGGCCTCCGCGCCCGTGATGCGGCCCGCGGCGACATCGGCGGCGATCTGCGCTTCCTGCGGCGAGCCCATCTTGAGGGCGTAACCCATGTGTTCGATCGACCCGAGGCCAGCTTCGCTCGCCTGCTCGACGGTGAGCGCGGCGGGGATGTGGGCCGAGGTGGTGAGCCCGCGCGCCTTGGCCTGCTTCAGCGCATAGAGGAACAGGCCCGGCGTCAGGGTGTTGTCGGTCACCTTGACGAAGTCGACGCCCAGGCCCTGCAGCTTGGTCAGGGCGGCGTCCACATCGGCCTGCGTCCCGACCTCAAGGGTTCCCTTCCAGATCGGCTTCAGGCCTTCGATCTTGGGTCCCGAGGTGTAGATCGTCGGGCCCAGCAGCTTGCCGGACGCCACCTCGGCCCGCCAGGCCAGCACGTCCTGCGGCAGGTCGCCGGAGGCGTCGCGGACGCTGGTGATCCCGTGCGCCAGGTAGAGCGGCAGCAGGGCCTTGTTCTCGTCGATCAATTCCGGCCCGCCGCCGAAATGCACGTGGTTGTCCCAGAGCCCTGGCATGACGAAGCGGCCATCGGCCTGCACCACCTTGGCGGCGGTATAATTTTTTCGCGCGGTCGCGGTCGGCGCCACCGCGACAATGTCGCCGCCCCGCACCGCCACGCTCGTCCTGGGAGACAGGGTCCCGGTAGCGATGTCGATAACCGTCGCGCCCTCGATCAGCAGATCAACCTGTTCAGCCGCTTGAGCGCCCGCGGCAAGGCTGACGACCGTGGCGAGGGCGATGGAAAGCAGCGAACGGCGACGCATGGAGAGGCCTCTGGATTCGAGAATTCCGCCCCTGTTAGCCCCTCAGCGCCGCTTCGTCCCGCTACAGGGCGCGGAACACGCCGCTATTTCGTCGCGGACGGGGCGTACATGAAGGTCCCGCAGAGGTCGGTCTCGGCCGAGGTCGCCGAAGGCGGATTGGCGCCCTTGAAGGCCATCAGGAACAAGGCCGGCGCGCCTCCAGAATCCACACCGTCGCTGGTGAGGATGAAGGTCGTGGAATCGGCGCCGCAGAACCCGCCGTTCCGCGCCTTGGCCGGATCCTCCCTTGTCACCCGGAACACCTTTAAATCAGCGGCCTCCGGAACACCAAGCATGCTCGCCAGAGTATCCCCGGTGGCCCCAAAGGGATCAGCGCCCTTGGCCTGCCCCGTCCCGACAAGACCGTAGGTCTGCCCTTGCGAGAACACGAAGCCGTCGCTCGTCCCGGTTAAGTCACCGGTCACGCCCATCGCGGTCGTGGAAATGGCGTCGAACTTGCCTGTGGGCACGGTGACAGGCGGTGGAAGCGCCGGCGAGGCTGGCGCAGATTCCGCTGCGACGACTGGCGCGGGGGTTGGCGCGGTCGCGCGATCACAACCCGCCTGGGCTAGGCCGGCGAAGGCTATCGCTGTGAAGATCGCAGAGCGCATCTACTTCAACTCCACATTGGCATACTGCGCCATCATAGTTGCAGTCCAACCAATGGGCCACCAACCGCGGCCACCGCCTAAGGCCCCACGCGCCGGCTGCTCCCGCAGCGAAAATGACGGTTCACCAGGGCTTGCCCGCGGGCGAACGAATGGTCATCGCCCCGATCAACCCCGCCGCCGCAGCGACCATGGCTGCGACCTTCATGGCCGCCTGATAGCCCTCGGCGAGCCCCGCCGTTTCACCGGTTCCGGCCGCGAGCACGAAGCCTGCCAGCGCCACGGCCGCCAGGCCGCCGATACGCGCCGTGGCGTTATTGACCCCGGACGCGGCGCCCTCATAGGCCTCCGGCACGGCCCCCAGGACGGCGTCCGTCAACGGCGCCACGGCGACGCCCATGCCGACCGCCAGCACGGCCAGGCCTGGAAAGACCCCGCTCCAATATCCCGCCTCGCCCGATCTGACCGCCAGCAGCACGAAACCTCCCGCCGCCAGCAGCGGACCGACCGTCAACATCAGGCGAACGCCGACCCGCGCGGCCATGGCCCCGGCCAGCGGAGAGAGCACCGCGAGCCCGATCGACAGCGGCAGCAAGGCCGCGCCGGCGCTCGCCGCCGAGTAGCCATGCACGTCGATCAGTTGGAACGGCAGCAGGAACAACGCCCCGCTGAACGCGGCGTAGAGCAGGAAGGTCAGGCCGTTGGCGCCGGCGAAGGTCGCCGAACTGAACAGGGTCAGCGGGACCATCGGGCTCTCGGCCCGCCGCTCGATCGCGATGAAAGCCGCCAGCGCGCCAAAGCCCAGCAGCAGACCGGCCACCACAGGCTCGGCGGTGAAACCGCGCGCCGGGGCTTCGGTCAGGCTCCAGGTGACGGCCGCCAGTCCCACCGTGACGCTCAGCGCCCCGGCCCAGTCGATCAGGCCAGCTTGAGCCGCGCGGCTTTCGCGCGCGCCGGCCAGGATGAAGCCGATGGCCAGGGCGGCAAGCGGCAGGTTGATCAGGAACACCGCCCGCCAACTCACGGCGTCAGTAAGCCAGCCGCCGAGCACGGGCCCGATGGCGCTCATCAGCCCCCCGGCTCCGGCCCATATGCCGATCGCCCTGGCCCGACGGTCCTTGTCGAAAGATGCGCCCAGGATCGCGAGGCTGGCTGGCACCAGCATCGCCGCCCCGAGCCCCTGAACCGCACGCGAGGCGATCAGCAGGTGCAGACTGGGCGCCAGACCGCACAGCGCCGAGGCGCAGGAGAAGACGATCACCCCGACCACGAACACGTTGCGCCGGCCATAGCGATCAGCCGCAGCGCCGCCCGCCAGCACCAGCGCGCCCAGGAACAGCAGATAGGCGTTCATGATCCACTGCGCCGACGCCGCATCGCCGCCAAGCTCGCGCTGGATCACCGGCAGGGTGAGATTGACCGCCGAGCCGTCGATGAAGGCCAGGCTGGAGCCCAGCACCGTTCCGATCAGGACCAAAGGCCCCTTGGCCTTGCCGACCTGTCGCTCCGTGGTCGCGACCACGCCCCGGTCGCAGGGTGGGGCCGCGTAGGTCATGGTTCAGCGCGCAAAGAAAAAGGCCCCATGGAGCGGGTCCACGGGGCCTTGAACATCTTCGAACGTCCCGGCTCTTAGGCCGCGCCGCCCTTGTCTCGACGCTCGGCGTAGATGACCAGCGGCTGAGCGCGGCCCTCGACAACCTCGGCGTTGACGACGATCTCTTCGACGCCGTCATAGGTCGGCAGCTCGTACATGGTGTCGAGCAGGATGCTCTCCAGGATCGAGCGCAGGCCCCGCGCGCCGGTCTTGCGGATGATCGCCTTGCGGGCCACCGCGTTGAGCGCGTCGTCGGTGAAGGTCAGGCCGACATTCTCCATGTCGAACAGACGCTGATACTGCTTCACGAAGGCGTTCTTCGGCTCGGTGAGGATCTTCACCAGGGCCGCTTCGTCCA
>JBEBYB010000288.1:0-3538 GCA_040391295.1 Phenylobacterium sp. | reverse complement strand
CCCCCCCCCCCCCCCCCCCCCCCCCCCCCCCCCCCCCCCCCCCCGCGACTGGGCTCGGCGCTTGAGGCCGCCCCCTCCACCACGCTACGCGCGGTCCCCCTCCCCCGCTTCGCTGGGGAGGAAAGAAGGCATTCGCGCCTCTCAGGTCATCCGTACCGCGCCGGGCGCTGCGTCCGCGCCGGCGGGCTGGGCGCCGATCAGGGCCGGGACAATATCCTCGACCCGATCGACCGAAATCCAGCTGTTCATGAAGCTGGCCGGGGTCAGTTGGTGATCGATCGTGTGCTGGAAGAGCTTGAACAGCGGTTCCCAGAAGCCGTCTGGATTGTAGAACACCAACGGCTTCACGTGCAGATCCAGCCGCCGCCAAGACAAAAGCTCGACCACCTCCTCCAGCGTGCCGATGCCTCCGGGCAGGACGACGAAGCCGTCGGAGCGCTCGAACATGATCTGCTTCCGTTCGTGCATCGAGGCGACGACGATGGTCTCGACGACGTCCAGCCGGCGCTCCTTCTCCTTCAGGAAGTGCGGAATGACCCCCAGCACCTCGCCGCCGGCCTCGTGCGCGGCGATCGCGCAAGCGCCCATCAGACCCACCCCGCCGCCGCCATAGATCATCGTCAGCTTGGCGCTGGCCAGTTCACGGCCAAGCGTCGCGGCGCTCGCCAGCAGGGCCGGATCGGCGGCGTCGGACGATCCGCAGAATACGCAGACGGAATCGAGGCGGTCGGGTTCCTGCCCCATCCGGTTAGGCTCCTGGAGAAACAAGGGACCGCACGCTTGCGGGCGCGACGGGAAAGCCCGATTAGCTAAGGCCTGGGTCAAGGAGTTTCAAGCCAGCCGTGCGCCGCGTCCGCTCTCTCCTCATCGCGCTCCTGCTCGCGCCTGCGACGGCCTCGTTGCTGTCGGGCTGCGGGGAGGGCGCCGCCCCGACCATCGCGCCCGCCAAGGCGCCGCCGGCCGTGCCGGTCGAGGCCGCCTATCTGCCGCCGCCCTCGATCACCGCGAGTCGAACGGAAGGGGCCAATCTGGTGTTGACCGGGTCAGCGCCCGCCGCCGCCCGCGTGCGTCTGGCCACCCCGGAAGGCGAGGCACGTTTCGCGACCGCGGACGCCAAGGGCGCCTGGACCCTGGTTCTGCCGATTACGGCCCAGCCACGGATCTTCGGCCTGTCGGCGACGGCCGGCGCGCGCCAGCTTCAGGCCGAGGGATATGTCCTGATTACGCCGGCCGGCGAGGCGGTGTTGCTGCGCGCCGGCACAGGCGCGGTCCGCATCGGACGCGCCGGCCAGAACGGGCTCGACGCGGTCGATTTCGACCGGGAGGGTGGGGCGGTGGTGTCGGGCCGTGCGCCGGCCGGGGCCGCGCTCAGCATCCACATCGATGGCCGGCAGTTGGCAGAGGGACGGGCCGACGCCGGCGGGCGCTACGTCGTGGCCCTGACCCAGCAGCCGCTGGCCGGCGGGGTGCATCAGATCGACGTGTTCGGCGACGCCATCGAAAACACCGTCAATGTCGACACGACCTCGGCCGCGCCGTTGGCCAGCGGCCCGTTCCGCGCCACAAGCGTTCCGGCCGGGCTACGGATCGACTGGATGACGCCAGGCGGCGGCGCCCAGTCCACCATCATCTTGAAATGAGTATGATTTGACCTTCGTCCATCCCGGCCGGCGCTCTTCGGCGCCGGACATGATCGCGCCGGCTTCGGTGAAGTTCGACTTCTGGCGCTCGATGGCGGACCTGGGGCGCCTGGTGATGCGCTCGGGCGCCCCGGGGCTGAGGTGGCGGATCGTCGCCTCCCTGGCCCTGGTCTTCATCGGCAAGCTGGCAGGAGTCGCCGCGCCGGTGGCGTTGGGCGATGCGATCAACAAGCTCGCGCCCGGTTCGGGTCAGGCGGTGGTGGTCGGCGCGGACTTCCTGATGCTGGCGATCGCCTTCGCCGGCCTGCGGCTGGTGTCGGCCTGCGCGCCCTATGTCCGCGACGTGATCTTCACCGTGGTCTCGCAGTCGACCATGGCCAAGGCCGCGACCGAGACTTTCGCCCACGCTTTGGCGCTCAGCCTGGATTTCCACCAGGGCAAGCAGACCGGGACGCTGGCGCGAGTTATCGACCGGGGCGCGCGCTCCACCGACTTCCTGATGCGCAGCGTGGTGTTCAACCTTGGCCCGACGGCGCTCGAACTGATCCTGGCCATGGTGGTCATGGCCACCCGGCTGGACTGGCGCTTTGCGCTCACCGCCTTCGTCACCATCGTCCTCTACACGGTGCTGACTTTCAAGATCACCGACTGGCGTCTGGCGCACCGGCGCGAGCTGAACGAGGCCGACAGCCGCACCGCCGGCCTCTCGGTCGACGCGCTGCTGAACTACGAGACCGTGAAGACCTTCGGCTCCGAGGAGCGGACGGTGGCCCGCTATGAAGGCGCCATGTCCGACTATGTGCAGGCGAGCGTGAAGGCCAACACCTCGCTCTCGATGCTGAACGGCATCCAGTCGGTGGTGCTGAACCTGGGCCTGGCGTTGATGACCGTGATGGCGGGCCACGAGGTGATGGCCGGCCGCATGCAGATCGGCGACGTCACCATGGCGGTATTGCTGCTGATCGGCATCTACGGGCCGCTCAACATGCTGGGCTTCAACTACCGCGAGATCCGCCAGGCCTTCATCGACATGGAGCAGATGGTCGAGCTCAACGCCCGCACTCCCGACATCGTCGATGCGCCGGGCGCCCAGGACCTGCCGCCCGCCACCGGCCGGGGGGCCGAGATCGTGTTCCAGGACGTCGAGTTCCGCCACGACGCCCGCTCGGCCGGCCTGATGGATGTCAGCTTCCGCGCCGCGCCGGGCGAGACCGTGGCCCTGGTCGGACCGTCGGGCGCGGGCAAGACCACGGCGATCCGCCTGGCGCTGCGGCTGATAGATCCGCAAAGCGGGCGCATCACCCTTGACGGCGTTGACCTGCGCCAGATCAAGCAGGCCGCGCTTCGCCGGGCCGTGGCCCTGGTGCCCCAGGACGTAGCGCTGTTCAACGACACCATCTTTGCGAACATTGCTTTCGCCCGCCCCGACGCCTTGGCGCAGGATGTGCGGGCGGCGGCGGCCGCCGCCGAGCTAGGCCCGTTCATAGAAGGCCTGCCGAACGGCATGGCCACCTTGGTCGGCGAGCGGGGCCTGAAGCTGTCGGGGGGCGAGCGCCAGCGCGTCGGCATCGCCCGCGCGCTGCTGGCCGATCCCCGCGTCCTAGTGCTGGACGAGGCGACCAGCGCCCTGGACGGCCCCACGGAAGAAGCCATCCAGGCGACGCTGCGCAAGGTGAGGGCGGGGCGCACGACCCTGGTCATCGCCCACCGGCTGTCGACCATCGTCGACGCCGACCTGATCCTGGTCCTGCGTCGCGGCCGCATCGTCGAGCGCGGCGCTCACGCCGAGCTGCTGGAAAAGGGCGGCGAGTACGCGGCGCTCTGGCGTCGCCAGACCCGGGAAGCTTAGCACCTAGATCCTCCCCCGCTGGGGGAGGTGGCGCGCGGCACGCGCGACG
>JBEBYB010000287.1:0-3551 GCA_040391295.1 Phenylobacterium sp. | reverse complement strand
AGCTGAACCATGGTTGGCGGCCGGAAGCCGCCCAGTTGAGATTGCGTAGAGTTGGAGATCGACATGCTGATCCGGAACGTCCTGCTGGAGAGCGACATCGTGCTGGATGTCCAGGCGCCCGATAAGGCCGCGGTGCTGGCCCGTGCCGCGATGCAGCTCGCACGCCGCAGCGGCGTCGACCCGCAGACGATCAACGACGCCCTGGCCGCCCGCGAACAGGTCGGCTCCACTGGCTTTGGGTCAGGTATCGCCATTCCGCATGCGTTGATCAGCGGCATTTCCGCGCCGGCCGCCTGCTTCCTGCGGCTCAATCAGCCCGTCGCCTATGAGGCCATCGACGACCGGCCGGTGGGCATGGCTTTCGGCCTGTTGTGGCCCAAGCAGGATACGCGCGGCTTCTTGCCCGGTCTGGCTCAGGTGGCGCGGATTCTTCGCGATGGGCCGACGCGCAAGCTGCTGCGCACCGCGTTCACGCCCGCCGCCGCGCTGGCCTATCTCGACCAGGGTGTCGAGGCCGCGGATGTAAACCCTGCCCAAGAGCAGCCTCACGCCGGCCAGGGGCTCTATCTCCAGTACGCCTGATGGGGCCGGGGAGGCCTCGTCACCGCGCCTTTCGCTTGGCCAATGCCAGCGGCGCCAGCGCCGCCAGCACGCCGGCGACATTGGCGAACAGGTCCTTCATCTGGAAGGTCCCCGACACGACGCCAAAGATCTGGGTGATTTCCAGGCCGGCGCCCAGCGCCAGATAGAACCCGCCGATCAACCACGGCTTCGTGCGCGGAAAGGCGGCGATGCTGAGCACCGTCAGCAGGTAGCCGTAGATGATGTGCATGGTCGCGTCGGCTGGCGGCGCCCATTTGCGCGCGTTGTAGTGCGGGTCCAGGGCTCCGACGAGGCACACCGCGAAGACGACGAGCAGGGCGGCCCGACCGCCCCAGGTGATCACTTTCTGCATGCCTCCAGTTAGCGCGCTTCGCCGCCCGCGCCTATTGGGCGGCGAAGAACGCGTCGGGACTGTCGACCTCGACCAGGCGGTTCTTGCGGATCTCCAGGAACCGGGTGGCGGCCGAGCGGGTGAAGTAGCGGTCGTGGGAGACGAACAGGCAGGCGACGTCCGAGCTCTCAAGCTGGGCTTCAAGCTCCTCCTGGCCCTCGATGTCCAGGTGGTTGGTCGGTTCGTCGAGCAGGTAGAGGTTCGGTTTGGACAGTTGCATGCGCAGGAAGGTCAGGCGCGCGCGCTCGCCGTGGCTGAGATCGCCGATCGGGCCCTTGATCCGCACATAGGGAAAGCCGGCCTTGGCCAGCAGGGCGTTGGCGTCACGGGTGGTCGCGCCGTCGATCTCGGCCAGGTAGTCGACCAGGCTGGTCTTCAGCGGCAGGGCGGCCATGCGCTGGTCGAAATAGACCAGCCGGCTCTGCGGGTTGAAGCGGATCGGCGCCTGGCCGTCATAGTGCTCAAGCTCGGGATTGAAGGCCCGGGCCAGGGCGCCCAGCAGCATCGACTTGCCGGTTCCGTTGACGCCGAGCAGGGCGATCCGGTCGCCGGTGGCCACCGCCAGACGGTCGATGTGGAACAGCTTGCGGCCGCCGTCCGGCGTGGTGACGCCGTAGTTCTGGACGCGCAGGGCGACCTTGGCGTCCATCTCGCCGTCGTGCAGCTCCAGCCGCCGCTCGCGAGCCGAATAGGCGCCGGTGCGTTCAGCCTCGATCCGGTCGATCCGCTTCTCGGTGGCCTTGGCGCGCTTGTGGAACTTGTCGTTCTTGACGCCCCAGACGCGGTAGCGGGCCGCGACCTTCTGCAGCCGCTCGATCTCCTTGGTTTCGACCTGTCTGCGCATCGCGTCGGCGGCGTCGCGTTGCAACAGGGCTTCGCGCGCCTCGATGAACGGGGTCTTGAAGCTGTGGGCTCCGTCGGCGCGCAGGAACAGGGTGCGCGTGGTGGTCCGCTCCAAGAATTCGCGGTCGTGGCTGACGATCAGCATCGGCAGGCGGTCGTTCTCGCCGAGCCAGATCTCCAGGGTGTTGATGTTGGAGAGGTCGAGGTGGTTGGTCGGTTCGTCGAGGATCAGCAGGTCGGGCTCGGACAGCCGGGCCGCGGCGGCGATCAGCATCAGCCGCTGCCAGCCGCCGCTGAGCGATCCGAACGGCTGCTGGGCGGTCTCGTAGGACACGTCGATCTCGCCGAGCAGGACGTCGACCTTCCAGTCGTCCGAGCCGTCGGTGACCGGCAGGGCGCTTTCCAGCACCTCGCGGACGGTGCGGTCGGCCAGGCCCTTGGGGACGTCCTGCGGCACGTAGCCGATCTTCAGGCCGCGCGAGCGGACGATCTGACCGTCGATCAGCTCCAGTTCGCCCAGCAGGCACTTGAGCAGGGTCGACTTGCCCGCGCCGTTCTCGCCGACCAGGGCGGTGCGGGCGTCGTCGAGCTGGAAGCTGACGCCCTCGAAGACGCGGCTGGAGCCGTAGAAGAAGCTGGCGTTCTCGACGCCCAGGACGGCCTGACGGGGTGACATAGGATGCGCTGACTTGGCCGTAACGGTGATAGGCGGGGCAGGAGTAGTAGTCGCCGCAGGCGAGCGCGGCTGTCACTCCAGGGCGACAGTCGGGCGACTATCGACCCTGGGGCCGCCAAGTTCGCCGACTCGACGGAACAATCGCCGCGAGAGCAGCCTGTTCGCCAGCGCCGATCAGGGTGGTGAAGCCCAGCGCGCCGGCTTCGGGCTCAGATCCATCCGTGGCGCGATTGAGCGGGTCACGGATGGATCGGTCGATTTCGACTTCGCGCGAGCCGGTCCGCGCTGCAAGATCACGGCCCCGCGTCCGGTTGCGGCCTGAAGCTTCAGCATGTCGTGGGAGGTCGTGCAGCACCCTATCTGATCACTCGCGTGCGACGCGAAACCACAGGCCTGTCATTAAGCCTTGAAATGAACCCAATGGCAGGGCACACGGACCACCTGTCCTGCAAGCGGAGGCTGACGCCGCAAGACGTTTCGAGTTTCGAAACGAAGCGTTGGCAGCCTGGGCTTCGCATACCCCGCCAATCCGCTTCCCACCTCCAGGGCCCTGCATGTTTTCGTCCCTCTTCGGCGCTATCTCCAACGACATCGCCATCGATCTCGGCACCGCCAATACGCTGATCTACATGAAGGGTAAGGGCATCGTTCTGAACGAGCCCTCCGTCGTGGCGCTACGCAATGTCGGCGGCCGCAAGGTCGTCCACGCCGTGGGCATCGAGGCCAAGCAGATGCTGGGCCGCACGCCGGGCCACATGGAGGCCATCCGCCCCATGCGCGACGGCGTCATCGCCGACTTCGAAGTCGCCGAAGAGATGATCAAGTACTTCATCCGCAAGGTTCACAACCGCAAGGGCTTCGTGAACCCCAAGGTGATCGTGTGCGTGCCGTCGGGCGCCACCGCCGTCGAGCGTCGCGCGATCAACGACAGCTGCCTGAACGCCGGCGGCCGCCGCGTGGGCCTGATCGACGAGCCGATGGCCGCGGCGATCGGCGCCGGCCTGCCGATCCACGAGCCGACCGGCTCGATGGTCGTCG
>JBEBYB010000286.1:0-3555 GCA_040391295.1 Phenylobacterium sp. | reverse complement strand
GAAGGCGCGGCCCTGCTCGTTGTTGGCGTAGACCTTGTCCGAGGTGATCACAAGCACCGCCTGCAAGGCGGGCTGGCGACGGAGCGCCTGCAGCAGATGGGCCGTCCCCAGAACATTGGCCGCGAAGGTTGCGACCGGGTCCTCGATCGAGGTTCGCACGATCGGCTGAGCGGCCATGTGCAGCACCAGATCGAAGGTCTCGTCCTGCAGCGCCCGCTCGACCGCCGCCTGATCGCGCAGGTCGGCGATGCGGGATTCGACGAGGCCGGCGACGCCCGCCAGATCGAACAGCGCCGGTGCCTGGTCCGGCACCAGCGCCAAGCCCGTGATCCTGGCGCCCATAACGGCAAGCCAGATCGCGGCCCACGAGCCCTTGAAGCCGGTATGCCCGGTCAGCAGGACACGCTTGCCCGACCAGAAGGCGGGGTCCGGCCGGGTCACTTCCAGATACGCCACGGCGCCTGCCCCGAAGCCCACAGGCTTTCCAAATGGTTCTTGTCGCGCAAAGTATCCATGGCTGCCCAGAAGCCGTCGTGCGGCCTAGCCATCAACTGGCCGTCGCGCGCCAGACTCTCCAACGGTTCAGCCTCGAAGGTGATCGAGTCGCCGGCGATCCGGTCAATGACCTCGGGCTGCAGCACAAAGAAGCCGCCATTGATCAGCCCATTGTCCCCCGGCGGCTTTTCGATGAAGCGTTGCACGCCGCCGTTGATGATCTCCAGGGCGCCGAAACGGCCAGGGGGAGCCACCGCCGTGACTGTCGCCTGTTTGCCGTGCGCCCTGTGGAACGCGGCTAGGGTCTTGAGGTCGACGTCGGCGACGCCGTCGCCATAGGTCAGGAAGAACGGCTCGCGGGCGGGCAGGTACTCAGCCACGCGCTTGAGCCGGCCGCCGGTCATCGTCTCCTCGCCAGTGTTCACGAGGGTGACCCGCCAGGGCTCATGGTTGGTGGCGTGGTACTCGACACTGCCCTTGGCCAGGTCGACGGTCAGGTCGGCATTGTGGAGCACGTAGTTGGCGAAGTACTCCTTGACCACATAGCCCTTATATCCAAGGCAGATGATGAAGTCGTTGAACCCATGCTCGGAGAACACCTTCATCAGATGCCAGAGGATCGGACGGCCGCCGATTTCGATCATCGGCTTGGGCTTCAGGTGGCTTTCCTCGGAGATCCGCGTACCGAGGCCGCCGGCCAGAATGACGACCTTCATTTCGTTTCTCCGTTCATCCCTGCACTGACGGGGCCCGTCCGCCGCAGCTCGACAATAATTCTACAAAACGTCGCTCGAGCTCCCCGCCACGCCGCCAACGCAATCGCCCCCTCTTATCGCGTGTCGATTGCGCGATGAAGTCGTATCCAACGTCACAGCGCCACCAGCGTCCAATTTGAGGAAACGCCGTGCCCATGCCACTGGTGAATTTTATCGTTATTGGTGTCCAGAAGGCTGGCACGACCGCCCTATTTGACTACCTTAGCGATAGTTCTGCTGTGGCACTATCCAGGGTCAAAGAAGTTCACTTTTTTGACGATGAGGGCGTCGATTGGTCGGCGCCGGACTACGGCCCCTACCACGCTCAATTCGAGGCGGCCGGGCCGGCGATCCGGGGTGAGGCGACACCGATCTATCTCTATTGGCCAAACGCAATGCAGCGTATCTCAGCCTACAACTCGAATACCCGTCTCATCATCATGCTCCGCGACCCAGTGATGCGCGCTTGGTCCCATTGGCGTATGGAGCACGCACGCGGTGCCGAGACGAATCCCTTCTCATGGTGCATCCGGGAGGGCCGGCAGCGGCTGTTTTCCGCCGAGCCTTGGGGCGTCCACCGGGAGTTCTCCTATGTGGAGCGCGGCTTCTACGGCGAACAGATCGAGCGTTTGTTCTCTATCTTTCCGCGAGAACAGGTTCTTATTCTGACAGCGGATAGCCTACGGGAAAATCCCGGCGATGCCCTTAGTCAGGTCGCTGATTTCCTGGGCATTCCCAGGCGCGGCGCGGTCGCGCACAGAGAAGTGCATGTCGGCCGGGAGGTGGGCGCCCAGCTGGCGGCGGACGATGCGGCCTTTCTGCGCGATCTCTACGCGTGCGACCAGTCACGACTGAAGGACCTGACAGGTATCGGCTTCTGATGGCCGATCACATTTCTGGCCGTGACTTTGGGGAGGGTCCTAGGCGAAGGAGATACAGATGAAGCTCGCCCCACTGATTTTGGCCGGTTTGATCGGCGCTTGCACGCCGCCGGGCGATTCTACCGCCCAGGCGGTAGAATCCCTGCAGAGCCTGGCGACAGCCGCGCAAGCCACGGCGGGGCCTCGCCTCGCGTTTCCAGTAGCATGTGAAATCGGCAAAAACTGCGAAGTGCAAAACTTCGTGGATCGTGATCCAGGCCCCCGCGCCCAGGACTATCGTTGCGGAACCCAGACCTATCAGGATCATGGTGGCGTCGACATTCGCTTAAGCGATTTGGCGGCGCAGTCCGCCGGCGTGAATGTTTTAGCCGCCGCTCCTGGGCGGGTCGTTCGCCTGCGCGATGGGTTGGCCGATGTCGCAGTGAAGGCAAATGGGGCCGCGTCCGTGGCCGGCCAGGAATGCGGGAACGGCGTGGTCATCGACCAGGGCGACGGATGGGAGACCCAGTACTGCCATCTCGCGCAAGGCAGCGTCGTGGTAAAGCAGGGCGATCAAGTCCTGACGGGCCAACCGTTGGCCCGCATCGGCCTCTCTGGAAACACCGAGTACCCCCACCTGCACCTCACCGTTCGCAAGGCCGGAATTATGGTGGACCCTTTCGCGCCGACCATGGCGGCTGGGACCTGTTCAGCTCGCGGCGCAGGCAACAGCCTTTGGACGCCAGAAGCGGCAAGAATCATGGCGTATAAACTCGGGGCTGTGCTGAATGCCGGCTTCGCAGCCGCTCCCCCGGCGATGGAGACAATCGAAGCAGGTCGGATTGGCAAGCCGACAACCAGCTCACCGATGTTGATTGCCTATGTCCGTGCCATCAATCTACAGGGCGGAGACGTGCAGGAACTCGTGATCAAAGGGTTCGGTGGCGCGCAGATCGCCCATGCCACACAACCAACACTCGACCGCGCCAAGGCGCAGTATATGTTCTTCACCGGTAGGCGCGCGCCAGAGGCGGGATGGAATCCAGGGATATACTCTGCGACCTACACCGTATGGCGAGGTGGAAAAGCTGTAATCGTCCAACCATTCTCTATTATATTGTAGCGGAACACCTCGGCGGGGAGAGAAGCATTCCAAATTTGCTCTTACAAGAGCATTAGGGAATACATCTAATGCATAGCGCCTCTTCGAACCGAACAAACAATCAACTAACCTGCTGTAATAGTCTTGCCCTCCAGGGCTTCATCAATCGGGTGGCGGGGCTCGCGGCTTTGCCGCCCGATTTTTGTTAACCCGGACCGATAGTCGTTTTGTATCGTTGATGGTACGCTAGTAACTCGCCCAACGATTGCTACAATGTGGGCAGCTAATCTAGAGCAGTTTCCGAGCGTCGTGACTCGGGGAGGGATTCCCAAGGCGTCGCGAG
>JBEBYB010000285.1:0-3576 GCA_040391295.1 Phenylobacterium sp. | reverse complement strand
CTGCGCGACGAGATCAAGCGCCTGAAGCTGATGGACCTGGAATTCGCCAACGACGCCCTCACCGCCCCCGGCGAGGAAGTCGATCGGACGGCGGTCAAGCGGGTGCGAGCCGAGGCCCGCGCCGAGGCCGCCGAACGATTCCGGAAGGGCAAGCTGTAGCCGAAGCCGGCGCGAATAAACGCTCAGTTGGTCGCCCGCCAGCCAGAGTGGCGCCCCTGCAAGCGCAGCTGTCACCCAAAGCCCACACCTGCCGCAACAACGTAGCGGGCGGCGGGCGAACGGGAACCACTGCGCCGCTTTGGGCGTAGATTCGACGTGGGGCAGCGCAGTCGATGCAGTCCGCTGGGGGCCGCAGACGAGCAGCTGTCTAGGGGCTAAGAGCCATGTCTCCTCCGTTGTCCGTCGTGGCCGACAACTCGGCCGAGCAATCCAAATCCCCTCCTAGCGGCGACCTGTCCCAACGCATCCGGCGCCTGCAGGCCGAGGCCAAGAACCTCGCCCGCGAGCACATCCGGGCGCTTGAGGCGGCGATCATCGAGGTCGAGCGGCTGTCGTCCGAGATCTCCGACGGCGGCGACGCCTATCCGGCCGGCGTGCGCGAGTTGGCCCGCCGCATGGCTGAAGACTGCGAAATGAAGGTCCAGACCCTGGAGGCCATCTCTTCCCGCAACTAGGGCTTCTGCTCGGCTTGGCGCGGTTCCTGCAACACATCGACCAGATTGTGCAGCTTTGGGAGCGCCAGATGGTCAGTCCTATGCGTACAGCCACCGCCCTCAGCGTCGTGACCGACACCTGTGGGTCCAATGTTCCGATCCCCGCCGGAGCCAGCATCTCCGAGCGCATTCGCCACTTGCAGGCCGAGGCCAGGCTGCTCGCCCGTGAGCAGATCCAGGCTCTTGAGGCCGCGCTGATCCAGCTCGAACGCCTATCATGCGAAATCGCCGAGGGCGGCGAGGCCTATCCGGTAGGCGTGCGGGAGATCGCGCGTCGCCTCGCCGACGACTGCGAGGCTCGCGGAAACACCCTCCACCTGCTCGCCGGGCGCTCCTAGGCCACCAGGTCGCCGAACTCGGGGCTGCGCCGCAGCCAGGCCGCCGCGAAGCCGCAGATCGGGGTGATCCGCAGGCCTTGCCGGCGCGCGTCGGCGGCCAGGGCCGCCATCAACCGCCCCGACGCGCCCGTGCCGCGCAGCGCCGGCGGGCTTTCGACATGGTCGATGTAGAGGCGGTCGCCCGACAGGCGGTAATCCGCCCAGGAGGTCATGCCCTGCTCATCCATTTCGTAACGATGATCGGTTTGGTTATTCCGCAGTTCGCTGGCCATGACCCGTCCTAAACCTGTGTTGTTGAACCCGCCGGCCCGAAACCGTCAGACCAGTTCCACCGCCATCGCCGTGGCTTCGCCGCCGCCGATGCAGAGGCTGGCGACGCCGCGTTTGCCGCCGCGCGCCTCCAGGGCCGACAGCAGGGTGGCGAGGATGCGCGCGCCCGAGGCGCCGATGGGGTGGCCGAGCGCGCAGGCGCCGCCGTTGACGTTAAGCCTGGCCCGGTCGATGCCCAGTTCGCGCTCGGCGATCATGGCGACGACGGCGAAGGCCTCGTTGACCTCGAACAGATCGACGTCGTCGACGCTCCAACCGGCCCGCTTCAACGCCTTCTGCATGGCTGGAACCGGAGCGGTGGCGAACAGGCCAGGCTCATGGGCGTGGCCGGCGTGGCTGACGACCCGCGCCACCACCTTCAGGCCCAGCTTCTCGGCGACCGAAGCCCGCGTCATCACCAGGGCCGCCGCGCCGTCCGAGATCGAGGATGCGTTCGCCGCCGTGATCGCTCCGTCCTTGCCGAACGCCGGGCGCAGGGTGGGGATCTTGGCCGGATCGGCCTTCAGCGGCTGTTCGTCGGTGGAGACGGTCTCCGTCCCCTTGCGGCTCGCGACCTCGACCGGGACGATTTCCCGGACGAAGGCGCCGCTTTCGATCGCCGCCTTGGCGCGGGCCAGCGACCCGATCGCGTACTCGTCCATCGCTTCGCGGGTGAACTGGTAGGCGCGCGCGGTCTCGTCGGCGAACGAACCCATCAGCCGGCCTGGCTCATAGGCGTCCTCCAGGCCGTCGAGGTACATGTGGTCGAAAGCGGTGTCGTGACCGATCCGGGCGCCGCCGCGATGCTTGTTCAGCAGATAGGGGGCGTTGGTCATGCTCTCCATGCCGCCGGCGATGACGATGTCCACGCCGCCCGCCGCCAGGGCGTCGTGCGCCATGATCGCGGCCTGCATGCCCGAGCCGCACATCTTGTTGACGGTGGTCGCCTCGACCGAGTTCGGCAGGCCCGCGCCCAGCGCCGCCTGGCGGGCCGGAGCCTGGCCAAGCCCGGCCGGCAGCACGCAGCCCATGACGATCTGCTCGACCATCTCGGGACTGACGCCGGCCCGCTCGACCGCGGCGCGCACGGCCGCCGCGCCCAGCTCGGTCGCCTTGAGCGGCGAGAGCACGCCCTGGAAACCGCCCATCGGGGTTCGGGCATAGGAAGCGATGACGACGGGATCGGTGCGCTGGGTCATGCGCAAGATATAGCCATCTCTCCCCGCCATGGGCAGGGTTATCGCATACGGTTTTAGATCCTCCCCCGCTGGGGGAGGTGGCGCGCGCAGCGCGACGGAGGGGGCCTGTTGAAGGAGTCATAGTCCCCCTCAGTCAGCTTCGCTGACAGCTCCCCCAGCGGGGGAGCATCTGAGGACCCAGCCGGGTTGGCCTGAACCCGGGCCGCCATCCATATGGGAAGCCTTCCCGCCACAGGGAGGGAGAAGCTCAGAGCGCCGCGATGGTCCGGGCGATGAAGCCGCCGCCCAGCACGCGGTCGGGCGCCTCGGGGGCGTAGAGCACGCAGGCCTGGCCTGGCGCCACGCCTTCTTCGGACTGATCCAAGGCCACGCCGATCTGCCCGTCCTCGAACGTCAGCCTCCCCGCCACCGGCTCGCGGGTCGAGCGCACGCGGGCCAATACGGGACGGCCGACGGCGTCCTCGATGGTCGCGGCTTCGCCGAGCCAGTTGGTTTCCTTCAGGCTCAGGGCGCGGGTCAGCAGCGCCTCGCGCGGGCCGACGATCACCTGGCGCTTGTCGGCGTCGATCTTGACCACGAACAGCGGATCACCGACCGCGATGTTCAGCCCCCGGCGCTGGCCGATGGTGTAGCGGGTGACGCCCTCGTGGCGCCCAAGCACCCGGCCGTCCATGTGCACGACGTCGCCCGGCTCCGCGCCATGCGGGCGCAAACGGTCGATCACCGTGGTGTAGCGGCCTTCCGGCACGAAGCAGATGTCCTGGCTGTCAGGCTTGTCGGCGGCGGCCAGGCCCAGTTCGGCGGCCACGCGGCGCACCTCGGGTTTCGGCAGGCCGCCCAGCGGAAAGCGCAGGAAATCGAGCTGCTCGCGCGTGGTCGCGAACAGGAAGTAGCTCTGGTCGCGCGCCGGATCGACGGCCCGCAGCAATTGCGGCCCGTCCGGTCCCTCGGCCCGGCGGACATAGTGGCCGGTCGCCATCGCCTCGGCGCCCAGGTCGCGGGCGACGTCCAGCAGGT
>JBEBYB010000284.1:0-3597 GCA_040391295.1 Phenylobacterium sp. | reverse complement strand
CTAGCGCGAGTGGGCGGCGAACTGGCTGGAGGTTTCCGTGCCGTTCAGCGAGGCCAGGATGGCGTTGCCGCTCAAGGCGACCGTGCGGTCGACCGCGACCTTCGTGCAGGCTTGGTAATCCGCCGAGGCTCCCAGATTCTTGATGTCGGGCTTCACCCCGCAGACCTCGTCCGCCGCATTGTGAATCCGCTGCAGAGCGACCTCGGCTCCCTTCTGGGTGTTGAGGTTCAAGCCGTCGGTCGGAACCGCCACCGAGACGATATCGACATCGGCGAAATAGCTGCCGGCGGGACCGGCATGGGCGCTGGCGGCAAAGCCCAGCGCCGCGAACACGGCGAGCGCGGACAGCGTACTCCTGGTGATCATTTCGGCCTCCCTGGCCCTTCAGGCGCGGCGCAGGCTGCGCCGCCGGAGGGAGGAAGAAGCGCCCGATCGCAGTCGGCCGACAGGGCCGCCAGCCGATCAATTTCCGATCTTTTTCCGATCAGGGCCCCGCGGCCCCGGCCCGGCCAGACCGGCGGCACGGTCGTGGAGTTCGCGATAGACTTCCGATGCGTGGCCGTGGACGACGCCGGCGATCGCGGCCAGGGCGTAGACCAGGGCCAGTTCGCGGGCGTCGCGTTCCGGCGCCTTGGGCAGGGCCGGCAAGCCGACAAGGGCCTGGCGATAGCTTTGCATGGCCTCCCGATAGGCATGGCGCGCCGAGGCGAGCGTGGCCGCCTGCGCCCAGGCGGTGACCGCCTTGTCCGGCTCGCCGGCCTCGGTCCAGTGGCCGGCGAGGACCTCGGGCTGATCCAGGGCCAGGGCGGGGAACTGCTCGCTGATCGTCCGGGCGACGTGAGCATGCAGGGCTCGGCGCCGGCTTTTCAGCAGCGCGTCCAGGGCCGCGTCCAGGATCAAGGCGTGCTTGAACTGATAGTTCGCTTCCGGCGGCGCGCCGTGAACATAGATCAACTCGGCGTCGGCGAGTTTGGCGAGGTCGGCCTGCAACTGCTCGGCCGGGGCCGGCGAGACGGCGGCGATCAGGGCGTAGGAGAACTCCCGGCCCAGCACCGCGCCCAACTGGGCGACCTCCTCGGCGCGGCCGGTCCGGGCGAGGCGCGCGGCCAGCGAGTCGTGCAGGGTGGCGGGAATGTCGTGGTCCCCGGCGCGGCCGTCGCTCTCCAGCATCAGCCGGGTCAGTTCTTCGGCGAACAGCGGCACGCCGTCCGTGCGCTTGATGACCGTGTCGATCACGTCCTGGCTCAGCCCGGCCTTGGCGACGACGCCGACCACCAGTTCGCGCGTCTCGTCATGATTGAGGCGGTCCAGGTACAATAGCGCGTGGTGGGCCCGGGTGGGCCAGGGCGCGCGAAACTCCGGCCGCGCGGTGCACAGCAGCAGCACCGGGCCGGTGGCGCCCTGCTCGGCCAGGGCCTGGAGCAGCTCCATCGTCGAGGGATCGACCCAAAGCAGGTCCTCGACGACGACGATCAGCGGCGCGTCCCGCGCCAGGCTGAACACCAGGGCGGCCAGGCAGGCGAGCAGGCGCTCGCGCTTCTGGTCGGCGCTCAAGGTCAGGGGCGGGTAGCGGCCAGCGACGTCGAGGTTCAGCAGTTCGGCGACCAGGGGCGCGGCTTCGGTCAACTCCACGCCGGCTCGGCTGAACGCCTGCTCCAAGGCCTCGATGCGATCGGCTCGGCTTTCGTCCCCGCGCCAGCCGAACACCTGTTCGAGCAACCTGGCCGCCGCGTGGAACGGGGTGTTGACGTTGAGACGCTGGCCCGCGCACTGGACCCACAGATGGGGCTCGCCCTCGATGCGCTTGCGGAACTCCTGGATCAACCGGGTCTTGCCGATGCCAGGCTCGCCCACCAGCAGCACAAACTGCCCCTCCCCCCGGCCGACGCGCGCCCAGCGGGCGAGCAGCAGGCGCATCTCCTCGTCGCGGCCGACATAGGGGCTCTGGTCGCGGGTGATGAAACCCGAGCCCAGGTGCGAGACCGGAATGGCGGAGATCACGCGATAGACCGGCGACAGGGCGGCGCCTCCGACCGGCGGTCCGGGAGCCTGGGCCTCCAGCACGAAGAGCCCCGTCACCAGGGCCTGCACGGCGCTGGTCACCACCACCGAGCCCGGCGCGGCGAGGGCCTGGACCTTGGCCGCGCCGTCGGGGGGTTCGCCGAACATCTCCAGATCCTGGCCGTGTTGGGCGACGACCACGACGCCGGCGTGGATACCGATCCGCACAGCGACGCCCGCCCCCTGCGCGCCCAGCCGGTCGATGATCGCCAGGCCGGCGCGGACCGCGCACTCAGCGGCGTCTTCCCGGGCTTCGGGATAGCCGAAGTGGACGGTGAGATTGTCGCCGAGCCCCTTGGCCATATGGCCGCCGAACGGGCCGACGGCCTCGCTGACCGCCCGGTGATATTGCTCGAGGGTGACGCGCCATTCCTCCGGGTCGACCGGGGCCGCAGCGCCGGCGCCGCGCACCAGGGCGCAGCACAGGACGGTCAGGTGGCGTCGTTCGGTCTGGCGCTCGGCGGGCGCAGGGCGTGCGCCGGCCCGGCCCTCCTCACGGGGCGAGGTCGCGGCCAGGGCCGGATCGGAGGACGGCGGCGTCTCGACCAGCCGATAACCCACTCGCGCGACCGTCTGAACGCCGAAGCCGCCCTGCTGCTCGGCGATGCGGCGGATCGCCTGGATGCAGCGGCTGATCGCGTCCTCGCCCACGGTCCGACCGCTCCAGCAAGCGGCGATCAACTCGTCGCGCGACACCACCGCGCCGCGCCGCCGGGCCAGGGCCACCAGGACCTGCATGATCCGAGGCTGCAGCATCACCGCGCCGCCGCCGACCAACAACTCGCGCGAGGACGGCGAGACACGCATGTCGGCCAGCGCGAAGGGCGCTTCGCGGGCAAGGTCGATCGAGACAGCCCCTTCCTCGATGCGCGCGACAACCTCGCGTAACATTGTTGGGCGAACTCCGGTCACGGCCGGAGTCTTATCGCTGCGCAGGATCGGCGAGCAAGTGAAAGGTCGGTAACCAGAGGGCCTTTCGCGGCATACGCAGTCCCGCTTGAAACCTGAACGGTCTCAAGCGAGCTGACGTTCACCCAGGCGTAGAAACCACGCCTATTGGCAGGCTAGGCACTCGTCGTAATCGACGCGTTCGGTCGGACCGTGGTCCATCATCACGACGCCTTCGCCGCCGGCGTGGGCGGCGCGCTGCACCGACTTGGAGCGCAGGTAGTAGAGCGACTTGCAGCCGCGCTCCCAGGCCTGCCAGTGCAGCATGTGCAGGTCCCACTTATCGACGTCGCCGGGCAGGAAGATGTTCACCGACTGCGACTGGCAGATGTCGGGCGTGCGGTCGGCGGCCAGTTCGATCACCCAGCGCTGATCCAGCTCGAAGGCGGTCTTGTAGACCTCCTTGTCATCCTGGCTGAGGAAGTCGAGGTGCTGGACCGAACCTTCGTTCTCCAGGATCGAGTCCCAGACGCCGGACGTGTTCTTGCCCTTCGCGTCGAGGATGCGCTCCAGGTAGGGGTTCTTGACCGCGAAGGTGCCCGACAGGGTCTTGTGGGTGTAGATATTGGCCGGGATCGGCTCGATGCC
>JBEBYB010000283.1:0-3604 GCA_040391295.1 Phenylobacterium sp. | reverse complement strand
CCGCATCGCGTCCGCGCAGCACCAGGTTCGAGCCGTAGATCCCGTCGCCGAAGAACGGATAGCTGCCTAGCGACATGTCCGGATGGGCCTTGGCCACGGTCTCCAGCGGCAGGGCGATGACGCCTTCGCCCGAGCCTTCGACCCGCACGGTGCGCGAGATGGTCACCGCCCCGCCCTTCAGGCGGTGGCCGACGTCTTCCAGCATGCCGCGCATGATGGTCGGCACCCCGGCCAGCACGAAAACATTGCCGATCATGAAGCCGGGCGGCCCCTGGACCGGGTTCTTCACTAGCACGCCTCCGATCGGAACCCGCGCCATGCGCCGGCGCGCGGCATTGGGGGCGCCGCCCCAGCGCGCGGCCATCATCGCCAGGATTTCGGGATGCTCTTCCAGCTCGACCCCGAACGCCGCGGCTACCGCGTCGGCGGTGATGTCGTCATGGGTGGGGCCGATGCCGCCGGTGGTGATCACGTAGTCATAGCGGGTGCGCAGGGCGTCGAGCGCCGCCACGATCTCGGGTATGTCGTCGCTGACCGTCCGCGCCTCGGCCAGATCGACGCCATGCACGCCCAGATATTTGGCGATATCGCGCAGGTTGGTGTCCTGCGTCCGGCCCGAGAGAATCTCGTCGCCGATGATCAGCACGCCCGCGGTCACCCGCCCGTCGCTCTTGTCCGCCATGTGCCAGCCCCCTTTACGCCCGCGCTTGGCGGCGTCCCTGCATATCTATTGCGGCTTCGATGAGATAGTCCGAACCGCGATATCAGGGCGGCGCTCCAGCACCGCCACAACCGGATAGTGATCTGACCCCAGCCGGGGGCCGCGGGTGACGCTGACTGTCCGCCAATCGGCACCGGCGTACACGTGATCAATTGGGAGAAACGCAATGTTCGTTGGATTGGCGGGCCAAGTGAACACAAAGCGCGTTCGTCGATCCAAGCCGAGTTGCGCTTCCTCGCGTTGGAAGTTGAATGACCACGGCGTCGAATTGAAATCGCCGACAAGGATCAGGCTTTGCTGCGGATAGGCTTTCAGGAAACCCCTTAAACGCCGTGTATTTTCATCCTGGACACCAGTGTAGGTCGACATCGAATCCGGCCCTTTGACATAGGGTTTGGCCAGGTGCGTTCCGACAACCACGAAGCTGTTCTTCCCATCGCCGAAGCGGGCGAGCGCGATGGCGGGCGTCAGACCGTACCGGCCCCCAAGGAACGTGTCGGTGTGAGTCGGCCGAACCTTTGAGATCAACGCGACACTACAACGATGGGGGCAGACCAAGTGCCGCCCAGGGAATTTTTGGGAAATCGCGTTCCGGAGGTTGGGACTGAGATCATCGAGAACGATGACGTCCGGGTCCTCTTTCGCCAACCAGGCGACAACCCTGGAATTCCATCGCTCATCGCCGTTCAGATTGAACTGCACAACCTTCAGTTCTTCCCCCAAGGGCTCCGCCGCCGCCGGCGGCTTGATCTTGATGAACTCTGGAGACATGAGCAGCAGGGAACTCAACGCAGCCGCCAAGCCCAAGAAAAGCGTCCAGAACGGCGAGCGGCGCACGACAAGCACGACCAAAGCCGCGATTGAGCCAACGAGATACAGCGGCGCAAAGTGAGTGAAGACGTCGAAAAAATCGCTAAAGCGACCGCCTTGGGCGAACAGCGCGGCCAAGCCGCATACGCCGGCAAGACAGGTCGCGGTGCGAGTGCCCCAGTTCATTTCCGCCCGATGGCGGGGCGGTTTGAAAGTGCCATACGCCTCGCCCACCATGCTCACGCGCCGCGTCTAGCCTTCGACTAACCCTGCTCGGCGACCGCTCGCAACCGTTAGTCGCCAAAAGCGTCTGGCCCTTTGCGACTGAGCTTCCTAAGTCAACACCTCCCCGCCTCGCTTTGGACCGTCATGGATTTCCCCCAGCCGCTGATGCGCGGCACGCTCGTCAGCCGCTACAAGCGCTTCTTCGCCGACGTGGTGTTGGAGGACGGCGCGGCCGTCACCGCCCATTGCCCCAATCCGGGCGCGATGCTGGGCGTCAACACGCCTGGCCTGACCGTCTGGCTGTCGAAGTCCGATGATCCCAAGCGCAAGCTCGCCCACACCCTGGAACTCGTCGAGGTCGATGGCGCGCTGGTCGGCGTCAACACCATGGCCCCCAACCGGCTGGTCGCCGAGGCCCTGGCGGCGGACGCCATATCCGAGCTCGCCGGCTACGCCACCCACCGGCGCGAGGTGAAGTACGGCGAGGCCTCGCGTGTCGATTTCCTGTTGGAACACCCGGGTCGCCCGCCCTGCTGGCTGGAGATCAAGAACTGCCACCTCTCGCGGACCAAGGGCTTGGCCGAATTTCCCGACTGCGTGGCGGCCAGGTCCTCGAAGCACCTGCGCGAGCTCGAAGCCATGGCGGCAGGCGGCGATCGCGCCGTCGTGCTGTTTGTCGTCCAACGCACCGACTGTGAAACCTTCTCGGCCTGCCATGAGCTCGATCCGACGTTCGCGCGCGGCCTCGACGACGCCGCCGACGCCGGCGTCGAGGTGCTGATCTACGCCTGCGACATGTCGGTCGAGTCGGTCAAAATCAGCCGCCAGCTCGCCTGGCGTCGTTGACAGCCCTCGAGGTCAAGCGGCGTTGGACTCGGCCCCGCCGTGTGATCTATCCCAAATGCACCAGCCCCCCAGGAGGATCACGATGTCGCAAACGTCCACGCTGGCGGCCCCGTCCTTACCCACCGCCGTGTTTGCGGAAGACGGCGAGGTCTGGATTCCCAGCGTGCTGTCGCGCGGCCCCTGGGACGCCCGCGCCCAACACGGCGGCGCGCCCAGCGCCTTGTTCGCGCATCTGGCGGAAGCCGCCTTGCCCGAACCAGGCTGGCGGATTTCGCGCCTGAGCATCGAATTGATCAAGCCGGTCCCGGTCGCCCCCCTGACAGCGCGCCGGGAAATCCATCCTGGCCGCTCGACCACACGGATCACGATCGAGCTGTACGCCGACGACGTTCTGGTCGCGCGCGCCCACACGCTGTCGCTACGCGGACAGACCCTTAAGCTGCCGCCGCAGTCGCCGGGCTGGTCTCCGGCCGGCTTGGCGCCGCTTCCGGCGGACTGCACAAAGCCGCTGCTCATCCCCGGAATTCCGCACGACACCTCCTTCTATCGGACCGCGATCGAGAGCCGGGTGGCCCAAGGCGATCCGGCCCAGCCGGGCGCCGCCGCGGCCTGGTTCCGCCTGACGGTTCCCCTGGTGGAAGGCCAGCCGACGTCCCCCGCCATGCGAGCCGCCGCCGCGGCTGATTTTGGAAACGGCCTGAGCTGGGTGCTGCCGGCCGAACGCTACCTCTTTGCGAACGCCGATCTCAGCCTGCATCTGCACCGGCCGCCTCAGGGCGAATGGATCGGGCTGCAGTCGGAGACCCAGGCCGACGAGGGCGGCGTCGGCACGGTGCTGTCGCGCCTTTATGACGAGGTTGGCCCGGTTGGCGTGGCTATTCAGACCTTGGTGCTGCGTGAGCGCCTCGCGCCTCCGCCCTCAAGCTGAAACGCCGCCCAGCCTTGCGGCGAGGGCCGGGCCGGCCAATCTGAACAAGACCGAAGGCGGCCCAGTTCTATGGA
>JBEBYB010000282.1:0-3613 GCA_040391295.1 Phenylobacterium sp. | reverse complement strand
GAACGCCTTCGTCTTCAAGCACCAGATGGACTTCAAGCCGCGCGGCGGCGTCGCGGTCGTCCGGCTCGACTAGGCGAGGACTTCCGCCGCCAACCGCTCGACCAGGGCCGAGACGCCAAACGCCGCCTCGTCCAGGCTCGACACCGGCCGCACGCCGATGAGGCTGTTGGTGAGGAACACCGCCTCGGCACCGGCCAGCAGTTCGCCGGGCGCGTGGACCTGCGCCGCCTCGACACCGATCCGCGCCGCCGCCGCCAGCACGCGGGCACGCATCGTGCCGGCCAGCACCCCGCAGTCCAGCGCCGGCGTGTAGAGCCGCCCCTCGCGGACCCAGAACACATTGGCCGCCGCCGCGCAGGCCGCCTGCCCCTGCGAGTTCAGCATCAAGGCTTCGTCCGCGCCCCGCTCACGCGCCTGGACACGCGCCAGCACATTGTCGAGATAGGCGAGCGTCTTCAGCCGGGCGGCGGGCGAACCCTCGTTGCGCCGCACGCTGCTGGTGATCAGCCGCGCCGGCCCGGGTGGCGGATGCGAAGCTGCAGCGGTCGCGAACAGGCGAGGCTCGGGCGCATCCGGCCGGTCCAGCCCCCGTCCGCCGGAACCGGCCGTCAGAGTAAGCCGCACAGCCGCCCGTGGCGCAGAAGTCGCGGCCAGCGCCTCGCCCATCAGACGCGCGGCCAGAGCATGATCGAGCGGCGGCAGACCCAGGACCGCGCAGCCCGCCGTCATCCGCGCAAGATGCGCCGCCAGGCCGACGAGGCGCCCGTCCACCGCCAGCACGGTCTCGAACAGGCCATCGCCCAGCAACAGGCCGCGGTCGTCATGCGGGATCGGCGTCATCGGCCAGGTTCCTCCAGGGCGCGAGCCAGTGCGGCGATCTTGGCCTCGGTCTCCAGGCGCTCGGCGCGGGGGTCGCTGTCGGCCACGATGCCGGCCCCGGCCCGCGCCTCCAGCGACCAGCCGCCCGCGTCCTCGACGAAGGCGGCCGTGCGGATCAGCACGCTGGAATCGAACGCCCCGTCGAACCCCGCCCAGAACAGCGACCCGCAATAGGGTCCGCGCGGGGTCTCCAGCGCGGCGATGACCTTCATCGCCTGGACCTTCGGCGCGCCGGTGATCGAGCCGGGCGGAAAGGCCGAGGCCAGCAGATCGACCGCCCCCCGGCCCGCCGCCAGTCGCCCGACCACCGTCGAGACCAGGTGATGGACGTTGGCGAAGGTCTCCACCGCGAACAGCTCGGGCGCCCGCACGCTGCCCGGCGCGCAGACCCGCGCCAGGTCGTTGCGCATCAGGTCGACGATCATCAGGTTCTCGGCCCGGTCCTTCTGGCTGGCCAGCAGTTCATCGGCCAGCGCCACATCCTCGGCCGGAGTGGGGCCGCGCGGCCGGGTGCCCTTGATCGGCCGTGTTTCGACCCGCCCCTCAAGCACCTCGACAAAGCGTTCAGGCGAGTTCGACACCACCGCCAGGCCCGGCAGCCGCAGATAGGCCGCGAACGGCGCGGCGCTCTGGTCGATCAACCGCGCGAACAGGTCGAAGGGGCTTGCGCCTTCCGTCAGCCGCCCGGTCCAGGACCTGGCGATATTGGCCTGGAAGATCTCGCCGGCATGGATGCGGCCGACCACGTCGGCGACGGCGGCCTCGTAAGCCTCGCCGTCCTGGTTGGAGAGCCCGCCGGTCAAAGCCCCCGGGCAGGACGGTCGCGGCGCGGCCTCCAGCCAGGCCAGGGTGCCCCGCGCCCGCGCGTCGGCCTCGTCCTGGCTCGCGCCACGGCCGACGGCCAGCACCTGGCGCTCCTGGCGGTCGAAAGCCAGCACCGCGGGGTATCGGGCCGCGCTCAGGTCCGGCCACGCCGCCTGCCTGGCCAGGCCCAGCGCCTCGACACGATCGGCCAGTTCATAGCTGGCCAGACCGACCACGCCGCCCTGGAACGGCGGGCCGCCCGCCATGGCCGGCGCCGGCGGTCCGAGCAGGTCGGAAAGCGCGCTGAACGGGTCGCGGGGGTCGCCGGGCGCCACGGTCAAGGTCGCATCGGGATCGCGCGCCAGGTACGACCAGCGGCTGCGCTCGTCCTCGCCGCCCGACACCAGGCCCAGCGCCCAGGGCTCGTCGGCGAAGGCCGACAGCACCTGCGCCGGCTCGCGCCATTCCGCCCGAAGCTGCGTGGCCCATAGCATGGCGCTGGCCTTAGCTTCCGGCGGCGAGGAGGGGAAGTCAGACTTGGCGGTCGCCTCCGCGCACGAACAGCAGGCCGACGAAGCCGACGGCCAGCAGGATGATGATCATCCCGAAACCGCCCTGCTGGCTCTGGAAGATATTGGTGCCCCAATTGACCAGCATCGAACCCAGCCAGATCGTCGCCGTGCCCGACAGCGCATAGACGCCGAAGAAGGCGCCCGTCTGCTCCGGCGGCGTCAACCGCACCAGCAGGGTCCGGCTCGAAGCGTAGTGGGCGGTGATGAAGACCGCGTTGGAGAACCCGATCAGCAGGAAGATCCACTCCGGCAGAGTGCGGAAGAACGGCCCGTCCCACATCGGCGCGTGCGCGGCGGGATCATAGGCCCAGAAGTAGAGGATCTGGTCCGGCGCCATGCCGATGGTGGCTATGATGCCGAGCAGCGACATGAAGATTTCGATCTGCACCGCGCGGCGCGGACCAAGCCCGGCGTCCAGCCAACGACCGACGAAGCCGCCCAGCACCGCCAGGATGCTGAGGATGATGCCGTACATCAGCATCTCCAACGCGCCCCACTTCATGACGCCCGTGGCGTAGATCCCCGCGTACAGCAGGATCGCGGTCATGCCGTCGACATAGAACATCCGGCTGACCAGGAAGATCGCCGCGTCGCGGTGGTCCTTCATCCCCAGGATCATTCGCTTCAGGTCTCGCGCGCCGTCGGCCAGGGCTGAGAAGATCGGAATGCCGGTCGGCTTGGCGTCCGGCGTGAACAGGAAAAGCGGAATGGCCCCGATGGCGAAGATCAACGCGGCCATCGGGGCGACGATCCGGGAGGGCTCATGCAGCGCGGGGTCCAGCCCAAATAGCGGAGCCTCGGGCACGAACGGCAATCCGCTGCCCGGCAGCGCGAAGGCCCAGGCCGTGAAGGCCAGGGCCAGAACGGCCAGGCCGTTGCCGAGCGCCAGCGCCAGGCCCGAAGCCTTGTGCGCCGCCGATATCCCGGCCGCCCGCACCAGCAGCGAGTTGTGCAGCACCTCGGTATAGGTGAAGAGCACCCCGATCAGGGTGGTCAGGATCATGACGGTCAGGACCGAGATCCCCGTGCCGTCGGCCTTGGCCCACCACAGCGACGCCATCATCGGGACCATCAGGATCGTGGCGAGGGCGAGCCAGGTCTTGCGCCGCCCCAACCGGTCGATCGAGGCGCCCAGGAACGGCGCGGTGGCCATGATGAACCAGCCCGAATACTGGCTCCAGCGCGAGACGATCTCCTGCCCCCGCACCGGGTCGCCGACCATGGTGGCGGCCACATAGGGGATGAAGATGTAGATCGTGATCAGGATCACATAGGGGTTTCGCGCGCCCTCGAAGAGCGACCAGGACACCCCGCCGCGTCCCAGCTTTCCGTTCCCCATCAGCTCAGCATCGATCGGC
>JBEBYB010000281.1:0-3656 GCA_040391295.1 Phenylobacterium sp. | reverse complement strand
GAACCGCCGACCTGTGGGTTATGAATCCACCGCTCTAACCATCTGAGCTACCCAGCCGCCGGACCTTTCGGCGAGGCGCGGTTTATAGGGGGGCTTTTTCTGATCTTCAAGCGGCTTGGGTGCGGCGCAAAGCCCGGCTAGGTTCTGCCCGGCATGAGCGTCCTCCATCTCCTTGGTACAGCCGGCGAAGGCGGCGCGGAAACCTACTTCCTGGATCTGGTCGCAGCCCTTGCTGACGACGGGGTCAAGCAGGTCGCCGCGATCCGTACGAACGCCAATCGCGAGGCCGCCCTGGCCCGCGTCGGCGTGCCGTCCGGGCTTTTCCGATTCGGCGGGCCGATCGACATTCTCACCAAACCCAGGCTGAAGAGTTTCGCCCGCAAGCATGAGGTGAAGCTGACCCTGGCCTGGATGAACCGCGCCGCGCGTCATGCGCCGAGCGGGCCTTGGGCCCGGGTCGGACGGCTCGGCGGCTACTATAACCTCAAATACTACAATGGCTTCGACCATCTGGTCGCCAATACCGAGGACATCGCCGACTGGGTGGTGAGCCAGGGCTGGCCGGCCGGCAAGGTGCGCCACATCCCCAATTTCGCCGCCGCGCCCCACGATGTGGCGCCGGCCGACCGCGCCCTGCTGAACACGCCGCAGGACGTGCCGCTGCTGCTGGCCATGGGCCGCCTGCATGAAGCCAAGGCGCACGACGTTTCGCTGGCCGCCCTGGTGAAAATTCCGCAGGCGCACCTCTGGATCGCCGGCGTCGGCGGGCTTGAGGTCAAGCTGCGCGCCATGGCTGACGCCCTGGGCGTCGGCGACCGGGTGCGATTCTTAGGCTGGCGAACCGACCCCTCGGCGCTCTATCGCGCCGCCGACATCTGCATTTTTCCCTCGCGATACGAGCCGCTGGGCAATGTGGTCATCCAATCCTGGGCCCATGGACTGCCTGTGATCGCCGCTGCGAGCCAGGGTCCGGCGGCGCTGATTCGCGACGATCAGGACGGTCTGCTGGTTCCGATCGATGATGCGGAGGCGCTGGCCGCGGCCGCCAATCGCCTGATCGGCGACAGGATGCTGCGGGCTCGCCTGGCTGAGCAGGGCGCCGCGCGGGTCGAGGCGGAGTTCTCGGCCGCCGCCGTGGTCGCCCAGTGGCGCCAGCTGTTCGCCGACTTCGGAGCCGAGTGATGTGCGGCATAGCCGGCGTCATCGGACCGGGCGGCTCGGCCCGGCCGATGATCGAGGCCCTGACCCATCGCGGACCGAACGGGGTGTTCGTCGAGGAGACGCCCGGCCGCTCGCTGGCCCACGCCCGGTTGTCGATCATCGACCTGGAAGGCGGCTGGCAGCCGCTGCACGCCGCCGGCTGCACCGTCGTCGGCAACGGCGAGATCTACAACTATGTCGAACTGGCCGCCGCGTTCGGCCTGGCCGATCAGCTCAGCACCGGCTCGGACTTCGAACCGCTGCTGCACATCTATGCCCAGGAAGGCCCCGCCGTCTTCCAGCGCCTGCGCGGCATGTACGCCTTCTGCCTGATCGGCGCCGACGGCCGCACCTGGCTGGTCCGCGATCCGTTCGGCATCAAGCCGCTCTATGTGCTGGAGCATGAGGGCTCGGTGGCCTTCGCCTCCGAACCTCGCGCCTTCCTCGCCGCCGGCCTGATCGCGCCGGAGCTTTCAGAAGACCGCGCCCGCGAACTGCTGGCCTTCAACTACACCCTGACCGACGAGACGATCTTCAAGGGCCTGCGCCGCCTGGAGCCTGGCGAGATCGTCGAGGTGGTGGACGGCAGGCTGGTTCCCCACGGCGTTCGCGGCTTCCTTTCCTCCCCCGTTCACGGGGGAGGGGGACCGGCGCAGCCGGTGGAGGGGGCGGCCCCCAGCGCCGAGCCCAGCCTCGCCCCCTCCACCCTTCGGGTCCCCCTCCCCCGCTCCGCAGGGGAGGAGAAGCTGCTCTCGCGGCTGGACGCGGTGCTGGAAGACAGCGTCAAGGTCCACCAACGCTCCGACGTTCCCTACGGCCTGTTCCTCTCCGGCGGCATCGATTCGGCGACCATCGCCACCCTGATGTCGCGGTTGAACGAGCGGCCGGTCACCGCCTTCACCTGCGGGTTCGACGCCCCCGGCGCGCGCGACGAACGCGCCCAGGCCGAGCGGGTGGCCAGGGCGCTGAACCTCGACTGGCGCGAGACCACGTTTGACGAGGAAGACTTCTGGCGGATCCTGCCGCAGGTCGCCTGGGCCATGGACGACCCGACCGCCGACTATGCGAGCCTGCCCACCTACAAGCTGGCCGAGGCGGCCAAGGGAGCCCTGACTGTCGTCCTGACCGGCGAAGGCGGCGACGAGTTGTTCGGCGGCTATGGCCGCTATCGCCGCGCCTTGCGGCCCGCCTGGCTGGGGGGGCGGGCGGCCGAACCGCGCACGCCCGACGCCGCCGTCGTCGCCCGCTGGCGCCAGCAGGCCAAGGCCCCCGACGGCCTCACCCGGCTGCAGCAGGCCCAATGGGCCGACATCGCCACCTGGCTGCCAGGCGACCTGCTGACCAAGCTCGACCGCTGCCTGATGGCGCATGGACTTGAGGGCCGCACCCCGTTCCTGGACGTCCAGGTCGCCGATTTCGCCTTCCCCCTGCCCGACCGGTTCAAGGTGCGCGGACGCTACGGGAAGTGGCTGCTGCGCAAATGGCTGGAGCACGCCTGCCCGGCCGCCGAGCCCTGGGCGCGCAAGCAGGGTTTCACCGTGCCCGTCGACGCCTGGATCGAACCGCGCGCCGGCGAAATCGGCCGGCGGATCGGCCAGGTGGCCGCCGTGCGGCGTGTACTCGCCCCCGAGGCCGCAGCGGCGGTGTTCAGGGCGCCCGGCGCTGCGCGCTGGCCGCTGCTGTTCTTCGCCGTCTGGTCGCTGATCCACCTCGAAGGCGCCGCCCCGACCGAGGCGCTCGCCGCCGTGGCCGGCTAAGCACGCCCGCAACCCTCGACGCCCGGACTGGTTATCGGGACCTGTCCACCCTACCTGGACTCAAGCTTCACCACTGGAGAGACCGATGCGCCGCCTCTTGCTCACCACCGCCCTGGCGACCCTGGTCGCGGCCTGCAGCGGCGGCGAAGGCCAAGCCGCGGCTGAGGCCGGCGCGCCGCTGGAAACCAAACCGGCCAACGCCCCAGGCCAGAAGCCGGCCTTCGCGGGCCAGACCCGAGCCCCGGCGGTGAACTCCAACGTCGCCTACGAGGTCCAGACCGTGGCCGAGGGGCTGAACAAGCCCTGGGGCCTGGCCTTCCTGCCCGACGGCCGCCTGCTGATCACCGAGAAGTCGAGCGGCCAGCTCCGCATCCTGGGAACCGGCGGCAAGCTCTCGGCGCCGGTCGCGGGCCTGCCGCCGGTCGATGGGCGGGGCCAGGGCGGCCTGCTCGGCCTCGCCGTCGATCCGCAGTTCGCCCAGAACGGCCTGATCTACTGGAGCTATTCCGAGCCGCAGGCGCAGGGCGCCAACAACACCGCCGTGGCGCGCGGCAAGCTGACGGACGGCAAGGTCGAGAACGTCCAGGTGATCTTCCACCAGACGCCGTCCATGGCCTCCACCCTGCACTTCGGCGGCCGGCTGGTGTTCGCCAAGGACGGCACGCTCTTCATCACCACCGGCGAGCGTTCGATCCTGCC
>JBEBYB010000280.1:0-3657 GCA_040391295.1 Phenylobacterium sp. | reverse complement strand
CCGATCCTCGAGCGGCACATCCGCGTCCACTACAACACCTTGGAATGGCTGCCGATCTTCCTGGCCGGCCTGTGGCTGTTCGCCATCTACTGGAACGACCTGTTCGCCGCCGGCCTGGGTCTCGTCTGGATCGTCGGGCGGATCGTCTACGCCCTGGGCTACGTGTCCGACCCGAAGAAGCGCGAGGCCGGCTTCATGATTCAGCTCGCCGCCACCGCCATCCTGCTGTTCGGCGCGCTCGGCCGGATCGTTTGGACCCTGGTCGGCGCCTAGCCGAAGAGAACCACCGCCTGCCAGATGGCCAGGCCGGTGACCACAAAACCGACGATCCAGGTCAAGGCCCGGATCGGCAGCACCTTGGTCATCCAGCCGGCCAGGGGCGCGGCGACCACGCCGCCGGCGATCAGACCCAGCACCGACCACAGGTGCTGGGCGAGGTCGTCGGTCTGCCAATGGCCCGACACCAGGGCCGCCAGGAACGCTGCCGAGACCGCGGCGGCCACGAAGGCTTCGGCCGCGTTGGTGGTGCCGATCGCCTTGCGCGGATCGGCGCCGGAGCCGAGCAGGGTCGAGGTGACCACCGGCCCCCAACCGCCGCCGCCGACCGCGTCGAAAAAGCCGCCGACCAGACCGAGCGGGAACGGGCCTTTCCAGGAGAACGGCTTGGGCCGCGCGCCCTTCCAGGCCCGGTAGAGGATCACCACCCCCATCAGGCCAAGCCAGGCCACCACGAACGGCTTGATCACCTCGCCGTCCACCGAGGTCAGCAGGTAGGTCCCGACCACGCCGCCCAGCATGCCGCCTGCCGCCAGCAACACCAGCAGCCGCCAGTCGACATTGCGGTGGGCGATGTGGGAGGCCGCCGAGGCCGCGCCGGTGAACACCTTGGCCGCATGGACGCTGGCCGAGGCGGTCGCCGGCGGCACGCCGTTCGCCAGCAACACCGTCGTCGAGACGACGCCATAGGCCATGCCCAGCGCCCCATCGACCAGCTGGGCCGTAAAGCCCACGGCGGCGAACAGCCAAAATTCCGGACCCATCGTCCCTCCAGATCAGTTTCGCAGGTCGCAGAGCTTTCCCAGCGAAGCAATGGGGATTACCTCAGGGCGGAGTCAGCATTTCTACGCTTCCCCTTCCCGCAAGGCCTCACACCCCCGATGGATCTGCCGATCGACCCGGCCCGATACGCCGCATTTCTGGGGGTGATGGCGGTGATGGCCGCAACCCCCGGCCCTGCCAATCTGTTCGCCATCGCCACCGGCGCGCAGCGCGGCAAGGCGGCCGCCCTGATCGGCGTGGTCGGCATGAACTGCGCCACCTTGGTCTGGTTCGCCGCCGCGGCCCTCGGACTCGGCGCCCTGATCCTCGCCTTCCCGCAGGTCTTCCACCTGCTGGCCTATGGCGGCGCGGCCTACATCGCCTGGCTCGGGATCAAGTCGCTGATGGGCGCCTTTCAGAAGGACGCCGAGCCCAGCCACGGAACCTTCAAGCTCGGCAGGTCGGCGCTCCTTGACGGGTTCACCGTGCAGATCGCCAATCCGAAGGCGATCTTGTTCTTCACCGCCGTCCTGCCGCCGTTTCTCGATCCCAGCCGGCCGCTGCCGGCCCAACTGGCGGCCTTCGCTTGCGCGACCCTGACGCTCGATATCGTGGCCATGAGCGCCTATGGCCTCGGCGGCGCGGCGATCGCCTCGCGGATGAGCGAACCACGGTTTCGGAAGGGCTTTTCAATCTGTGTCGGGCTGTTGTTGCTCAGCGCCGCGGTGTTAATGGCGACGAAGGCCTGATGACCCTGGCGAAGCTGAACAAGCGCAACCATAATTAGGCCCACGTGTTACTTCAAAAGTGTCGCCTTTCCTCGGGGCACGAGGACTTTCGGGTCAAAAACGCCATGTCACGCAAATTCGCCGCCATCGCCGCCAGCCTCGCCCTCGCCGGCCTGCTCAGCGCCTGCGCGACCGCCACCCCCTATCAACCGAACATTCCGGGCCAAGCGACTTCGGGAGGCTATTCCGAGCAACGGATCGAAGCCAACCGCTTCCGGGTGACCTTCGCCGGCAACAGCCTGACCTCGCGCGAGACCGTCGAGGGTTTCCTGCTGTTCCGGGCCGCCGAACTCACCGTGCAGGAAGGCTACGACTGGTTCGAGATCGCCGACCGCAACGTCGAGCGCGACCGCCGCACCTATATCGAGCGCGACCCGCTCTACAGCCCTTGGTACGGCCCCAGCTACGGCTTCTGGGCGCCGTCCTGGCGCTACTACGGCGGCGGCTTCGGCTGGCGCAGCTGGGACCCCTATTGGGGCAGCCCGTTCTGGGGCGATCGCATGGACGTGCGCACCGTCGACAAGTATGAGGCCAGCGCCGAGATCGTCATGTCGCGCGGCGCCAAGCCGGCCGACAATCCCCGCGCCTTCGACGCCCGCGCGGTGATCGAGAACCTGGGTCCCCGGATCGTGCGGCCCACGCCGTAACCTTCTCTTCTCCCCTTGAGGAGAGGCGGGGCGAACTGGCGGCGCAGTCGTAGATCGCCGCATCGGCCCGGGCGGTCCGCAACTCGCGCGCCAGGGCGCACGCGGATGTTCTCGTCCGAGCAGGTGCGACGCGGCGCCTCAGGCGTCCACCCGCCAGCCGAGCCCCACGCAGGTCACCGCCGGCATGGCGCGCAGCCGCTCCGCCAGGTGCTGCGCCGCGCCCTCGCCCAGGCCCGCCGCCTCGATCCTGATCGAAGTCCGCTCAGACCCCTGCAAGGCCTCCATCGCCAGGATCTCCACGCCCTGGACGACGAAGGGACCCAGGACGCTCAGGACGATGTCGCCCCGCCGCGCGGCTTCGATCAGGAATGTGCGCCGCACGACGGTCGGCGGCGGAAAAACCCCGTCAGCCATGTTTGGAGCCCCTGGCGCAATAGGCCCGGACCAGCAGCAGGCGGCCGGCCTCGTCAAAGGCCCGCAGCCGCAAAACCTCGTCGGCCGCCTGCGTCGCCCAGATGAGCTCGCAGGCGGGCGTAGGACAGGGCCAGGCGAGGTCCAGAGCCTGCTCCAGGGCGAACAGGGCCTCGAGCCCTCCATCGGCCGCCAGAGTGGCCTCCAGGCGCGCGGTCTGGTCGAGCAGCGCCTCGGCGGCGAGCGCGTCGGCGAACCGATGCGCGGCGTCGCGGGCGCTGACGGGGGCGAAATGAGGGTCGGCTGAGAGCATCGTGGTCAGGTCCTTCTTGGATTTGAGGACCGGCGGCGCGCATAAAAAAACCCCGCTACCTGTTCGGGAGCGGGGTTCCTGATCTTGCGATCCGTCGGCGGTGTTTTAAGTCGCGCGAGTTCGCCCCGTCTCGATGGTGGGGGTAATAATCGTCATCATGGGTTTCGACGCGCCGGCGACCGCACGCGCGGCGGCGCGTGTCATCATCGGTCCGATAAGGGCGAAAGCCAGGATCATCGCCGCGACCTATAGCGCGCTCGACGTGACCGACGCAACGGCTTCGCCGAATCGGCGACGGGCGCGAGAGATGAAGAATGCGCGTGAAAGCCTGGTGGACCATTAGATCCAGAAAGCCAAAAGCGGCCCCGAAGGACCGCTTTATTCGCTTCAACTTCCCCAGAAGGGAAATTGGAGCGGGCGAAGAGATTCGAACTCTCGACCCCAACCTTGGCAAGGTTGT
>JBEBYB010000279.1:0-3658 GCA_040391295.1 Phenylobacterium sp. | reverse complement strand
CAACCGCCCGCCGCGCGACGGCCACATGGCCTTCGTCCGCTCGCCGGACGGCATTTCCATCGAACTTCTGCAGGCCGGCGCGCGCAAGGAGCCGGCCGAGCCGTGGGCCTCGATGCCCAATATCGGCGCGTGGTGATCAATCACGGCGGCGGGGGACGCAGAGACCCAGGCTTCCCTTGGGGCCGCTAACGGCTACATAGGCCCATGCTTCGACTGACCGAACTGAAACTTCCCCTCGGCCACGAGGCGGCGGCCTTGCCCGCCGCCATTCTCGAGCGTCTGGGCGTGCCTGCCGAGGACCTGATCGCGTTCGCCGTGGCGCGTCGGGCCAATGACGCACGCCGCAAGGCGGCGATCCTGATGGTCTATTCGGTGGATGTCGTCCTGCGGGACGAGGCAGAAGTCCTGGCCCGGTTCGCCGCGGATCGTAGCCTCCAGCCCACCCCTGACACCGCCTACCGTCCCGTAGCCCAGGCCCCGGCCGAGTTCGGAAATCGGCCGGTGGTGATCGGCGCCGGCCCTTGCGGGCTGTTCGTCGGGTTGATCCTGGCTGAGATGGGCTTCCGGCCTATCATCCTCGACCGCGGCAAGGTCGTGCGCGAGCGGACCAAGGACACCTGGGGCCTGTGGCGCAAGGGCGTGCTGAATCCGGAGTCCAACGTCCAATTCGGCGAGGGCGGGGCAGGGACCTTTTCCGACGGCAAGCTCTACAGCCAGGTCAAGGACCCGCGCCACCTGGGTCGCAAGGTGCTGAGCGAGTTCGTTCTGGCCGGCGCCCCGCCGGAGATCCTGACCGAGGCTCACCCCCACGTCGGCACCTTCCGGCTGGTGACCATGCTCGAGAGCATGCGCAAGAAGATCGAGGCCTTGGGCGGCGAGTACCGTTTTGAACATCGGGTCGAGGATATCGATATCGTCGTCGGCCCAGATGGCGCGCGCAAGGTGCGCGGCGTGGGGCTGCAGGGCGGCGGCTATATCGAAGCCGATCATGTGGTCCTGGCCGTGGGCCATAGCGCTCGCGACACCTTCCAGATGCTGTTCGACCGCAGCGTGTACATCGAGGCCAAGCCGTTCTCGATCGGTTTCCGGATCGAACATCCCCAGTCGTGGATCGACCGCGCCCGCTTCGGGACGAACGCCGGTCACGAGGATCTGGGAGCGGCGGCCTACAGCCTGTCGCACCACTGTTCGAACGGCCGCACGGTCTACAGCTTCTGTATGTGCCCAGGCGGGACCGTGGTCGCCGCGGCGTCTGAACCTGGCCGCGTCGTCACCAACGGCATGAGCCAGTATTCGCGCAACGAGCGGAACGCCAACGCCGGCATCGTCGTCGGCGTTACGCCCGAGAAGGACTATCCGGGCCATCCGCTCGCCGGGATCGAACTGCAGCGGAAATGGGAGGCCGAGGCCTTCAAGGCCGGTGGCAAGACCTACGCCGCCCCCGGCCAGCGGGTCGGCGACTTCCTGGCGGCGCGCGCCTCCACGGCGATAGGTGCGGTGGCGCCGTCCTATCGGCCGGGCGTGGCGCCGACCGACCTGGCGTCCTGCCTGCCCGAATACGCCATCACCGCTATCCGCGAAGCCTTGCCGGCCTTCGGCCGCCAGATCCCGGGCTTCGACGCCGAGGACGCGCTGCTGACGGGCGTGGAGACCCGCACCTCGTCGCCAGTCCGGATCACCCGCGACGCCGACTTCCAGAGCTTGAACACCCGCCAACTGTTCCCGGCCGGCGAAGGCGCCGGCTATGCCGGCGGCATCCTCTCGGCCGCCATCGACGGTATCAAGGTCGCCGAGGCCGTGGCGCGCAGCATCATGGCAGGCGTCTAGGCTGGCTTCACGTACCGCCGCGTGACGGCGGCGATGATCAGGCCGAAAACCAGCATGGCGGCCAGGTTCTTGATGAACGGCAGCGGGGCGAAACGCCAGCCGCCGCCGACCGCCGAGAGCGGGACCACGACATAGGTCATGACGAAATAGGTCGCCGTGCCGAACGCCAGGCCGGCGGCCACCCAGCGCCGCCGCATCCAGGGGAATTTCAGGCTGGCCAGCACGAAGATCGCCGCGATGACCAGCGACATCGTCCATTGCAGCAGCGCGCCCAGGACGACGGTTCCCAGCCCGCCCTCGAACGCGGCCTTGCCCAGCACCCCGCTGGCGATGAATTGCAGGATGAAGCCCATGCTCTTGCCGCTGATCAGCATGGCCGCGCCGATATCTATTGTCCCGGCGGCCAGGCCGCCCAGCACGATCGCGGCCAGGATCGAATTTCGTGACGCCATGCGAGGTCCCCCCTCGGCTGACCGCGTGCGCGGGATGACGTAAGGCTAGGCTAAGAACCGCGGTTGCTCAACGACGTCCAGGTCGCGCCTCTAGCGGCGTGGCGGGTAGGGGTGCGAAACGCCGTTCGGGTCTTCGACCTGCGCGTCCTGCGCCAGGTAGTCCGGCCCGATCGGCACCTTGCCGTGACCATCGGGGATATCGAGCACATAGGTCGGCTGGCAGAGGCCCGAGAACCGGCCGCGCATCTCGCGCATCACCGCCCGGCCTTCTTCCACGCTGGTGCGCAGGTGGCCGGTGCCGGGCGCCAGGTCGCCCTGGTGCAGGTAATAGGGCTTGATCCGCGTCTCGACGAAGGCCCGCATCAGGGCACCCAGCACGGCCGGGTCATCGTTCACGCCCTTGAGCAGGACGGTCTGGCTGATCATCGGCAGGCCGGCGTCGACGAACTTGGCGCAGGCCGCGCGGACCTGCGGCGTCATCTCGCGCGGGTGATTGGCGTGCAGGGCGACATAGACCGCTTTACCGGGGCACTTCAGCGCCTCGACCAACTCATCGGTGACGGCCTGCGGATCAACGGCCGGGACGCGGGTGTGGAAGCGGACCACCTTCACGTGGTCGATCCTGGCCAGCCGCTGCATCAACTCGGCCAGGCGCCGGGGCGACAGCACCAGGGGATCGCCGCCGGTGACGATCACCTCCCAGATCTCGGGATGCTCGGTCACATAGGCGAGCGCCGCGTCGAGCGCCTTGGGCGTCAGCGGCTTCAGCCCCTCGGGGCCGACCATCTCGCGGCGGAAGCAGAACCGGCAATAGATCGCGCAGGTATGGGTGATCTTCAGCAGGACCCGGTCGGGATAACGGTGGACGATCCCTTCGACAGGGCTGTGCGTGAAGTCGCCAATCGGATCGGCGCTCTCCAGGGCGCCGATCTCCAACTCCGCCTCCGTGGGCAGGAACTGGCGCGCGATGGGATCGGCGGGGTCGGCCGGATCGATCAACTCGGCCAGGGCCGGAGTGATGGCCACCGCGTACTGCGCCGCCACCCGCTCCAGGGCCGGCAGCCGCTCGGGCGCGATCAGGCCGGCGTCGGCGAGCGCCTGGGGGCTGCGGAGGGTCGAGGCGGCGGTCATGGCCCGCATATGGCCTATGCGGGGGCTGGCGGCAAACGGAGCCGCGAGGCGACTTAGAGGCCGGGCGTCGGGGCCAGCGGCGTCCACAGCACCTGTTCGATGCGGCTGGCCCCGGTCGCCAGCACCACCAGCCGGTCGAAGCCCAGCGCCGAGCCGCAGGCGTTGGGCATGTGGGGCAGGGCGGCGAGGAAGTCCTCGTCGATCGGATAGCGCTCGCCATAGACGCGGGCCTTCTCGTCCATCTCGGC
>JBEBYB010000278.1:0-3665 GCA_040391295.1 Phenylobacterium sp. | reverse complement strand
GACGGCTCATGGAAGGGCGGCTTCAGCCAGCCCGGCGCCTGACATCCGCTAGCTCCCGCCAGCAGGATGGCGGCAAGAACCGCAACAGCAACCGCGCCTAGGGCCAGGCGCCCAGCACGCATTTTCATGACGAGCTCCTTGTAGATTGGTCATCGGCCACCTGGCTCCAAACCCGCATGGGAGCCAGAGCGAACTCGGCCCATACCGTCAGGCTATCGCGCAGTAGATCGCGGGCGAGTGCGCCTTGCGCCTGCGCAACCTCCATCGGATCGATGGCGATCGCCGCGCTCCTCCAGAACGCGGCCCAGTCGCGCGCGCAGTGATTCGTCCACCACACGGGGGCGAACGGCCAGTAGGGAGCGGCGATCGCATGGGGAGCTTTCCGCATTGGAAACGCGCCTTTCGAGAGCGCAGCGCGCTAGCCGACTAGGGTTGGCCAGCTCGCCGGGCGAGTCCAAAGCCAATGAGCGCGACCGCCGCTGCGATGATCGCGGCGACGGCGGCAGGGTGATCCTTGATTTCCTCGCCGGCCTGCACCGCAAGACGCCGCGACTGCGTCCTTGCCTGGTCAGCCAGATCGCTCGCCGAACGGACAAGAGCGATCGCACTTGCGGACAAGGCGTCGCCGGGGGCCTGTGACAGATGCTCGGCCATTCTTTTCAGGCCACGCGCGACGTCCTCATAGATGTCTTCGGCGTCGTGAGAGATTTGTTGGGTGATGGCTTTGCGCATCTGGCTGCTCCGTGAATTCGAGGTCCAGGAACCACGATCAACGAGCGGTCATCTTGACCCTGATCAATTCTCACACGCCGGCGGCGATGATTCACGTCAAAGCGGAGCGAGCCGCCCGCGCCTAGCCTTGTGAACCTCGAACCTCGACAAAACTAAAGGTGACCATCATGAGACACGCTGTCATTCTGGCTCATCCCAAGCCGGCGAGTTTCTGCGCTTCCATAGCCAAGACCTGCGTCGAAAATCTCACCTCGCTGGGTGATCAGGTCATCTTACGAGATCTCTACCAGTTGGCGTTCGATCCCTGCCTGAAGTCCGGCGAGCTACCGACGGAACTTGGATTCGCCCCCGGCCCGGATGTTGTCGCCGAACGCGCGCTCCTGGCCGGGATCGACAGCTTCATCTTCGTCTACCCATTTTGGTTCAACGCTCCGCCGGCGATCTTGAAAGGCTATGTCGACCGCGTCTTCTGCATGGGGTTCGGATATGGACCAGCCTTTGGTGGAACTGAGCCCCTCCTCGTGGGCAAGCGTCTGACCAGCTTCTCCACCTCGGGCGCGCCGGAACACTGGGTCAATTCGACCGGCGCCTTGAAGGCGCTGATGGCGGTCTTCGATCTCCATCTGGCAGGGGTCTGCGGCCTCTCGGTTCAGGACCACCGACATTTTGGGTCGATCCTCTCCAACCTAACCGACGAAGCCGCCGCCGACATGCTGAGGGACGTCGAGGCGACGCTCGCGCGGGCTTTCGCCAGCACGCGGGCGGGCCTCCGTAAACCTACTTAAGTGAGCCTCCTTAAGCACCGATCACGAATATCGGCGTTCGCCAGCGCGCATTAACGCTTTCGGTCATCGACAGGAGACCGACGATGACCGCTCAAGTCCTCAATGAGGCCGTTCCGGCCCGTACAATCGCGTTGGACGCATTCGGTGCGATCGGCGTGCGCATGCACTTCGCCGCCGGGGAAGAGATTTACGCTCAGGAAGAAGAAGCTGACCTCATCTACCAGGTGATCGAAGGTTCGGTGCGCACCAGCCGTCTTCTGAGCGACGGTCGCCGCCAGATCGGCGACTTCTATTACCCTGACGAGCTTTTCGGGATGGAGGCCGGCGACGAACATCGCTTCTCGGCCGAGGCGCTCAGCGACTGTACGATCCTGGTGGCCAAGCGCTCGGCCGTCCGTCACTGCGGCGACGAACGTGAGCGGCTTGAGAAGCTTATCTGGGCGGCGACAACACACGAACTCGCACGCACTCAAGAGCACCTTTTCATGCTCGGGCGTAAGAGCGCCTGCGAAAAGGTGGCCAGCTTCCTGATGCTCGCCGCTGAACGGGTCCGGGGCGACCTCACCACCCTGGTCATGAGCCGCCAGGACATGGCCGACTATCTCGGCCTGACCATCGAAACGGTCTCTCGCATGCTCAGCCAACTCCAATCCGGCGGTATCGTCGAATTCGTCGGCTGCCGGTCTTTCCGGGTGATCCAGCCCTCGGGTCTGGCTCGTCTGGTCACAGCCTAGGGACAAGCCTTCCCTACAATGGAGGTCAATCATGACCTACAAGAGCCTGCTCTGCCACGTGCAGCCCAATGCCGATCACGCCGAACACATCCGGTGCGCTGCGAGCCTCTCCGACGATCTGACGGCGATGGTCATTGGCCTGGGCGCTGCGGCGATCCCGCCGCTCGCCGTCAGCGCGGGAGGCGCCTATGCCGGCCTCGACGGAGAATGGCTGGCCCTGATGGGCGACCAGATCAGATTGAACCTCGCCGGCTCCCGAAAAGTCTTCGAGGAGGCGATAGGCGCGCGGAGCCACGAATGGCGCACCCAATGGCTGGAGCCCACACCGGCCTTGGCCCAGGCGGCGCGTAGCGCGGACCTGATCATCGTGCGGCATGGCGGCCCTGGTCGCCCCATCCCCTATAGCGATGTCGAGGTCGGCCAACTCGTCGTCAGCGCCGGACGTCCGGTGCTGATATGCCCCCCCGGCCACGACTACCTCGGCAAGGGACCGGTCCTGGTGGCGTGGAAGGACAGTCGCGAATCCCGCCGCGCGATCACAGACGCCCTGCCTCTGCTGCAACGCTCAGGAGATGTTCTCATCGTAGAGGCCTCGCCTGACGCAGACACCAGCGCCGCAGGCGCCAGGGTCGAGGAGGTGGCCGCCGCCCTCGCCCGTCATGGCGTGCGAGCCCGCGGCGAGGTTCTGGAGCAGTCCGGCCGCGCCGATGAGGCGATCATGACACGGGCTGGACAACTCGGGGCCGAGCTCATCGTGGCCGGGGGCTATGGCCACACCCGGCTCGGCGAGTGGGCGTTCGGCGGGGTGACGCGCAGTCTTCTTAAGCAGGAGCGCTACTTCATCCTGCTCAGCCACTGACAGGCCGCAAGGCCCCTGCCTGTTCCCCCATCATCAGGACAGCCGCGCCCGCGAAAGCGCCCGAGCGCAGATCGGACAGAGCACGATTGGCGTCGCGAAAGGCGTAGGTCGTGACGTGCGCCCGCACGCCCGCTCTGGCCGCCAGCGCCAGATAATCGCGTCCGTCAGCCCTGGTCAGATTGGCCACCGAGACGAGCCGCCGCTCTTCCAAGAGCAGATGATAGGGAAAGCTCGGAATATCGCTCATATGAATTCCCCCACAGACCACGGTTCCGCCCTTGCGGACCGCCTGCAGGGCCAGCGGCACAAGCTCGCCGGCCGAGGCGAAGAGGATCACGGCGTCCAGAGAAACGGGCGGCGCCTCGTTAAAGCTCCCCGCCCACGCGCATCCTAAGGCCCGCGCCAGGTCTTGAGCCGAGCGGTCGCCTGGGCGCGTGAAGGCGAACACCTCCTGCCCCTCGGCGATCGCCTATTGCGCGAGCAGATGCGCTGCGGCGCCGAACCCATAGAGGCCGAGTCTGCGGACCGGCCGCGCCTCACAGGCCTTGCGCCAAG
>JBEBYB010000277.1:0-3725 GCA_040391295.1 Phenylobacterium sp. | reverse complement strand
TCGATGTCCCAGTAGAGGTAGTCGAGCCAGCTCTTGTGCAGGTGGTGCGGCGGGAATTTGCGGCCGCGATCCTGCAGTTCGTGGGCCGTCGGGCGGCGCGGCGGGTTGAAGGGGTGCATATGCGCTTCGTGCGGAGTGCGTCCGCCCTTGGCCAGGTTGCAGCGCGCGCAGGCCGTGACAATGTTTTCCCAGGTCGTCCGACCGCCGCGCGAGCGTGGCACCACATGGTCGAAGGTCAGGTCGTCGCCCACCGTGCAGTACTGGCAGGTGAAGGCGTCGCGCAGAAACAGGTTGAAGCGCGTGAAGGCCGGCGGCCGGTCCTGCGGCACGTAGTGCTTCAGCGAGACCACGCTGGGAAGCCGCATGGCGAATGAGGGAGAGCGGACCTCCTGATCGTAGGTCGAGACCACATCGACGCGATCAAGGAACACCGCCTTGATCACCTCCTGCCACGGCCAGAGGGACAGCGGATAGTAGCTGAGGGGACGGAAGTCCGCATTCAGCACAAGGCAGGGCCAGCCGGACGGCGGGTGACTAAGCACCTGCATGGCCGGGCCTCCCGGAGAGCAGAACGGCTCCTATGGTGTGCGGGTAGAGACTGAAGACAGGCCCCCTTTCGCGATCCGAGCATCCGGTGATGTCGCCCACGTGGGAGACTCCCGTGATTTGAGAATTATAGGCTGAAAATTGAGACAGCTCCATGACCGGCGCAATAGTCCCGTCCGAGAAAATTCGCCCCGGACGGGACGCTGACTGCCGGCATCAGACACCCACGACGGCGGTGGCGCCGGCGAGGCTCAGGCTGAGGAGCACGAAGACCACCGCAACGCCGGTGTCGAAGAAACGGCCGAGATTGGTGAGAACAGACATTGTTTGGTTCCGTATTGTTGGGGTTTGAAGCCTGGCCTCCGCCGAGCCCTGTCCGATCTGGACAATGCTTAGATAGGCTCACATCTAAACGATGTACAGATACATTTTACAATGTAAGCTATTCGAAATCGCATGGGCTGCGGCGCGCAACAAAAAGGGGGCCCCGGTAGGAGCCCCCTTTCGAAATCAAAGCGTTACTGCGAGGCGGGCTTAGCCGCCGACACTGACGGTGGCCGCCGCGAGGCCGATGCTGAGCACCACCAGAGCGGCCGGGACGAACCGGTCGAAGAGCCGTTCAAAACGGGTCAAACGCGCGAGAGACATGACACACACCTTCCAGTTTGAACCCTCGGGGGAGCGAGGGTGTTTGTTATTTGAACGATGCTAAGATAGCAGCAATCTAAACGCCGTCAAGATGATCTTTACGCCGTCCAGATTCAGATTTAGAGTGGCCGTCATGAGAGAAGCTGCAACCGCCGACCACAGGCCCTATCACCATGGCGATCTTCGCCGCGCGCTGATCGATGCGGCTCGGCGACTGCTCGAAAACGAAGGTCCGACCGCCCTGTCGCTGCGCGCCGTCGCGCGTGAAGCCGGGGTCAGTCCGGCCGCCCCCTACCACCACTTCAAGGACAAGGGCGAACTGCTGGACGCCGTGGCCCACGAGGGCTGGGACCTGCTGAACGAACTGATGACGCAGGCCCGCGCCAGGCAGACCTCGGTTCGCGACAAGCTGACGGCGCTGGGCGTGGCCTATGTGAAGTTCGCGCGCGACAACCCGGCGCTCTACCGCGTGATGTACGACTGCTCGCGCGACAAGGAAAACCTGCCCGAGCACCTGCACGCCGACAACGACAGCGCCTATTGCCAGGTTCGCGACACCCTGGTCGAGGCCGGCGCCTCGCCGCTCAACGAGACTGAGCTGGAGTTGGCCACCACCGCGGCCTGGTGCGCCGCGCACGGCCTGGCCGAAATGGTCGCCTTCAAGCAGTTCGACCCGCTGAAGGTCACCATGGGCGGCGAAGAGGCCTTCCTGCGCGGCGTCTTCGAACACATGGGCATTTTCGGGCACGCCCACAGGGATTAGAAGTCTTGGGTGTTCATCACCCGCTTCGCCCCTTCTCCGACCGGATACCTGCACCGGGGCCACGCCTTCTCAGCCCTGAGCGCACATGAAGCCGCGCGCGCCGCCGGCGGCCGGTTCATCCTGCGCATCGAGGACATCGACACCACCCGTTCGCGGCCGGAGTTCGAGACCGCCATCCACGAAGACCTGGCCTGGCTGGGCCTGGCCTGGGACGTGCCGGTCCGCCGCCAGTCCGAGCATCTGGACGACTACCAGGCCTCGCTTGCAGCCCTGGCCGCGTCGGGCCTGATTTACCGCTGCTTCCGCACCCGCAAGGAGATCGCCGAGGACATCGGCCGCGCCCCGCATGGGGCGATGGACTCCTGGCGCGGCGCGCCCCTGCCCCCGGATGAGGAAGCCCGCCGCCTCGCGGCCGGCCAGCCCTATGCCTGGCGGCTCTGCCTCGACGCCGCCGAGACCGCCCTCGGCGCGCGTTCGTTGACCTTCAGGGAAGAAGGCCACGGCCCGAACGGCGAGCACGGCCTGATCGCCGCCGACCTCGCCGTGGGCGGCGATGTGGTGCTGGCCCGCAAGGATGTCGGCGTGGCCTACCATCTGGCGGTGGTGGTCGACGACGCCCTGCAAGGCGTGACCCACGTGATCCGGGGACAAGACCTGTTCGAGGCCACCCATGTCCAGCGGCTGCTGCAAGCCTTGCTCGACCTGCCCACGCCCATTTATCGCCATCACCGCCTGCTTACAGGCGCCGACGGCAAGCGCTACGCCAAGCGCGACAAGGCCGAAACCTTGAGGGACCTGCGGGCGCGGGGCGTGACGCCGAGCGACCTGCGACGGGAGATGGGCTTTGACTGAACTGACGGCCGGTCGCGACACCGGTTACGCCAAGGCCCTGGCGGTCCTGGTGGCCGGCGCGGCGATCATCGGCCTGGCGCCGATCCTGGTGCGCTTGGCCGACGCCGGCCCGGCCGCGATCGGGTTCTGGCGCGTCATCCTGGCCATGCCGCTGCTGGCGCTTCTCGCGCTGCGGACCGACGGCGGCGTCGGCCGGCCGTCCAAGTTCGCCCTGCTGGCCGGGATCGCCTTCGCCTGCGACCTCGGCTTTTGGCACTACAGCATCCATTTCACATCGGTCGCCAACGCCACGGTGCTGACCAACCTGACCCCGGTCGTCGTCACAGCGGTCGCCTGGATCTTCCTCAAGCAGCGCCCGGCCAAGCTGTTCGTCGCCGCCGTGGGCCTGGCGGTCGCCGGCGCCTGGATGATGGCGGTCGGTCGCGGCGCACACGCGGCCGGCGCCAACCCGCCGCTGGGCGACGCCCTCGCCCTGACCACGGCGTTTTGGTACGCGCTCTACTTCCTGGCCATCAGCACCGCCCGGCGCAGCGTCGGCGCCACGCGGGTCATGTTCTGGTCGGGGGTGGCCAGCGCGCCGCTGCTGCTCGCCGCCGCCCTGGCCCTGGGCGAAAACATCTTCCCCGTCACCGCCGGCGGCTGGGCCGCGGTGCTGGCGCTGGGCGTCATGCACGTCGCCGGACAGGGTTCCATCGCCTGGGCGCTCGGCCGACTGCCGGCCGCCACCGCCTCGGTCGTGGTCCTGGTCCAACCGGTGGTCGCAGCTATCCTGGGCTGGCTGCTGTTCGCCGAAGCCCTGGGCCCGATCCAAGCGCTGGGCGCGGCCATCGCGCTCGGCGGCGTGGTCCTGGCGCAGACCGCCGCGCGCAAGCCGGCCTAGCGCCTAGTCGATAGGCCAGCCTCGCCGCCCCTCCCC
>JBEBYB010000276.1:0-3732 GCA_040391295.1 Phenylobacterium sp. | reverse complement strand
GGGCACTGGGCCGTGAAGGCGGCCTGGGCGTCGGGGGTGATGTCGACGATCTTGCGGGTGTCGAGGTTGAAGGAGATCACCACCGCCTCGGCGCTGGCCCAGGGCGCGCCGGTTTCGGGGTCCAGCATCCAGTGCACCACCCGGCGGGTGCGGGCGTCGCAGCCGGCGAAACCGGAGCGCAGTTCGACGCCGTCGCCGGCCTGGGGCCAGCCCAGATGAAGGACGCGGTATTCGAGCACGGCGCCGCCGATCCGGGCGGGCGCTTGCCCGTCCACGGGCTCGGGGCCGGGCCGGGTCTCGCCGAACAGCCGGCCGACGCCGTCGGAGACACGGCCGATGAAGATTTCGGGGCGCATCCGGTCGAACACGTCGCACTCGGCCGGACCGATGACGCCAAGGCCGACGCGGGTGAGGCCAAGCTCGACGGCGCGGGCCAGGCTGGCGGTCGGGGTGACGGGCGAGAGATCGACGCTGCGGGCCGCGGCGAATCTGGGAACTTCCGTGCGCAAGGTTTGCGCTTTCTCACGGATGCGGGCCGACCATGGGAAGGGGCGCATGTCGCGGGCGGTGACGTGTTCGACCAGCAGCTGGAACGTGGCGGCCGGCTCGCCGCTCGCATGGCGGATGACCAGCAGCAGGCGCGCGTCGCTCTCGCCGATCTCGATGACGCCGCCGGTCATGTGGAGCGCCGCGCCAGCCTTGGCCTCGCGCAGGAAGCGGATGTGCTGCTCGCGGACGATCAGCGTGGCCTGGCCGTTGGCGGCGAAGGCGCGGGGCATGCCGAGACGGGCGGCCAATCCGGCCAGCCCCTCCTGAGCCTTGGCCACCCAGAACCTGACGTTCATGTGGCCCATCTCGTCGCATTCCCAGGTGTTGACGCCGCCGCTCCAGATTTCGACGTCAACATCAGACACGGCCGTACTCCCCGAATTGAGCGGGGGACCTTAAGGACCCCGGCTCTCGGGCGCTAGGGTTCGTCGCGCTTGCCCTCGGCCGGGTCGCCGGCCGGTCCCAGCCGGCCCTCGGGCGGAGCTGGTTCCGTCGAGGTCGAGGGAGCGAAGCTGCGCGGCTCCCCGGCGCGTTCGCGCCGCCTGGGCGCCTGGCGGCGAACGGGCTTTGCGCCTGATTCTGTTCGGCCTGGGGTGGTCATGGCTGGTCTCCTAGCTGCCCTCCGACAATGAAAATCGCCGAGCGTCGCGGCTGTTCCGAGATCCGCGGGGCGATGGCCGCCGTATCTGGTTCGTGGCAAGCTTGCGCCGCCCGGCAAGGAACCCAGATGCCCCAAGTCCCCTCCAGCAGCGTGCTCATCCAGAGGCACAGCCTGGTCACGCGGCTGACGCACTGGATCAATGTCCTGGCGGTGCTGGTGCTGCTGACCAGCGGCCTGCAGATATTCAACGCCCATCCGGCGCTCTATTGGGGCGACACCTCGACCTTCGCCCGGCCCTGGGCGGCGATGGTCGCCATGGAGCGTGGCGGCGAGCCGGTGGGGGTGACCAAGATCGGGCCGGCGATGTTCGAGACCACTGGCGTGCTGGGCTTTTCCGGCGACGAAGTGCGCGGTTTCCCGGCCTGGATCACCCTGCCGACCTATCGCAGCCTGGCCGACGGGCGACGCTGGCACTTCTTCTTCGCCTGGGTCTTCGCCCTGAACGGCCTGGTCTATCTGAGCGCCAATATCGCCAGCGGCCACGTGCGCCGTAACCTGCTGCCAGGTCGCGACCAACTGGGGCCCCGCCACCTGCTGGTCGAGATCGCCGATCACGCGCGGTTGCGGTTTCCCAAGGGCGAGGCCGCGCGACGCTACAACGCCCTGCAGAAGCTGACCTATCTGGCGGTGATCTTCATCCTGCTGCCGATGATGGTGCTGACCGGCCTGTCGATGTCGCCGGGTATGAACGCAGCCTGGCCGTGGTTGCCCGAACTGTTCGGCGGGCGGCAGTCGGCGCGCACCTTCCATTTCCTGTCGGCCAGCCTGATCGTGCTGTTCGTGGCGGTGCATGTGCTGATGGTGCTGGTCTCCAGCCCGCTGAACAGCCTGGGCTCGATGATCACCGGGCGCTTCGCCATTCGCCAGGGAGAGGATTGATGTTCGCCACCCGCCGCCGTTGGCTCTCGGGTCTGGCCGCCGCCGGGGGCGTAGCGCTTTCAGCCTGCGACAAGCTCACCATGAATCCTGGCGTGCAGAAGACGCTGGCGAGGGCGGAGGGGCTCACCCGCCGGGCCCAGCGGCTGGTCACCGACCGCACGGCCCTGGCGACGGAGTTTCCTGAAAGCCGGATCTCGCCCGACTTCCGAGCCAACGGCTCGACCGCGCCGGGCGACCCTGAGTACTTGGCCCTGGTCGATGGCGGTTTCGCCGACTGGCGGCTGGTGGTCGACGGGCTGGTCGAGCGGCCGTTGTCGCTGAGCCTGGCGGAGCTGCGCGCGCAGCCGGCCCGCACCCAGATCACGCGCCATGACTGCGTCGAGGGCTGGTCGGCGATCGGCAAGTGGAGCGGCGCGCGCCTGGGGCCGCTGCTCGACCAGGCCGGGCTGAAGGAGGAGGCGCGCTACATCGTCTTCCATTGCGCCGACACCCTGGATCCGAACGCGCCGGAGGGTCTGGCCCGCTACTATGAGAGCATCGACCTGATCGACGCCTATCACCCGCAATCGATCCTGGCCTACGAGATGAACGGCGAGCCGCTGGCGGTGAAACACGGGGCGCCGGCCCGGCTGCGGGTCGAGCGCCAGCTTGGCTACAAGCACGCCAAGTACGTAATGCGCATTGAGGCGGTGGCCGACTTCGCCCATCTCGGCGGCGGCAAGGGCGGTTTCTGGGAAGACCGCGGTTACGAGTGGTACGCTGGCATCTAGACCTTGAGTAGAGGGACGCGGACATGACAGTCGAGAGCGGCGCCAACGCCGACCAGATCGCCTATTGGAACAACACCGCCGGGGAAACCTGGGCTGCGTTGCAGGATCGTCTGGATCGCCAGATCGAGCCGCTGGGCCTGCGGGCGATGGACGCCGGCGCGCCCAAGGCCGGCGAGCGGGTGCTGGATATCGGCTGCGGCTGCGGCCAGACCAGTCTGGAACTGGCCCAGCGCGTGGCGCCCGCCGGCCAGGTGCTGGGCGTCGACATTTCCGAGCCGATGCTGGAGGTCGCGCGCCGTCGCGGCGGCGAGGCCGGCGCGGCGAACGTCAGTTTCCTGGCCGCCGACGCCCAGACCCAGGCCTTCCCGCCCGGTGGGTTCGATCTGGCCTTCTCGCGGTTCGGGGTGATGTTCTTCGACGATCCGGCCACGGCGTTCGGCAATATCGCCGCGGCGCTGGCGCCGGGCGGACGCCTGGCCTTCGTCTGCTGGCGGCCGATGCTGGAGAACCCCTGGATGAGCGTGCCGATGTTCTCGGCCCTGCCGTTGCTGCCGCCGATGCCGCCGCCGGCCGATCCCACCGCGCCGGGGCCGTTCGCCTTCGCCGATCCCGAGCGTCTGCGAGGCATCCTGGCGCGCGCCGGCTTCGTGGACATCGATATCCAGGCGCACGATCAACCGATCGGCGGCAACGACCTTGAGCAGACCGTCGCCATGTCGCTGCGGGTCGGGCCGCTGGGCGCGGTGCTGCGCGAGAACCCCGAGCTCAAGGACGGCGTGGTCGGCGCCATCCGTCAGGCCCTGACGCAGTACGTGACCCCGCAAGGCGTCATGCTGGCCTCGGCCACCTGGATCGTCACCGCCAAGCGGCCCT
>JBEBYB010000275.1:0-3748 GCA_040391295.1 Phenylobacterium sp. | reverse complement strand
GCCGTTCTGGCGGAAGGTGGCGAGGCCTGGCCTCGGCCTGCCCCATCAGGTGGTCCCGGACAGCCGCTGTGCCTAGCTGCGCCGCCGGCGCTTGAAGGGTTCGGCCTCGGCTTCGTGCTCGTCGAAGCCGAAGCGCTTGAAGCCTTCCTTCAGCTCCTTGCTGATCGGCGCCTCGAGCACCAGCGTGCCGCGCGAGGGGTGCGGCAGGGTCAGGCGGCGGGCGTGGAGCTGCAGCTTCAGCCCCCCCGACAGTTGCGCCGACTCCTCGGTCTTGTACTTGGGGTCGCCCAGGATCGGGTGACCCATGGCCAGCATGTGCGCGCGCAGTTGGTGCGTCCGGCCGGTATGGGGGCGCAGCGCCATCCAGGCGACGCGGTGCGCCGCGCGGCTGATGGTCACGAACTCGGTCTCGGCCGGATCGCCGTTGGGATCCTTCGGGTCGGCCGGCACCACCATCTCGCGATCGCCGATGCCCTTCTTGACCAGGTGCAGCTCCATCACTCCCTCGGAGGGCTTGGGGTTGCCCATGACCAGGGCCCAGTAGGTCTTCTCGGCCCGGCGGCGGGCGAAGGAGCCCGACAGCTTGGCCGCCGCGCCCGGGCTCTTGCCCAGCACCAGCACGCCGGAGGTGTCGCGGTCCAGCCGGTGAACCAGGCGCGGACGATCCAGCCCCTCGCCCCAGGCGCTGAGCAGGCGGTCGACGTGCATGAGAGTCTTGGTGCCGCCCTGGACCGCCAGGCCGGCGGGCTTGTTCAGGACCAGCACCTCGTCGTCCTCGTAGATCACCAGCGACTTGACGAACATCACGTCGCGGCGGTCCAGCTCGGGCTTCGGATCACCGGCCTGGGGCGCGTCGGGCAACGGCGGCACGCGGATGGTTTCACCGGCCGAGACCCGTTGCTCGGGCTTGGCGCGGCTGCCGTCGACGCGGATCTGGCCCGAGCGCGCCATCTTCTGGATCTGGATCTGCGAGACATGCGGCCAGCGCCGACGGAACCAGCGGTCCAGGCGCACGCCGTCTTCGCCCGGATCGACGGCGATGTTACGGACTTCCCTCATGAAAACGCCTTCCGCGCCAGGAGCAACCCAAAGAACAGCGCCGTAACCGACAGCACCACCGAGGCCAAGGTGTAACCGAACGCCTGGCCATAAGTTCGGCGCTCGATCATCAAGGCCGTCTCCAGCGAAAAGGCCGAGAAGGTCGTGAAGCCGCCGAGCACGCCGACGCCCAGCAGGACGCGCAGGCGCTCCTGATCGGCCCCGCCGCGATGGGCCAGATAGCCCACCAGCACGCCCATCAGCAGGCCGCCCAGAATGTTGGCCAGGAAGGTCCCGTAGGGCCAGGCCGTGCCCCACACGCGCAGCGCCTGGACGCCCAGCGCATATCGCGCCATCGCCCCCGCCGCGCCGCCGAGGGCGACCAGAAACAGCTTATCCATTCGCCCTTATGCGACGGGCCGCCCCGTCGTGCAAAGCAGGCTGGATTCTAGACCCGCGCGCCGATCACCTGGCGGACCTGACGGGCGTCATAGACGTCCGCACCCGAGGGTCGAGGTCCGCGGCCCATCATGATTTCCAAGGTCTGGGTCACCTGCGGCCCGCCGCCGAGATTGAAGGTGGTTCCGAGGCCAACCCCGACGCCGCCGGAATGGCCGCTGCTGCCGCCTCCAGCGCCCAGGGACAATTGAGGCCCGCTCGTCTGTCCGGTCTGGCTCGCCTGGCGATCGGTGACCCGGAACCAGTCATAGCCGCCTTCGATCGTCAGGTCGGCGGCCCTCAGGAGCGCGAAATCGGCGACCTGCGCGAAGGGCGCTCCCGGCCCGCCTCGGAACGTCACCCGATAGCGGCCGGGCTCGATCCGATATTCGGAGAACCCGACGGCCTGCGGTCCGCTCGCCGGCGCGAACACCGTGGGCGCCGTAGCGCAAGCAGCAAGGACGGCGCAGAGCGAGGCCGTCAGGATCAGGCGTTTCATCTTCAAGATCTCCGAAGGACCCATCTGACTGGAAGGCTCATTCGCCTAACGGTCAAGCCTGGCGCGGCGTTCTCCTCAGCCCAGGCCCAGGAGATCGATCAACTTTTGCATATCGGCCGGAACCGGCGCCTCGATGACCTTGGTCCCCCCATCAGGGTGCGGAAAGCTCAAGGCCGCGGCATGCAGCATCAACCGCGGCACGGGATGGCCGCCCACCGCCAGGGCGCCGCCATAGCGGACGTCCCCGGAAATCGGCCGGCCGATCGAGGCCAGGTGTACGCGGATCTGGTGCATCCGTCCCGTCTCCGGGTTCAGCTCCAGCAGCGCGGAGTCGGGCCCCTTGGCGAGGGTGCGATAACGGGTGCGCGCGGTCTCGACGTCCGGATGATCCAAGGCGCAGACGCGCATATAGGCCTCGCGGCCCAGTTCCTCGCGGCGCAGCGCGGCCTCGATCGCGCCCTGCGCCGGCTCCGGCGCGCCCGGCGTGACGATGGCCCGGTAGGTCTTGGCGAACCTGCGGCCCATCATGTGCTTACCCAGGAAACTGGCCGCCGGCTTGGTCTTGGCGGTCAGGATCACGCCCGAGGTGTCGCGATCCAGGCGATGGATCAGCCGCGGCCGCGCCTTGCCCGGCTTGGCGAAGGCCCACAGCAGCTCGTCCAACGTATTGACCTGGCCTCGTCCGCCCTGGCTGGACAGGCCCGAGGGCTTGTTCAACGCCATGATGTGAGGGTCCTCGTAGATCACCAGGCTACGGACCAGCGCGATCTCTTCGGGGCTGAGGGCGATGGGAACGGGTTCGGGACGCTTCTTCGGTTGGCCGCGCGGTTTCACTTCTGGCGGTTCCGTTGCTGCGCCCAGCGATCGAGACGTTCCTTGGTGCGCGCTTCGGCGCCCTCCCCCTTGGGGTCATAGAACTTTCGCCGTTCCATCCCCTCGGGGAAGTAGTTCTGGCCGGAGAAGCCGCCCTCGACATCGTGGTCGTAGGCGTAACCCTTGCCGTAGCCTAGGTCCTTCATCAGCTTGGTCGGCGCATTGCGGATGTGGGCCGGCGGGGTCAGGGAGCCGGTCTCCTTGGCGGCGCGCTGGGCGGCCTTGAACGCGACATAGACCGCGTTCGATTTCGGCGCGGCGGCCAGGTGCACGACCAACTGGGCCAGGGCGAGCTCTCCTTCGGGAGATCCCAGGAAGTCGTAGGTGTCCTTGACCGCATTGGCGAGCAGCAGCGACAGCGGATCGGCCTCGCCGATATCTTCCACCGCCATGCGGATCAGCCGCCGGGCGATGAACAGCGGATCCTCCCCGCCGCCCAGCATCCGCGCCAGCCAATAGAGCGCCGCGTCGGGGTCGGAGCCCCGGACCGACTTATGCAGGGCCGAGATGAGGTTGTAGTGCTCCTCGCGGTCCTTGTCGTAGGCCGGGCTGCGCTTCTGCAGGATCTGGCCCAGCTCCTTGGTCGAGAGCGGCTTGGCCGTGCCGATGTTGAGCAGGGTCTCGGCCAGGGTCAGCAGGTAGCGGCCGTCGCCGTCGGCCAGGGCCACCAGGGTCTCGCGGGCCTCCGGCTCCAGCGGCAGCGCCTTGCCCTCATGGATCTCGGCCTTGTCCAGCAGGCTGGCCAGAGCCGCCTCGCCCAGGCGTTTCAGCACATAGACCTGGGCGCGCGACAACAGCGCCCCGTTCAGCTCGAAGGACGGGTTCTCGGTGGTCGCCCCGACCAGGGTGACGATCCCCTCCTCCACGAAGGGCAGGAAGCCGTCCTGCTGGGCGCGGTTG
>JBEBYB010000274.1:0-3749 GCA_040391295.1 Phenylobacterium sp. | reverse complement strand
GCTGACCCGGGCGATCGAGATGCGTAAGCAGGTCGAACAGGCCGGTCCACAAGCTAGCCGGAAGACCCTAGTCGAGGACGCCGCGCTCGGTCGCGAGGTCCGGGAAGCCGCCGGAAAGACCCGTCCCGACGAGTTCCTCCGTCGCGCGATCTCGGCGGCCGAACGCGGCCGCGAAGGCGAATGGCCGCCCTTCTTCAGCCTGAGCGAGGCCGGCGGCTACTATTTCGAGAGCGGGAAGGCGACGCTGCGACCGCAATTCCAGCAGAGCCTGCTCACCACCGTCATCCCGCGCCTGGTAGAATCCATCAAGGACTACGACGTCGATGTGATCGAGGTGATCGGCCACACGGATGAGGTGCCGATGGTTGGCCAGAGCAATCTCGACGGCAGCCTGATCGCCGCCTCTGCCGGACGCGTCTCAATCGCCGACCTTCGCTCCACCGATAACTCCGGATTGGCGATGGCGCGCGCCGTCGCGGTCGTGCGCGTCTTGCGCGGTGATTCCCGCCTGTCTGGCGTAAGCATCCTCCCACTTTCGGGCGGACAGATGATCGTGCCGGTCGACCGCATGGCGGACGGCAATGCTTCACGCGACGACCAATCCCGTCGTCGGATTGAAATCCGGCTGCGCAAATCGACGAACGAAGCCGGGACGCGCCAGGCCCAGCAATGAGGCTTCAGCAGGACCCCCTGGATATCAACCTGGATCGCATTCGCGAGGCCCTGCTTCGCCATGAAGCGCACCTCTCCCCGCCGGCGTCGGCCAGAGAGGCCGCGGTGGCCTCCAAGGCTCCGCTCATCCAGCGCCTGCTGTTCCGGCGCAGCCCGTGATCAAGCGAAAGCGCCGATCGCGGCTCGTCCCCGCGCGTCGCAAGCTCAACCGTCGCTCTGCAGCCGGCCCCGTTCAAAGAGCCAGCTTCTGGAGCACGGCGATCATGGCGCTCGTGTCTATCGCGTTCATCGGAGCCTTCTGGTTCGCCCTGTCAAGACCGACGCCCTCGCTGTCCTCACCGCCGACCACGACCGCCTATGCCGCGGATCACCCCACCATCGAGGACACGGCGATCACGTCCGGTCCGCCTCGCCAAGCCGAGGCAACTGACGAGGCTGACTTCATCTGCGACGAGGCCCAGGCTACGGACGGCGACACTCTCCGTTGCGGCGCGCTTCGAGTGCGGTTGGCTTCCATCGACGCCCCGGAAATGCCAGGGCATTGTCGTCGGGGACGGAAGTGCGTCGACGGCGATCCGTACGCCAGCAAAGCCCATCTGGAACGGCTGGTGGCCAGAAGTCCGGTGACTTGCCGTCAGACCGACACCGACCGCTACGGCCGTATCGTCGCCCTTTGCGAGACCAGCGGGCGCGACCTCTCCTGCTCCCAGGTCCAGGCCGGCCACGCGGTCATCCGCTACGGCGACCTCCACTGCCCGGTGGGGTGAATGACTGGCGACGAAACGCGGCTCACCGACGACGGCCGCGCACGCCCATGCGATTAGGCCCGATGTTCCAGGTGGGGCATCGTCGTGCGCGGCTTCTGATAGATCGGCGCCAAACCCATCCTGGCCATCAGCCGGCGCACCCGCATCCGGCCGCCCCCGTAGCCCTGGCGGCGAAGATACCGGGCGATCTAGCGCAAGCCGTACATCGGTTGGGACCAGACCTTCTGATGAAGTCCCCCCTGCGTCATCGCATCGCTCGTTCGGATCGTCGCCAAAGCCCGGTGCCGCGCCAGAGGGAGGGCGGCGAGGCGCACGCACCATGCGCTGGGCGATCCTGTGGCAAGGCGGGGTGGCGCTATCCTGGGTCGCATGAGCGAAAATCCCGATCCGATCCCCGGCGATCGCGCCCGCCTATCGCAACTACCAGCTTGACCGCTAAGCTTGCGCTCTTGCGGGGCACCGAGCGGGAGATCGACTATGGCCACTGGCAACACGCCGAGCGGCGTGACGAGCCGCCAGGCAGTCTTCGACGCCATGGACGAGTTTCGTCGGCTGGGCCGGGACGCCTTCATCGAAGCTTACAGTGCGCCGGACGCGCGTTTCCGGCGCTCGCGCGAGTTCTTCGTGCTCCAAGACGGCGTCGCCTACGATAGCAAGCCGCTGGTCGCCGCCGCGTATGGGCACCAACACGGACGCAGAAAGGCCCTGCACTCGGACGACTTCTCCGGCGGTCCGGCCGTCCAGGCGGCGATGGACCGCCTGGACTTCAAGTTGGTCCGCTGGACGTCGCCACGGCTGGAATTGGGGAAGGTCTATACCCGGGCCGATCTTCGGGCGATCTTCGACGTCACCGACGCTACCCTGAACACCGGCGTGTTCCAGCCGCCCAAGCAGGAGTCCATCTGGCTCTTCGTGACCCGCGAGAAGCCCGCCGACCGAACCCAGTACGTCAATGACTTCGAGGGCGACCTGCTGCACTGGCAGGGCCAGACGGCGGGACGAACGGACCGGAAGATCATCGAACATGCCGCCGACGGCCGCGAACTGCTGGTCTTCTATCGCGAAAGGACCCGGCAGTATCCCGGCGGCGGATTTCGCTACGAGGGGCCGTTCCACTACGTGAGCCGGTCCGGAGCCGAGCCGACCAGCTTCGTTCTAAGACGGACGAGCGAGTTCGCCGACCAGGATCTGCCCGAGGACAGCTTCAATCCGAACTCGATCGAGGACGGACGAAAGAAGGTCTGGGCGCAGGTGAAGCGGCGGCAGGGCCAACCGGCCTTCCGACGAGAGCTTCTGGCTGCATATGGCGGGCGGTGCGCCGTCACGGGGTGCCCGATCGAGGCGCTTTTGGAGGCTGCGCACATCCATCCGTATCTCGGCGACGAGACCAATATCGTCCAAAACGGACTTCTGTTGCGCGCCGACATCCACACCCTGTTCGATCTGGGCTTTATCGCCGTCGGCGCGGACGGGCGACTGCTCGTTTCCAAAAAGCTCGATGGCACGGAGTACGTCGCCTTCAAGGGCGCGCGCCTTGGCGATGCTTCGCAGACGCACCAAGCACCGAGTCCCAAGGCGCTGGCGTGGCATCGTCAGGCGTTTGGCTGGGACGGCTAGGCCTGGGGCTTCGCCCTCAACGCGCTCCGGATCGGGCTTCCGCCACTCTCAACGTCGGGCGCCTCTGCCAGGAGTGGAACGAGGTGGAGATCCGGATCGGGTGGGTGTTCGCCGAGGCGCGCAGATTCCCGCAGGCTTCGCAGCATGCTGGCCCCTCTTGAGCCTGACAGAGACATCGCGGTAGCCGGAGCTCCAGCTTGGGCACGGCCCTCTCCACCGTAGCTCCAACGAGATTTGGCGAGGAGTGGGCGAAATTGCACAGGCTCAGTTGATGGCAAGATAAAAGGACAGGGACCTTTGAGGTCCATGTCGTTGATGGTGTTGAGTAACTTTCGGGACCTGCAATCGATCTAGGGGGCCGCTTCGTCGAATTCGCCAATGATTTCAGCTAACTGGCAGGGACCAATCGAGCGCGCGCGGCTGTTGGTCCCGGCTAAGACTTTCAAATAATTTGGCAATTCCAGATTCGCGGGACCACGGTGGCTTCTGCGGTCCCGGCAAATCCCGAGCACCATCAACGGCATAGGGACCGGAGGTCCCGGCCCTTTTATCTCGCCGTCACCTGATGAGGTTCCTGGAGCCCGCCCAGCCCCGCAAATCCCGCGCCGAGCAGACCTCGCCAACCGGGCCGCTAAGCAGTTCGGTTCGAAGAGATTCCGCCCTGGAGCGCTTGGTGGAACGAAGGGCCGGACG
>JBEBYB010000273.1:0-3759 GCA_040391295.1 Phenylobacterium sp. | reverse complement strand
TAGGACCTTTGGCAGTCCCCGCCCACGGCTCGATCTTCTTCAGTTCCGGGTTGTCGAAGTTCAGCGAAACATAAACTGCGTCGGGTGCTACGAGGCGCATGGCGGCGGCCTCGACCTTGTCCGCGGCTGTGTTGGCCAGGAAATCCATAACGACAGCTAGCGACGCCGCGGATTGATCCTGCGAATCTGCCGCCTGGGCTTCGACAGGCGCCGATAGCAATACAGGCGAGATATTATCGCGCTTATATTCAAAGATTTTCTTGAACGATTTAGTATTGGTCATTCAATTTATCCATCTTTATTTGTTGCATAAGTATCATCAGCGCATCATGTCGCAACATTCTTCATTTCGATTGCCTTACTCTCCTTGAGGAGAATAACTGCGACAAAACTTCTGTGTTGAACTCCCCATCCTAGAGAAGGCTTTTGCGAGGTGCGGCGCAGAAGCTGCGGCGGAAACGCCAATCTTGCGGGCTATTTCTGACTTTTCGCCCTGCGGAGAGCGAGGGCGTCGCGGGCTCCTGCGAAGCCTCATGGCTTGCAGCAAGAGCCGTCGGCGGTCACCCGGGTGGCCGTGACGCCAAGGTCATCTTCGCCCTCCTGCAGAAGAAGCGTAACCGGCGCGAGCACCCCACATACCGCGGCGTCGCATGACGGGCGATAACCCTGGCTGGCGGTTATCGGGGGATTGAGTTGGACGAGTCTGGATCGACGACTTGGCGAGGGGCTCCGCATTTGGGTGGCGCTAACAGTGATCAGGATGATCATCAGCATCATCCTGATCATCGATCTGGCGGACCTTCCGGTGGGCGTGGCCGGGTCGAGGTGATCAGCGGCGTCTACCGCCGTAAGAGCTGGTCGGCTCAGGACAAGGCGCTGATCACGGCGGAAAGCTTTGAACCTGGCGCACGCGTGTCCGACGTGGCTCGTCGCTACGACGTGAGCCTGGGGCTCCTGCATCACTGGCGACGGAAGGTCCGGCAGCATGCCGCGCCGGTTGAGCCGATGTTTGTGCCTGTCAGACTAGGCGGCGCCGATGGGGCGGCGGTCGCGCGCTCGGAAGGGCGGATCGAGATTGAACTGGCCGGCGCCAGGATCTGGGTGACCAGCACGGTGGACGCCGCGACGCTAAGCGTCGTGTTTGCGGCCCTGAGGGCCAACTCGTGATCGCCTTTGGACCCGAATTGAAGATCGTGGTCGCTGCCCAGCCTGTCGATTTTAGGAAGGGTGTAAATGGTCTGGCGGCGCTGGTGACCCAGGCGCTCCACGGCGATCCATATTGCGGCGACATATTCGTCTTCAGGTCTAAGCGGGCAGACCGACTTAAGCTGATCGCCTGGGATGGAACCGGCATGCTCCTGGTGAGCAAGGTCTTGGAGAGCGGAGCCTTTTTCTGGCCGCCGGTCGTCGATGGCGTTGTCCGTTTGAACAGCTCCCAGATGGCTATGCTGCTGGCGGGAATGGACTGGCGGCGGGTAGTTGAGCGGCCGGTGAATCGGCCGAGCAAATCGGGCTGAAACGTCTGTATTTGCTGGGAAATGACAGGCATTTGCGGTAGTTTTGGCCATGCTTCCAGGCGGCGAAAACTTCCCGCGCGACCCCGATTTACTGATCGGCATGGTGTTGGCGCGTGACCTGGAAATCGACAAATTGCGCGATGCGCTGAAGACCGCACGGGCGATGCTCTTTGGCCCGAAGTCGGAACGCTCGAGTGCGATCATGGATGGTCAGATCGGGCTCGATCTTGGCGATCTGGCGGCAGATGTGACGCCCTCGGCGGCCAACGATGAGCCGGCGCAACCCGCTGGCCTGCGGCGCGCAGCGCGCCGACCTTCCCGGCGCAACATTGGCGCCTTGCCAAAACACCTTCCCCGGGTGGTCGAGGTCATCGAGCCGGCATCGACCCAATGCCCCTGTTGCGCCGGGCAACTGCACAAGATCGGCGAAGACGCCGCCGAGGCGTTGGACGGCGTGCCGGCCACCTTGCGGGTCTTGCGCACGGTGCGACCGAAATACGCCTGTCGGGCTTGTGAAGGCGCGGTCGTGCAAGCGCCTGCAAAGCGCAGAGTGTTTGAAGGCGGCATGGCGACGACGGCGCTGATCGCCAATGTCGTGTGCTGGAAATTTGCCTGGTACATGCCGTTGAACCGTCAGGCGCAGATGCTGAACGGACAGGGTGTTTTTCTGGACCGCTCGACCTTGGCGCTGTGGATCAAACGGTCGGCCTGGTGGCTGTCGGGGCTTTATCAGCGTCAGCTCGATGCGATCCACGCCCATGGGCGAATCTTCTGTGACGAGACCCGGATGCCGGTGCTCGAAAAGGGCCGCAAACGAACGAAGACCGGCTGGTTCTGGGCGCATGCGACGGATGATCGACCATGGAACGGTCCTGCTCCGCCCGCGGTCGTCTACATCTATGCTCAGGGACGTGGACTGGGCGCCATTAAGCATCAGCTCGCGGGCTATCATGGCGTGCTGCACGTCGACGGCTATGGCGCCTACAAGGCCCTGGCCAAGGAACGTCAGGGAAATCGCACTCTTCAGCTGGCCTTCTGTCTGGCCCATGCGCGGCGCAAATTTACCGATGTCCACAAGAAGACGGCCTCGCCGATCGCCCAGGGGGTCATCGAGCAGATCGCCTTGGTCTATGAGCAAGAAGCGCTGATCCGGGGGACGAGCGCCGATCACCGACTGGAGGCCCGCCGGGCCAGGACCGCCCCCCTGATGGAGACCCTGAAAGTGATGCTTGAGGAAGGCTTGGCTCAGATCTCCAGTAAATCGGCCTTGGCCAACGCCATCCGTTACACCTTGGGCCACTGGGCAGGCCTAAATCTGTTCCTCACCGATGGCCGCCTGGAGGTGGACAACAACACGGTGGAGCGCAGCATGAGAGCCATCGCGCTTGGTCGGAAGAACAGCCTCTTCGCCGGCAATGACGGCGGCGCGGAGAGCTGGGCGATCCTGGCCTCGCTGCTCAATACCGCCAAGCTCAACGGCCTTGATCCGTTTACCTGGCTGAACGACGTGCTGGAACAGATCGTCAGCGGCGACGTGAAGAACAACGACCTTGATCAGCTGCTGGCCTGGAACTGGAAGGCGTCGCGCTCCATCCAGTTGAAGGCCGCCGCGTGAGGGCGCCGCGTCGATCCCAGCCGATGACGCTGGAGGCTCTGGAAGACTGGTTTGAGAGAGCCAAGCCACCGGTCCACACCGCGGGCGTGTCGATGATGGACGGCTTCCTGGCTGGCGTCGTGATCGGCCCGGCCTTCATCCACCCGGAAATCTGGCTCTGGCACATCATCGGCGACCATGAGAAGCGGGCTTATGCCGGCACAAAGGCCGACGCCGCGGTCCAGGCCATCGTCGCCCACTACAACAAGATCAGCGACGTCCTGGCCAACGCCCCCCACGCCTACGCGCCCATCTATATGCGGACCGACGAGGGCGAAGTGCTGGTCGAGGACTGGGCCAACGGGTTTTACGGCGCCATGTGCCTGAACATGCCCGCTTGGCTGCCGCTGTTTGAGACGGTTGAAAGCGCCGGGCCGCTCATGGCGATCCTCGTCAACTGCACCAAGCCCGACGGCGCCCCAATCTATGACGGCATGTCGCCTGCCATCCCCATCCAGGAACTCGGTGAGACCTGGCGCATCATCCCTGAGGCCGTCAGCGTCATCCGCGAGCAATGCGCTCAGCGTCGCGCTACAAGCATGAGCTTCATCGCCACCAAATAGGCAACCGCCTCAGGGGCTGTGGGGT
>JBEBYB010000272.1:0-3761 GCA_040391295.1 Phenylobacterium sp. | reverse complement strand
TGCCCGGCGGCGATGGTCTTCAAGAAGCTTGGGATCAAGCCCGGAGTCGCATTCCGTTGAGCCCAATCCGCGCGCTCCTGGCCTTTGGTCTGGCGGCGGGGATGGCCGCACCGCAGAGCGCCTTCGCCCTGACGCTCCAGGACGCGATCGCGCTGGCCCAACGCAGCAATCCCGCCCTCGCGCAGTCCGCGGCGCAGACGGACGCGGCCGAGGCGCGGCTGGCCCAAGCTCGGGCCGGACGCTTGCCGGCCCTGACCCTGTCTGGTGAGGCCGGGCAGGGGACCATGGATCTCGGCGACTTCTTCGGCTTCGGCCGCGCCGACGTGTCGCCGCGCGCCGCGGCCCTCGAACTTCGCCAGCCGCTGTTCACCGGCGGGGCGGTCAGCGCCGCTATCGATCGCGCCCGCCAAGGGCGGGACGCCGCCATCGCCCAGGCCGGCGGCGCCAAGGCGATGCTCGCGGCCCAGGCGGCGGAAGCCTATGTCGCCGTGCTCGCCGCGCGGGAAATCCTGGCGCTCAACGAAGCGCAGGTCCGCCAGATGGGCGAGGTCGCGGACCAGGCGCAATTGCGCTTCAAGGGCGGCGAGACGCCCCGCACAGATTTGGCTCAGGCGCAGGCCCGGCTGGCTGAGGCCCGCGCCGGTCTGGCGCGCGCCAGTGGCGATGTCGCCCGCACCCGCGCGCACTTTGTCGCGATTGTTGGCGTGGAGCCTGACGATCTGGAATCGCTACCCGTCCCGCCCGCCATTCCGGGTTCCCTGGACGACGCCATGGCCACCGCGCTGCAGACCAGCCCAGCCCTAGTCGCCGCCCAAGCTCAGGCCCGCGCCGCCGACGCGGGCGTGCGCTACGCCCAGGCCGACCGGCTTCCCAGCCTGGCCTTGACCGCCACGGCGAGCAGCTCGCGCGATCAGTTCTTCCCGGGCTATCGCGCCGACGGCGTGACGGTCGGCATCCAGGGCCGCTGGACCCTTTTCGCCGGCGGCCTGATCAACGGAAAGATCAACGAGGCCCGCGCGGGCGCGCGCGGCGCCCAGTCAGGGTTCGATAGCGCTCGCGCCCAGGTCCGCGAGGCCGTCACCGGCGCCTGGGAAGATGTACAGACGGCCCGCGCCCTCGTGGCGGCCGCCGCCGATCAGGCCACCGCTGCGGCCAGCGCGCTCGACAGCGTACGCAACGAAGTCCGTGTCGGACAAAAGCCGACCCTCGACCTGCTCGACGCCGAACGCGAGGCGCTGGCCGCGCAAAGCGCCGGCGTGACGGCCCGGGGTGGCGCCGTGGCTGCAGCCTACCGCTTGAACGCCCTTCTGAACGGTGGATGAGGCGGCTCCCAAGGACGGTGCTGGCCTGCTGCGAACCCTGGCCAACCCGCAGCGGCTGAAAATCCTCAGCCTCCTGGCAAGCGGCGAGCTCAGCGTCGGCGATCTGCAGGCCCACATCGTCTTGACCCAGTCGGCCCTGTCGCAACATCTGGCCAAGCTGCGGGCGCAGAACCTGGTCGCCACCCGGCGACAGTCACAGACGATCTACTATCGGGTCGTCGACGAAGAAGCCCTCGCTATGGCGCGAGCGCTCCTTCGGTTAGCCGCGCGCAGGGGAGGGGAGACGGCATGACCGGCTTCTATGACCGTCATGTTGTACGACCCCGCCTTATCGGCTGCGCCTGCGGCGCGGGTCCGATCCGACGGCAGCGGATCAAGATCGTGCCCCTCACGCTGGGCTGGTCCTCGAGCTCGGCATCGGCGGTGGCCTGAACCTGGACGCTTGGTGAGAACGGCGGACCAGCTTTCTGATAACGTCACGGTCGCGATCTTCCGCAGGCGGATCTTGACGAACGAGGTCCGTCGGCTTCTCGAAGACTTGGACGAACACGCTTGGACGCTGCAGTAGCGCTGTGATGCTGATGCTGAGCAATTAGCTCGAACCTGCTCAGCCGCCCCAGCCCAAGCCAGCCTCGCGTGCAAGGTCGGGGAGATCGACCTCGTCGATGATCCGATCGAAGCTCTCGCTACCCTTGCGCGTGAACACGAGTATTGCGTCCTGGCGGCAGGCCCCACGGTCGAAGACGAATTGGATGTCCTCGCCGCGTTGCTCTATCGGGCGGGTCCTCGTACCCGACCAGTTGATGTCCGCTGTCGCCCAGGAGCGACACCACCCCCGGGGACACGACCAACATGAGCGCTGTGTCTGCGAATGGAGAAGCAGTCGGACAACGCATTGCTCGCTTCCTCGACGAGAATTTAGCAGATCTTCTCGTCATGGGGGCACCCTCCAGCCCGATTCAGGCGGACTTCAAGCTGCACAGTAAGGCGATCGATGTGATTGTAAAAGCTGGCTGGGCCGTCCTAATATCCGCATGAGACCGGCCGTTTACGGCTCACAAGAACGTGCCAAGCGGCTCACGACGCGGCGACAAAGCCAGCAAACACCGGTAATGACTCCGGCGTCCGCACCAAGGCTCGAAACACATGGCGACAAGAAAATCTCTGGTCCTGATCTCCGTGGCGCTAAGCGCTGTCGTCACGGGGAGCGCGGCGTTCGCTCAGGATATCACCGCTGGCCGCGCGGTCGCCCAACGCTATTGCGCGAGCTGCCACAATATCGCGGGCGGCGAGAGCCCACTTGAAGAGGCGCCGCCCTTCGCCAACCTGAAATACCGCTACGGCGCCGGCGGGCTGGCCGAACTCCTGGAAAAGGGGATGATCAAGGATCGCCCCTATCCGCTTGAGGAAGGCCGACGCCGGCTTCACCCGCGCATGCCCGCCTTCCCACTCGACGAGGACGAGGTGGTGGCGCTCGCCGATTACCTCCGTACGTTCGAGACGCCCGCACCGCCCGCCAGGAAGTAGCGTCGTCATTTGGGAAGGCGCCCGGCCTTTCGCCCTGGGGATATCGGCATGAACGCCAGGACCGCCGTGTGGCCCTGGCGCGAGGTTCTGGACTTCTGGTTTCCGGAAGAGCGCAACGCCGATGTGGACGCAGGGAGCCATCTCAAGCAGTGGTCCTGGCGGATGCATGGCGGTGCGAATGACACGATCATCGCCCGTTTTCCGGAACTGACGGAGCAGGGGGCGAGCGGCGATCTTGATCACTGGACCTCCGATCCCGAAGGTCGGCTCGGGCTCATCATCGTGCTGGACCAGTTTTCGCGCTCCCTCTGGCGAGGCGCGTCACGCGCTTTCGCCCAGGATGCCGCCGCACTGAAGCTGTCGATGGACGGGCTGACGAACGGTCACTATCGCGCCCTCGATGCGCCGTGGCGCAGGATCGCCTACACGCAGCCGCTAGGCCACTGCGAGGGTTCGGATCACCTTGAGCGCGTGGATCTCCTCATCAACCTGCGCGAGGAGATCGCGACCTCAGCCCCGAGCGACTTGCAGCCGCTCTACCGGTCATTGGTGAAGCAAGCCAGAGATGTGCGCGAGGTCATTGCGGCCTTTGGCCGCCACCCACACCGCAATCAGGCCATCGGTCGGCCATCCACGCCGGCGGAACTTGCCTATATCGCGGACGGCGAGTTCCCCCACTTGCGGGCGTTTCAGGGGTGATGGATGGCCGACAGGGTTGGAACATTCCGATGCTGGATCATGACTTGAGGTATTTCACCTTCAGATCCTTGAGCATGTCGTGAAGTTGTTCATGACGACCTAAGCCAATCGACACCACAACGTCCACTCCACGGACCTCCAAGCGCTCGATGATGAAGTCGCAGTGACGGAGCCTTACGCTAATTACCGACACTATTTCCGATAATGCTTATT
>JBEBYB010000271.1:0-3770 GCA_040391295.1 Phenylobacterium sp. | reverse complement strand
AAGGCGACGGAGCTGCACAAGCGCATCGGGTTCACCCTGATGGCGCTCATCGCCTACCGGCTCGGGACCTATATCCCGATCCCGGGCATCGACCCGCAAGCCTTCGCCCAAGCCTTCAGCGGCCAGGCGCAGGGGATCCTGGGCATGTTCAACATGTTCTCGGGGGGCGCCGTCGAACGGATGGCGATCTTCTCGCTGAACGTGATGCCCTACATCTCGGCGTCGATCATCGTGCAGCTGTTGGGGACGGTCTATCCGCCTTGGGAGAAGCTGCGGAAGGAAGGCGGGGAGGCGGGTCGCAAGACCCTCAACCAGTACACCCGCTACCTGACGGTCATGCTGGCGCTGTTCCAATCCTTCGCCATCGCCACGGGCCTGCAAGCCAGCCCCGGCCTGGTGCTGAACCCCGGCGTCTTCTTCCTGGCCTCGACGGTCGTGACCCTGACCGGCGGCACGCTGCTGCTGATGTGGCTGGGCGAGCAGATCACCAGCCGCGGCGTCGGCAACGGCGTCTCGCTGATCATCTTCGCGGGCATTGTCGCCGTGCTGCCCAAGGGCGTCTGGCAGATGTTCACGATGACCCGCACGGGCTCGCTGTCGGGCTTTGCGATGTTCGCGATCATCGCCCTGGCCATCGCCGTCGTCTGCGCCATCGTCTTCATGGAGCGCTCGCAGCGCCGATTGCTGGTGCAGTATCCGAAGCGCCAGCAAGGCAATCGGATGTTCGGCGGCGACACCTCGTTCCTGCCGCTGAAGATCAACACCGCCGGCGTTATCCCGCCGATCTTCGCCTCGTCGCTGCTGCTGCTGCCGACGACCGCGATGGGCTTCCTGGCGACGGCCGAGCTTCCACCCTGGGCGCAGTGGCTGCCCGGCGCTGTCGGCCTGCTGCAGCACGGCCAGCCGGCGTTCATGGTGCTCTACGCCGCCCTGATCATCTTCTTCTGCTTCTTCTACACCTCGGTCGTGTTCAACCCGGACGACACAGCGGAGAACCTGCGCAAGTACGGCGGGTTCCTGCCGGGCATCCGGCCTGGCAAGCGCACGGCGGAGTACCTGGACTACGTGCTGACCCGTCTGACGGTGATCGGCGCGGCGTACATCGCCCTGGTCTGCCTCATGCCTGAGATGCTGATCGGCTATTTCAAGGCGCCGTTCTATCTGGGCGGCACCTCGATCCTGATCGTGGTGAGCGTGACCATGGACACGGTGACGCAGATCCAGTCGCATCTCTTGGCCCACCAGTACGAAGGGCTGATCAAGAAATCCAAGCTGCGTGGAGGACGTACGCGCTAGGACGTGGATTTAGGCCGGCCATTGGGGAATGGCCGGGAGGGGACATTTAAGACATGAATTTGATCCTGTTCGGCCCGCCGGCGGCGGGTAAGGGAACTCAGGCCAAGCGTTTGGTCGAGAACCGCAAGATGGTCCAGCTCTCCACCGGAGACATGCTGCGCGCCGCCATCGCCTCGGGCTCTGAGCTCGGGAAGAAGGTCGAGGGCGTCATGCAGCGCGGCGAGCTGGTCACCGACGAGATCGTGATCGCGCTGATCGAAGAGCGCCTGCCGGAGGCTGAAGCCGCCGGCGGAGCTATCTTCGACGGTTTCCCCAGGACCCTGGCCCAGGCCAAGGCTTTGGATTCAATGCTGGAGCAACGCGGATCGCGAATCGATCTAGTGGTCCGCCTGAAGGTGGACGACGAGCAGCTCCTCAAGCGGGTGGCCGGCCGTTTCGCTGAATCGGGCCGCCCCGATGACAATCCCGAGAGCTTCAAAGTGAGGCTCTCGGCCTACAACGACCAGACCGCGCCGCTGCTGCCCTACTACGAAAACCAAAAGAAACTGGTTGAAGTGGACGGTATGGGTTCGATCGAAGACGTGTCCGCCGGCATCGACGGGGCTCTAGAAGCCCTTCGCCGGTAGGCAACCCGCCCTAGCTGTCGCAGGAACCCTGTAAAAGGTTCAATTTCCTGCGATTGCTCCATTGACGGAAACGCAACGTTCCCTATAACGGTGCGCTTCCGCGAAAGGGCGCGAAAGACGTGCCGGCCTTCCCGTTCGGGAATCTGGGCCGGGGCGCCGTTCGCGCTTCTCTGCGTGACTAGGAGATTCTACGCGTGGCCCGTATTGCTGGCGTCAACATTCCGACTAACAAGCGCGTCGTGATCGCGCTTCAGTACATCCATGGCATCGGGCAGGCGAAAGCCAAGCAGATCGTCACGAAGGTTGGCCTTGAAGACGCTCGTCGCGTCAATCAGCTATCCGACGCTGAGATCCTGCAGATCCGCGAAGCTATCGACCAAGACCATACGGTCGAGGGCGATCTGCGTCGCGAGACCGCGGTCAACATCAAGCGCCTCATGGACCTGGCCTGCTATCGCGGCCTGCGTCACCGTAAGGGCCTCCCGGTCCGCGGTCAGCGCACTCACACCAACGCCCGTACCCGCAAGGGCCCGGCTAAGCCGATCGCCGGCAAGAAGAAGTAAGAGAGCTTAGCGATGGCCAAGGAACCGGCGCGCGTTAAACGTCGCGAACGTAAGAACATCACCTCGGGCGTGGCGCACGTGAACGCCTCGTTCAACAACACCATGATCACCATCACGGACGCGCAAGGGAATACGATTTCCTGGTCGTCGGCCGGCATGATGGGCTTCAAGGGCTCCCGGAAGTCGACGCCTTACGCCGCCCAGATGGCGGCCGAGGACGCCGGCAAGAAGGCGGCCGAGCATGGCGTGAAGACGCTGGAAGTGAATGTGTCGGGTCCGGGTTCGGGCCGTGAATCGGCGCTGCGCGCTCTTCAGGCCGTCGGCATGACCATCACGACCATCCGCGACGTGACCCCCATTCCGCATAACGGTTGCCGGCCGCCCAAGCGTCGGCGCGTCTAAGTACCGAAGTACCGCACTCCCCACGCGCCGGACCGCGATATTCGCGTCCGGCGATCCTGCGTTTCGAGGGACATCTCTACGTGATCGAAAGAAACTGGAACGAGCTCATCCGTCCCGAGAAGCCGCTGATCGAGACCGGAACTGACGCGAACCGCAAGGCGCGTCTGGTAGCCGAACCTCTCGAACGCGGCTTCGGCGTGACGCTGGGCAACAGCCTGCGCCGTGTTCTCCTGTCGTCGCTGCAAGGCGCGGCCGTCACCGCCGTTCAAATCGACGGCGTGGTGCACGAATTCTCGTCGCTTGAAGGCGTTCGCGAAGATGTCGTCGACATCGTCCTGAACATCAAGCAACTGGCTCTTCGCCTGCACTCCGAAGGCCCCAAGCGCATGACGCTGAAGGCCACCGGCCCCGGCGCCGTGACCGCCGGACAGATCGAAGTGCCGTCGGATATCGAGATCCTGAACCCGGACCACGTGCTCTGCACGCTGGACGACGGCGCCACCGTGCGCATGGAGTTCACGGTCAATAACGGCAAGGGCTATGTCCCTGCCGATCAGAACCGTCCGGAAGACGCCCCGATCGGCCTCATCGCCGTCGACAGCCTGTTCTCCCCGGTCAAGCGCGTCGCCTATCGCGTCGAGCCGACCCGTCAGGGCCAGAGCCTCGACTACGACAAGCTGATCATGGAAGTCGAAACCAACGGCGCGATTTCGCCGGTGGACGCGGTGGCCTTCGCCGCCCGCATCCTGCAAGACCAGCTGCAGATCTTCATCACCTTCGAAGAGCCGAAGAAGAAGGTCGAAGGCGAGGCCAAGCCGGAACTGCCGTTCAACCCGGCGCTGCTGAAGAAGGTCGACGAGCTCGAGCTCTCGGTCCGTTCGGC
>JBEBYB010000270.1:0-3773 GCA_040391295.1 Phenylobacterium sp. | reverse complement strand
ACCGCGTCAGCACCGCGTCCCTGCGAACTCTGGGGTAAGCCCGTCGGCGCGGCTTAGGGAGGGGGCGTTGAGCGCCGCGCCGACGAGCGCCGCCGCTGCAATACTCGCAGCGGCGACCTGGATGGAACGTCCGGCGCGACGCGTGGTCTGGCCGGTGGCGCCGGACGTTCCGGCCTCTCCCCTCAAGGCGGGCAGGGGGAGGCATGGGGAGGGCGCGCTATTCATCAGCGCCGCCCGAAGAAGGCGAAGGGAAGGGCCGAGCAGGGCGCTGGTCGAGTTCCCGATCCAGCGCCGCGAGCTCCTCGGCCGGGAGAAGTCGAACGGTGACTTCAGGGATCAGCGGAGACAGACTCACCCGGCGACGGACCGCGACGACGAACGCCGCCACATCGAGCTCCAGATCCTGAACGTCGCAACCGGCGAATTGCGCCTGACGCTCAAGGCAGCAGTTCGCCTCCAGGCAGGCCTGATAGCCGCAGTCGTCGCAGAACTTGGACATTCCCCCCGGCGCCATGGCTACGGCCCCTCGGGATGGATGACGCGAACATCGTGGAGGTCGGGGCGCAATGACGCGACGGGCACGGCTCCGGCGGAGATCCTGTCCATCGCGATGGCCAGATCGGTCGGCCAAGGGTCGGCCCCGCTCTCGAGGCTGCTGATGCGCCCACGCGACGACAGCCCCAACCTCTTGGCAAGGTCGGCTTGAGTCATGCCTTTGGATTTTCGCCAGATTGCGGGCTTCATGAAGCCGGACTGTTCCGTTATTCGGAACATAGAGTCAAGCGGCCTTGTTCCGATAACCGGGGCCGACAGGAATATCGCCTGCGAACACACTCCCCTCGTGACGCGGGACTGGCACCTTCAATCTTGGATGGCTTTTGCAAAGAAGCGCCAGGCCCACCTGGTGAGCGAACTCGGCTGGTCCCGACGTAGGGCGTCAGAGGTGTTCAATGGCGACCAGCAGTACAAGCGGGATACCGTGAACGAGCTCGCAACGTGGCTCGGGATCGAGCCATTTGAACTGCTGATGCCGCCGGAAGAGGCGTTTGCCCTTCGCCAGCTGCGGGAACACGCCGTGCGCATCGCCCAAGATGTCGGGGCTACGCCAGGCAAAACACCGCCGGCCACCCTAGCCGCCTCGGCGGTTTAACCCTCCCCTCGACATACTCTCATCGCCCTGGCGGCCCATCCGCCAAGGCCGCGCGCGCTCGATTTCATTGAACGCTGAACAAGGATTTGCCGAGTTGTTCCGCCGTTCGGAACATTTCTCTTGACTCCATGATCCGGTTTTCGGAACATTCCCCCTGACGTTGAGCAGGGGGAGCAAATGCCCGCAACCGCAACAATGCAGATCGACGGGGGTCGCCATCGGGGCGCCCTCGCCCACTTCGCCGCCAAGCCTGGCCGTTCCGGCTGGACCGTCGGCCGCCTGTCGGCCCTTCGCGAACTGCCCCATTCCTTCCGCGGCGATCTGACTGAAGTCGCCGCCGCCCTGGGCCGCGACAAGGCCGACTGCGACATCGCCCTGAACGCCCTCCTCGGCCGCACCCCGACGCAGGCGCTGCAGGCCCTCGAGGCGCGTTCATGAGCACGCTCCTCAGCCTGAAGGCCAAGCGCGCCAGTCTCGAAAACCGCGCCTGCAGCCTGATCTTCAAGATCGAGCACCCCCACACCCCGGAGAGCGCCCTGCCCGCCCTTGAGGCGGAACTGCTCGCCGTCGACGCCGAGCATGAGGCCCTGTCCGCCGAAATCGCGGCCGAGGTCCGGGCCCAGCTGCAGGTGGCGGCATGACGCGCGCATCGCAGAAGCCCGCCTCGCCCGCCGAGCTCTCTGCCATCGCCGATCGGGTCGAGGCGCTGCTGAAGGCCGCCCAGGCCCTGGTCACCGACAAGGATCCCTACTCCTCCGCCGCCTGGGCCGAGCGTAACACCGCCATGGCCAGCCTGAAGGTGGTTCTCGAGAACACCCTGCAGGCCAGGATCAGCCAGGCGCACGACGCCTGCCGCATCCGCATCGCCGGGGTATCCACCAGCTGCACGGCCGGGCTGGAAGGCGCGGTGCGCAACTGGATCGCCGCCGCCCGCCGAAAGGCTGCAGCATGAGCCGGCTGGGACGATTTCCTCTCCCCTCGCCGCCGCCGCTGGATGACCCCTGGGAGCCGATGGACGTCTATCGCGCCGAGCAGCGCCTGGAACGTCGTCGACGCCTCCATGGTTTGCCGCCCCGGTCCGAGCGCGAGGTGCTCGACGCCGCCGCACGTCGCCAGCCCCAGTTCGGCGGCAATGGCGACAAGCGCACTTTCCGAGGACTGGCCTGATGTCAGCCGCCACGCCCCATCCCGCCAGCCTGTCCGCCGGCAAGATCGACTGCCCGCGCTGCGGCAGCCGCTTCCTCGACCCCCAAACCCTGCGCTGCCTGTGCTCGGCCGAGTTCACGCCTGAAGGCCTGGCCCACATGCGCGCCCTTCCCCGCTCCCAAGCCCTGAGGACCTGAATTTTGGCTCTGACCATCAAAGAAGTGATCGCGAAGATGGAGGCTCTGGCGTCGCCCGACGCACAAGTCTTCTTCGGCGACGACAGCGGCGAGATCCACGCGATTAACGGCGGCCTACTCGACGTCGACAGCGACACCACCCTTCCGGTGCTGCTCCTGTCGGCCGAGCCGGTGATCACCGAGGGGGGCTTCTGATGTCCGATCAGCCCAAGCCCGCCCAGGACGAAGAAGCCTTCTACGACGCCGAGATCGCGCCTGTGCTGCGCGACCTGGCCATGAAGTGCATCGAACGCCGCATCCCGTTCCTGGCGCTGGTCCAATACACGTCGCGGCCGGACGGCTCCGGCGACTACGGTGAAACGGCCGCCTATCCCGAACTCTCCAAGGGCATCGTCGCGGCTTCCAACGCTCGCCACAGGGCGGACGGCGGCCCGTATCTGAGCGGCTGGGCGATGACGGGGGCGCGACGCCCATGATCGACCAACACCACCTCCCGAACGACCCCACGTTCGACGCCAGCCCCGACGTCCTGACCGCCACGGCCCAAGGTCGCCTGCGCGCCATCATCGAGCGCCTGGAGCGCCTCGAGCAGGACAAGCAGGACGTCATGACCGACATGAAAGAGGTCTTCGCCGAGGCCAAGGGCGAAGGCTACGACGTGAAAGTCCTCCGCAAGGTTCTGCGCATCCGCAAGCAGGACAAGGCCAAGCGCCAGGAGGAGGAGGCGATCCTCGACCTCTACCTCTCTGCCCTGGGAGAGGTGTGATGACCAAGATAGTGCAGCCCGAGACAACCAATCGCGTCACAGACGCGGCGCTCGTCCTCCTCGACGCGGCGCGCGAAGCCATCAAGGAAGCGCCCGACTATCGACCCGGCGATCCGAACGCCTGCGCCACCCTGGCGATGGCCGTCCAGGCATTGATCATTGCCGATCACATGCCGGCCGGCGGCGCGTCGTCCGACCGTCACCCCATGCCGAAGGAGTTCGCCCAGCGCTGGCGTGGTGTGGCCGCCGGCCTCGGGGTCAGCATCACCATGGTCAACAACCCCGCCACGCAGGTGCTCGCCCTGACCATGTGCGCCTCTGAAATGGGCAAACAGGTTCGCGCCAGCGCCGAAGGGCCCAAGGCATGAGCAGCGCCCCGCAACGCAGCCCGCTCAGCTGGCCCGCCCATCGTCCACGGACGCCCGCCCATCGCCGCCAGAACGGCAAGTTCAAACAGGCCGGCGTCGCCATCACCGTCGCCGGCGCCATGGACCGCGTCGAAGCCGAGATCCAG
>JBEBYB010000269.1:0-3780 GCA_040391295.1 Phenylobacterium sp. | reverse complement strand
GGCGCCGACTACCGCGACGACATCCTGCGGCTGCTGTTCATCTGCTGCCATCCGGGCCTCCCGGCCGTGCAGCAGGTGGCCGTGGCCCTGCGTATCGTCTGCGGCCTGTCGGTGGCGCAGATCGCCCGCGCCTTCCTGGTCGGCGAAAGCGCCATGGAGCAGCGGATCACCCGCGCCAAGGCCCGCATCGGCCAGGCCAAGGTCGCCTTCGAAACCCCCGGCCCGGCCGAGCGCGCCGAGCGCCTCGCCGCGGTGGCCGCCGTCGTCTATCTGATCTTCAACGAGGGCTATTCCTCGACCGGCGAGGAGGCCGACCGCAAGGCGCCCTTCGCGCAGGAGGCGATCCGCCTGGCCCGCCTGCTGCTGCGCCTCTTCAACACCGAGCCGGAGATCATGGGCCTGACCGCCCTGATGCTGTTGCAGCACGCCCGCGCCGGCGCCCGCTTCGCCCCGGACGGCGAGCTGATCCTGCTGGAAGACCAGGACCGCACCCTCTGGAACCGCGCCCTGATCGCCGAGGGGCTGGCCCTGCTCGACAAGGCCCTGCGCCACGCCAGCCCCGGCCCCTATCAGGTCCAGGCCGCCATCGCCGCCCTGCACGACCGCGCCGCGCGGGCGCAGGACACCGACTGGCCCCAGATCGACGCCCTCTACGCCAACCTGGAGCGCATGACCCCCTCCCCGGTCGTCACCCTCAACCGCGCCGTCGCGGTCAGCAAGGTGGCCGGGCCGCAGGCCGCGCTCGACATGATCGAGCCGCTGGCCCGGCCCCTGGCCGGCTACTTCTACTTCTACGGCGCCAAGGGCGGCTTCCTGATGCAGCTCGGCCGCCACCGCGAAGCCCACGAAGCCTTCGACCGCGCCATCGCCCTGGCCGGCACCGCCGCCGAGGCCGCCCACATTCGCCTGCACCTGGACCGCCTGGCCACGGACGCAGCCCGCTGACGCCCGAATGAAAAGACCCGCCCCCATTGCTGGAGGCGGGCCAATTTCGCTCAGCTCAGATCGACATCTCAGGCAAGGCTGAGCGCGTTCCGACGACGGGCGGTGCGGACCATCGAACCGGCCGCGCCGAAGCCGATGATCATCATCGCCCAGGTCGCCGGCTCGGGAACCGCCGTCATCGAAACGTTGTCGAGCGCGGGGCCCCAGTAGCCATTGCCGGGATCGTCGCTCGTGCCGGTGAAGACGATTTCGGTCAAGGCGCCGGTCGCGGTGAACGTCAGGCCGCGCGACGACCACAACATGTCGCCACGCGTGTTCGTCGGTCCCAGGTCATACTGGGTCGCGCCGATTTTCACGCCGTCAGCCTTGATGGTGACGATCCGTGCGGCGTCACGATAGTTATCCGGGTTGCCGGAGAGGTCGAACGTCAGCCTGTAGGTCTGACCAGCCACCGTAGTGATGGTCTGCCCGATGGAGCTCGTACCAAAGCCGCCGATGAGATCGATGCTGTAGCCGTCGCCGTCCGACGACTGCCAGGCGTCGTGGCTCCAATCGATATAGTTGGTGAGCACCGTCCAACCGGCGATCTGGGCGGGGCTCACGGCGGAAACAATGGTGAAGCCAACTTGCGTATCGCCCTTGAACCCGCCGTTGACGACGAGTTCGGTGGCGGCGTTCGCCGCGCCGGCGGTCGATAGAGCAGCGACGACGCCGGCCATGAGCAGTTTGAGTTTCATGGAGTATTCCCCTCGATTGATCGAAACTGGATGACCAACGCCTGGAGAGGCCCCCCTCGCCGCCGCGGTCCCGAATCGGGACAAGTCACGCTTCCAATAGCTAAGCCGGCCACCACAATCAAAGGCTGAGAACGGCGATTTGTGAACGGCGGTTAACAATTCACGAGGCGGGCGAAATCCTTCGCCTTGCGTTCGCGCCTCAGGGGCAAAAGGCCGCCGCGGCCTGGGCGGTGAACAAAATTCGGGGTGCGGCCAAACATGCTTGCCGACCAGGAGGGGGCGGGTCATCTAGCGCGTCCAAGGGGGCGATCATGGCCATGAGCGAACTACAGGATCTGCTTGAGCGGCGGCTGACCGAGGAACTCGGCGAGGCGCAGGCCGCGGCCGGTTTGACCCGCCAGATCCTCGACATCGCCCTGAGTTGGCGGCCATCCGAGGTCCCCGCCGCCCAGATCACCGCGATCGTCGCCTACGCCTTTGGCAATCGCCCGCGCGAGGGCGCCGGGCCAAACGACCTGGCCGATCCCGGCCCGGTCAACGAGGCGCTGGCCCAGGCGGTGCTGGCGATCCATCGGCTAAGCCCGGTCAAGGTCTACGCCCAGTGGGAGATCGCCCGCTTCCTGGTCGGCCAGCCGGGCATGGCCGAGATGATCTCCATCGAGCCGCTCCACCTGCCGGACGGATCGCTGGAATACCTGTCGACCGACGGCGTCGCCGCCGAGGTCGTCCGCCACGAGGGCGGCGCGGGCCCCGCCCTGGGGACGGTCGCCGTCGTCGCCCACCGGGACCACGCCAAGCGCTGCGTCCAGATCTCGCGCCGTCACGGCATGAACGCGCACGTCGCCGCCGAGGTCGAACTGCCCGCCGCCTACGACGCCCTCTCGGGCCAACCCTGGACGCGGCGGCGCGACATCTATCTGGCCCACGACCTCGCCGCCCAGTTCATCGCCCTGCGCGCCAAGGCGATCGCCGAGCTCGAGCAAGCCTAGCCTGCCGCGGGTGGAAACCGGTCTTTGCCCCTCGCCCCGCCGGGTCTAATCTCCCCCCGGGGCTAGGAGAAGAAGGCGATGAGCGACGCTGTCGGCCCTGGCGATCTGGTTCTCTGCGTCAACGCCGCGCCCAACCATGTCACGGGAAGGCCGGTGCCCCTCCAGGCCGGCGAGACCTATCGCGTCATCGCGGTTATGGAGTTTTCCTGCCCATGCGGACGTTCTGACGCCCTGCTCGATGTCGGCATCGACTTCGCCTGGTGCCAGACGCGCTTCCGACTCCTGCCAAAGCCCAAGGCCCAGACGAGGACCCGTCGCGTTTCGGCTCCCAGAGAGAAGGAAAGCGTTCGCTGAACGGCCGGCCGGGGACGAAAGAGACGGCGCAGAAGCCCTGATCCCGCAACGCTGCCCCCGGCGCCTTGCGGATTTCCGCCACCGCGTCCTAATGGCGGAACGATGCGCGACCTCAACGACCTCTACTATTTCGTCCAGGTGGTGGACCACGGCGGCTTCGCGCCGGCCGCCCGGGCGCTCGGTCTGCAAAAATCAAAGCTGAGCCGGCGGATCGCCCTGCTGGAAGATCAGTTGGACACCCGGCTGCTCCACCGATCCTCGCGCAAGTTCGCGGTCACCGAGGTCGGCCGCGAATACTACCAGCACTGCCTGGCCATGCTGGTCGAGGCCGAGGCCGCCCAGGCGGTGATCGACAGCGTCAAGTCGGAGCCGCGCGGCGTCATCCGCATGAGTTGCCCGGCCGGCCTGCTGACCTACCAGATGGGCGCCCTGGTCGCGCGCTTCATGGCCCTGCATCCCGAAGTCACCGTCCACCTCGAAAGCACCAGCCGCCGGGTCGACGTGATCGGCGAGGGTTTCGACCTGGCCATCCGGGTGCGCGAGCCGCCGCTGGAGCCCTCCGACCTGGTCATGCGAAAGCTGGACGAAAGCGTCCACCGCCTGGTCGCCAGCCCCGCCCTGGTCGCCTTGCATGGAACCCCCGCCGGCCCGGCCGACCTGGCCGCCTGGCCCAGCCTGGACTTCGGCCCGGCCCACCAGGACCACGCCTGGTCCCTCCACCACGACGACGGCGCCGCCGCCCAGGTCCGCCATCA
>JBEBYB010000268.1:0-3807 GCA_040391295.1 Phenylobacterium sp. | reverse complement strand
TACGCAATGACGGCCTATGCAGGATTGCGGCTGGGCGCCGTGGCCGATCGGCTGCCATTGATCTGGCTGCCCAGCGGCATTGCGTTCGCGGTGGCGTGGATCGGCGGCGCACGGATGACGCCGGGCGCGTTCATCGGCGCCTTCCTGGTGAATTTCCTGGTGTTCGGCGCATGGGCGCCGGCCCTGATCGTGGCCGCGGGCAACGTGGTTCCCGGGATCGTCAGCGCGCGGGTCCTGCGTCGCTGGGGCGCGAGCGGCCGTCTGAACCGCGCGGTGCTTTCCGACCTGGCCTTTGTCGGGGTCGCGGTCGTCGGCGGCACGCTGGCCAGCGCGACGGTCGGCGCCGGCGTCATCGCCTGGATGGCGGCGGGCGGCCCGGCCTTTCCTGCGCTGTCGATGCTGGTCGGCTGGTGGCTGACCGACGCGACCGGCGTCTTGCTGATGGCGCCGGCCATCCTTCTGGCCGGGCGTTGGCTGGGGCATCGCTGGACCTGGCGTTTCGCTGCGGCGGCGGCGGGCTTCCTGATGGCGTGCGTGACGCTTATCGCGGCCCTGGCCTGGTTGCCGCAGGCGCCCGGGGCGGTGGAGTTCTACAAGCTGGCGGGGTTGTCGCTTAGCCTGGGAGCGGTGGCGCGTTTTGGCCTGCACGGCGGCGCGGCGGTCAATCTCCTGATGGCGCTCGGCATATCGGCCGTCACGCTGCTGGGCCTGGGGCCGTTTGTCGGCGCGAGCGAATCCGAAACCCTGGCGCTGCTGCACGCATTCATCTTCGCCCAGACGCTCACGGCCCAGATGCTGGCGGCGGTGATGGCGGATCTGCGGCGGGCTCTGGCTCTGGAGCAGGGCAAGCGCGCCCTGGCCGAGGCGATCGCGGCCAGCCGTTTCCGGCTGATGACCATGATCAGCCATGATGTGCGCACGCCGCTGAGCGGACTGATCGGGGTGATGCAGGTCCTGGACCGTTCCCCGCAAGGACCCGAGCAGCGGCGGCTGATCGATCTGGGTCTTCGGGCCGGACGCAATCTGGCGGACCTGGTCACCGATATCCTGGAATCAGCGCGGGCCGATGCGAGCGCGCCGGTCATCCGCCTGACGCCCTTTGATCCCGAGCAGAGTCTCGATGAAATCGTCCGGCTGCAAACGCCGGCGGCGGTCATGAAGGGGCTGTCGCTGTCGTATCATCGCACGGAGGAGGTTCCGGCCTGGGTGGCGGGCGACCGGCTCCGCTTCGAACAGGTGGTCGGCAACCTGCTCTCCAACGCCGTGACCTACACCCCCTCGGGCGGGATCCGGGTCGCCGCCGATTGGCGACCAGGAACCAGGCTGCCGCTCCTGATCGAGGTGAAGGACACCGGGCCGGGTCTTGATCCCTTCATCGGTCCCCACGTGTTCGAGGCCTTCGTTCAAGGGCCTACGGACGTCCCCCTCACCGGGTTCGGGCTCGGCCTGGATATCTGCCGGCGCCTGACGGAGGCGATGGGCGGGGAATTGACCTATGCGCGGCGCGGCGGGGAGAGCCTGTTCCGCGTGGCCCTGCCGTTCCCGGCCAGCGGACCGCCGCCCTCGCCGGCGCCGGCGCCGCTGCCGCGTGGGCTCGCCGTCCTGCTGGTGGAAGACGATCCGATCAGCCGCGAGGTGACGGCCGCCTTGCTGCAAACCGTGGGACATCAGGTCGTGGCGGCGGCGGACGAGGCCGAGGCGATGGCCTGCGCCGCAGCGCAGGCGTTCGACCTCATCCTGCTGGATATGGACCTTGGCCGGGGCGGTTCGGGCCTGTCGCTTGCGCGGCGGCTGCGCGCTGAACTCAGCGTCCTTCCGGCCATCGTCGCCCTTACCGGCAGCGACGTTCCGGGATCAGGCGCGCCGGATCTGGACGGCGTCATCATCAAGCCGCTGGACGCCGACGCCGACCTCAGCCGCTTCCTGACATGACCTTGACCTAATTCCCCCCGGCCTTGCCGCGATAGGTGACGCTTAGCGCATAGCCGTTGCTGTCGGTCTCCGATCCGTCCTCGCGGCGGTAGCTCAGCGACAGCAGCCAGCCGGCCGGCAGGTCGATGTCGAACCCTGCGCCCAGCACCCAGGCGTCGTCATTGAAGCTGCGCAGCGACAGGATGTAGTCGCTGGTCGCCGGGTTGAGCACGTAGTTCATCGCTTGGTCGCCGTTGTTCTGCAGCGCCGCACGGTACTCGATCAGCCCGAACGGCCGCATCCAGGTCTCGCCATGCTTGAACCGCCGGCCGCCCTCGATCCCAAAGGCCAGGTTGGAGCTGTCGATGGTCTGCTCGCGATAGGCCAAGTCCAAGGCGCCGAGCCCGTTTTCGCGATAGGCCTTCAGCTTGGTGCGGCTGCCGTCGAGACGGCCGTAGGTGGTCAGGTCGCCGCGCGGACCGCGCTGCTCGTAGCCCACGGTCAGAGAACCGAACCACTGGTCGCCGCTGCGTTCGGCCCTGGCCAGGGCGCCGGCCTCGGCGCTCCAGCGGGTCATGTCGAAGTCGAGCCGTCCCCAACCGATCAGGCCGTCGACGAACAGGTGCTCGTTCAGCCGCCACAGACCATAGCCCGAGACTGAACCCTGCTGGCCGTCCATGCCCGAGGGCGAACCGTTGAAGTCGGTGTCGTTCCAGCCCAGGCCTGCGGCCGCGCCGAGGATCAAGCGATCATTGACCTGCCGGTCGAGGCCCATGCTGACGCCCTCGCTGCGCACGTCGAAGCCGGCGAAGCCGTCGGTCCCGGCGCGTTCGTCGAAGATCAGCGCGCCAGCCGTCCACAGGCCCCAGCCGGCGGGGAGGCCCGCGCCGGCTTCGCCCAGATTGAGGGCGTTGGTCGGTAGGCTGATGTCCTGGCCGGCGGGGCTGTGCAGGTTGAAGGTCAGGCCGTTGCTGGACGCATTGGTCCCGCCGGCGCTGCGCAACTGGCGCAGACGCGACTGCACGTTGGCCTGCTGGGCGGCGGCGAAGCGCACCGCGGTGTCGACCTGCGCCTGGCTGCCTGCGCTCACGGTCGGATCCTTGGTCGGATCGGCGCGCGCGGTCACGCTCAGGACCAGGCTGACGCTGGCGGACGTATAGTCTCCGGCCGCCGCCTGGCTGGCGGTCAGGATCGCCGTTCCCGGCCCGACCAGGGTGACGGTCCTGCCGCTGACCTGCGCCACCGCGGGGTCGCTGCCGGTGAAGCTGAACGCCCCCTGGCTGTCGCTCGCGGGGTCGGCAAGATCGAAGGCGAGATCCCCGACGTTCTTGGTTAGGTCGCCGGTCCAGCTCAGGATCGGCGTCGCCGCGCCGATGGCGACGCTCAGGGTCGCGGTCGGCGCGGGCAGGTGCGTGGCGTCCCCCGCCTGGTCGGCGGTGATGGTGCAAAGGCTGCTCGCCAGCATGGTCACGGTCGAGCCGTTGACCGAACACACCCCGGCGCTCGCCGGGGCTATGGCGAACACGACCGGGCTCGTCGAGCCGCCGCCCGCGGCGCTGACGCTGAACGTTCCGCCGGGTTTGAACACCGGCGCCGCCGGATTGACCGTCAGGCCCGAGATCGTCTGGCCAGTCTGCGTCGGCGGGGTAGATCCTGTCGGGGTCACCGGCGGCGAGCTCCCTAACGCAGGGCCGGTGAGCGGGCCGTTCAACGCCTCGATCATGAAGCTGTAGGCCACGCCGTTGCTCAGGCCGGCGAACACGCAGGGCGAAGCCGTGCAGGTCGCGGTGAGCCCGCCGGGATGGGCGGTAAGGCGATAGCCGGTGATCCCGCCTCCGGTGAAGGACGGCGGGGTGAAGGCGATGGTCGCCTGGCCGTCGCCCGGCGTGACCGAAT
>JBEBYB010000267.1:0-3827 GCA_040391295.1 Phenylobacterium sp. | reverse complement strand
CGATCACCTCGGCGCTCAACCGGGGGGACCGGGCCACCTCCGTGTGTGGTACTACCCACCGGCTTGTCGCGGGTGGCTCCCGGCGGGCCAACGCCGGAAGCGACCACAGGCCGGCTCTAGCTCAGCTTCACCAGCATCTTGCCGAAGTTCTCGCCGGAGAAGAGCTTGAGGAAGGCCTCGGGCGCCTTGTCGATCCCTTCGAGCACGGTCTCCTTCCACTTGATCTTGCCGGCCGCGTGCCACTCGGCCAGGTCCTTATGGAAGGACGGCAGCATGTCGTAGTGATTGGAGACGATGAAGCCCTCCAGCCGCAGTTGCTTGCCGACCGCCTGGGCGATGTTGCGCGGACCGGGCGGCGGGGTGGTGGCGTTGTACATCGAGATCATGCCGCAGAGGGCGAAGCGGCCGAACGGACGCGCGGAGTTGAGGGCGGCTTCCAGGTGCTCGCCGCCGACGTTCTCGAAATAGACGTCGATGCCTTCGGGCGCGGCCTCTTCCAGAGCCTTCATCAGATCGGGGGTGGCCTTGTAGTCGATGGCCGCGTCGACCCCGAGTTCCTCCTTGAGGAACTTCACCTTCTCAGGGCCGCCGGCCGAGCCGATGACCTTGTGACCCTTGATCTTGGCGATCTGGCAGACGACCGAGCCCACGGCGCCGGACGCGGCCGACACGAAGACGACGTCGCCCTCCTTCAACGCCGCGACCCGCAGCAGCCCGGCATAGGCGGTCATGCCGGGCATGCCGGCGACCCCGAGGAACGCCTGCGGCGGCAGGCCGAAGGTGTTCAGCTTCTGCACCATCGAGGCCTGGGCGTTGTAGGCTTCGCGCCAGCCATAGTTCGACTGGACCAGGTCGCCGACCTGGAAGGCCGGGTCGTTGGAGGCGATCACCTCGCCGACCGCGCCGCCTTGCATCGCCTCGCCGAGCGCGAACGGCGGGGAGTAGCTTTTCACGTCGTTCATGCGGCCGCGCATGTAGGGGTCGACGGTCATCCAGCTGTTGCGGACCTGGACCTCGCCCGGAGCCGGATCGGGCAGGGTGACGGTGGCGACTTCGAAGTTGTCGGCGACAGGCAGGCCAACCGGACGGCTCTTCAAGCGGACTTCGCGCGAGGTGGTCATTGGACGTCTCCCTTACATCGTAAGCGATGTTCAAACGAATGTTTAAGCCTGAGCCCAGGTGGCGTCGAGGGGGCTTGGCCTGTAAAGCGCAAAGTCAGCAGTGTGTCGGAGCGAGTCCATGAGCGAACCCCTTAAAGGCGGCGTGATCGGCGCCGGCGTCTTCGGCGGACACCATGCGCGCAAATATGCGGGCGCCAAGGGCGCGGTGCTCTCGGCGGTCCTCGACACCCACCATCCCGACCGCGCCGCCGCCTTGGCGGCGCCGCTGGGCGGCCGCGCCTTCCATCGCATGGACGAGTTCCTGGAAGCTTGCGACGTGGTCACCGTCGCCTCGCCGGCCAGCGTCCACATCGAGGGCGCGATGGCCGCGCTCGCCGCCGGCAAGCCGGTCTATATCGAAAAGCCCCTGGCGATCAGCCTGGCCGACGCCGACAAGATCATCGCCCAGGCGGCCAAGCAGAACCTGGTCGTCGCCTGCGGCCATCAGGAGCGGGTGGTGTTCCAGGCCATGGGCCTGTTCGACATTCCCGAGCAGCCGCTGCGCCTGGAATCGATCCGCCACGGTACGCCGTCCGAGCGCAGCCTGGACGTCTCGGTGGTGCTGGACCTGATGATCCACGACCTGGACCTGGCGCTTTCGCTCTCGACCGCCCAGCCCTTGGCGGTGGAAGGCGAGGGGATCGTCGACTTCTCCGGCGGCTGGGACCAGGCCCGGGCCGAAGTGACCTTCGACGACGGCTTCACCGCGATCTTCGACGCCTCGCGCATGGCGCTGGAGCGCAAGCGCAGCATGCTGCTGGTCTATCCCTCGGGCGAGGTGGAGATCGACTTCGTCACGCACAAGTTCCGCAACACCACGGGCTTCGCGCTCAATCCCGACTATGCCGACACTCCGGCGGTGAAGGACACCCTGGCCACCAGCGTCGAGGGCTTCCTGGCCGCGGTGCGGGGCGAGGCTCCGCGCCCGATCGTGACGGCGCAGGAGGCGGCTCGCGCGCTCGATCTGGCGCTTGCCGTCGAACAGGCCCTGGAGGATCGGAGCTAGCGGGGTTAGGCTCTCTTCACCCATTCGGTGGAGCACGTCATGACCAAGTTTGCTTACGACTTCGAGTTCCACACCATCGATGGCGCGCCCCTGCCGCTGGAGACGTACCGGGACAAGGTCGTGCTGGTGGTGAATACGGCCTCCCAATGCGGCCTGACCCCGCAGTACGAGGGGCTGGAGAAGCTCTATTCCGACTACAAGGACCAAGGCCTCGTGGTGCTGGGCGTGCCCTGCAACCAGTTCGCCGGCCAGGAGCCGGGCACCGAGGCCGAGATCAAGGACTTCTGCGAGACCAAGTTCCACATCGACTTCCCGCTGACCGCCAAGGCCGACGTGAAGGGCGAGACCGCCCATCCGTTCTACAAGTGGGCCAAGGACGTGCTGGGCGAACCGGCCGAACCGGTCTGGAACTTCCACAAGATCCTGGTCGGCAAGGACGGCAAGCTGATCCGCGCCTTCGGCCCGCGCACCGAACCGCTGGACGACGAGGTGGTCGGGGCGGTGAAGGCGGCGCTTTAGAGGCTGTCCAGCAGCCTCAAGCCAAGCGCGAACACCACCAGGATCACGACAACCAGCCACATCAGGCCGGTGGTGACTATCGTCTGTGGGCGATGGGTGACGACATATCCGCCGCGTGCATCCCAGCGCGTCTCGCCGTCGACCTTCAGCTTGGTGAATGACCGGATGAGGGTGAAGAGCGAAACGAATGGGAAACCCAGACCCCAACCGAACACCCACACGGAGAACTCGCGCTTGAAGGCCGCGAGGAGGCCGATGGGGCGACCGTCCTTTGACACCCTCACTCCAAATATCCACTTGCCCGGCGAAAGCCCGAGTGTGGCGATTAAGACGGCGGCGATGGGGATGACGAGGAGGATGTTTAGCATCGCCTCCATGAGCGGGTATTCGCCAATGCCGGTGAAGAAGCGGTCCGCGACTTCCGGGGCGACGACGTAGAAGACTATGCCCACCAGAAACCACGTCACGGCCCCAAGGATGATCAAGTCGGCCATCCGCGCAGCGTACCGACGCCAAGGGTGCGGTCGGGCGTCTTGCCAATCTTTCGAACTCATCGTCCCCCCTCGGTACGACACGATCTGCTGACGCGGCTCTTCACGACAGTTCTTGTATTGTTCCGGTCAAGCTTTGACTTTGTCAATGAAGTTCTTCCGGCGCCCTTGGCGTCTATCGGGTAGGGATGAGGTCACTTCACTGGAAGGCGCAATCATGACCCGGAAGCCCGACGGAACCTGGGATAAGTCCAATCTTCCCAGCCGCCACGTGACGGAGGGGCCCGCCCGCTCCCCGCACCGGTCCTACTACTACGCCATGGGGCTCGGCAGCCGCGAGATCGCCCAGCCTTTCGTCGGCGTGGCGTCGTGCTGGAACGAGGCCGCGCCCTGCAACACCGCCCTGATGCGCCAGGCGCACGCGGTCAGCGAGGGGGTCAAGAAGGCCGGCGCCACCCCGCGCGAGTTCTGCACCATCACCGTCACCGACGGCATCGCCATGGGCCACGAGGGCATGCGCTCCTCGCTGGTCAGCCGCGACCTGATCGCCGACAGCGTCGAGCTGACCATGCGCGGCCACGGCTATGACGCCCTGGTCGGCCTGGCCGGCTGCGACAAGAGCCTGCCGGGCATGATGATGGCCATGCTGCG
>JBEBYB010000266.1:0-3903 GCA_040391295.1 Phenylobacterium sp. | reverse complement strand
AGCGGTCAAGTCGCCAGATGCTCCCCCTCTGGGGGAGCTCCCGGCCGCTTGGCCGGGTGAGGGGGACTTTGACTCCTGTCGCAAGCCCCCTCCGTCGCGCTACGCGCGCCACCTCCCCCAGCGGGGGAGGATCTGAGGCGATCCCAATGCCGAATCCCGTCAGGGAAAGGGTGAAGCGTTGAAATCCATCACGAAACTGGGCTGGACGGCCTATGCCCTGGCGCTCCTCGTCATCATCGCCGACCAGTTGTCCAAGCACTGGATCCTATTCGTCTATGACCTGCCCGCGCGCTTCTCGGTGCCGATCGCCGGGCCGTTCTCGCTGACCATGGTCTGGAACCGGGGCGTCAGCTTCGGGCTGTTCCGGGCCGACGCCGACCTGGTCCGCTGGCTGCTGAGCGCGTTCTCGATCATCGTGGCCGTCGTGCTGGCGGTCTGGGCCCGCAAGGCCGATCGCCCGTTCATGGCGGTGGGCCTTGGCCTGGTCATCGGCGGGGCGCTGGGCAATGTCATCGACCGTATCCGGTTCGGCGCGGTCGCCGACTTCCTGGATTTTCAGCGCCTGGGGTTCTTCCCCTGGGTATTCAACGTCGCCGACAGCGCCATCACCATCGGGGTGGTCTTCTTGTTGCTCGATTCCATGCGTAAGGAATCGGCCGCTTAATCGCATTGGCGGGTATCGTCGTATGCGCTATTCAACCTTCCCTTACCGCCCCGGGCGGTTTTCGGAGCTTAGTTTCATGAGACTGAACCGTGTGCTCGTCGCGACCGCTCTGGTGGCGGCCGCCGGTCTCGCCGGCTGCAGCTCGACGCGCAGCGCGCTTGGCATGACCAAGGTCACGCCGGACGAGTTCCGCGTCGTGTCCAAGGCCCCGCTCGTGGTGCCGCCCGACTACGCCCTGCGCCCGCCGGCGCCTGGCGAGCCCCGCCCGCAGGAACTGCAGCCGGAGAGCGCCGCGCGCATCGCCCTGCTTGGCCAGCGCGAAGCCCAGGCCCGTTCGGACGGCGAAAAGCTGCTGGTCGCCAAGGCCGGCGCCGACAAGGCCGACCCGTTGATCCGCTATGTCGTGGACGACGAGACCGGCGCCCTGGCCCACAAGGAAAAGTCCTTCGCCGACAAGGTGATGTTCTGGAACAACAGCCAGACGGCCAGCGCGGCCACGACCGCGGCGGCCGCCGACAACGTCCCTTCGGCCATCGATCCGGCCGCCGAGGAAGCCCGCATCAAGCCGCTGACCGGCGGCGGCACGGTGGTCATCTCCCGCGAAAAGCCCTCGCGCATCAAGCTTCCGGGCCTGTAGGGCTCGGCGCTTTCCTCTCCCTCGGGAGAGGCTAGGTGAGGGGGTCGCGAAGCGGCTCCTTCGGACCAACCGCACTGCGGCGGTGAGGCAGATCCCCTCACCTAACCTCTCCCCAGCGTTGGGGAGAGGGACTTTCAGTCTTAATCTTCATCTCCAGGCGTCTTCACCTCGTAGCCCTTGGCGCGAAGCTGATCGAGCACGCCGCCCTGGGCCAGCAGGGTGCGTAGCGGCGCCACGGCGATCGCATGCCCCGGGGTCGTCAGCGCGGTCTCGATATCCTTGGTCAGATCGGCCTTCACGCGGGCGTCGAAGGCCTGCGCCCCCGGGGTGACGGCGATGCACCGCTCGTAGCTGCGCTCGGTGCCCAAGGCCCCGGCCACATCGCCGGCCGCCCAAGCGTGCGAGGCTGCGAGCGTCCGCCCCGGACCGGCCTCGATCTCGCCCATCACCTCGTCCAGGCAGGCCGCGCCTGCCGATTTCGAGGTCTTGAGGACCGCGCCCAGCAGCGGGCCGAGGTCATAGGAATGCTGGACGATCTTCACCCCGCTACGCTGCGCCAGCAGCTTGATCAGCTTGGTCGGATCGGCGGTCGTCAGCCCCTCCTTCTCACGATAGTCGTCGGTCAGGAGCAGGGCGGCGGCCAGCGGATGCTTGGTCTTGTAGCGGTCGGCCGGCTGGCCAAGCTTCGTGCGCACCGCGGCAAACCGCTCGCGCTGCGCCGGGTCGAGATTGTCCTCGAACGGCTTGCCGGACTTCAAGCGCAGATAGCTGATCGCCGCGCCCGGAGCGCCGGCCAGCTTCACCTTCAAGCCCGTGAACGGCAAAATCACCGCATTGGCCCCCTCCAGGCGGCGGTTGAACTGCAGTTGGTCCCATTGCTGGCGCTTGGGGGCCACGGTCGGCGCGCCCAGCACATAGACGGTCGTATCAGCGTCGGAGACGCGCCACCAGGCCGGTCCTGGAAGCCGGGCCGTCACGACCAGTTCCTCGACCAGGGTCTCGTTGGGATCGATCGCGCCGGCCGGAAGTTGCGCGCTCGGCGTCAGCGGAACCTGGGCGGAAGCCGTCGAGGCGAGGAGCACGGCGGCGAGCGCTGGGCCGAGGATGCGTTTCACGAAGTCACCTTCCAGACTTGCCCTCGGAATCTCCATATACTGACCAGCTAACCAAAGCGTGACCATGCCAATACGTCGCCTCCCCCCCGAAACCGTGAACCGCATCGCCGCCGGCGAGGTGGTCGAACGTCCCGCCAGCGCCGTGAAGGAACTGGTGGAGAACGCTTTGGATGCGGGTTCGCGTTCCATCGAGGTGCAGGCCGATGGCGGCGGATTGACCCGCATCCTGGTCGCAGACGACGGAGCCGGCCTCTCGGCCAGCGAGCTGGCCCTGGCCATCGAACGCCACGCCACCTCCAAGCTGAGCCCCGACGACGCCGGCGACTACGACCTGCTGCACATCTCCACCCTCGGGTTCCGCGGCGAGGCCCTGCCCTCCATCGGCTCGGTGGCGCGGCTGTCGATCTCTTCGCGGGCCAAGGGCTCGGCCGACGCTCACGCGATCCTGGTCGAAGGCGGCGCGGTCGGCGACGTCTCCCCCTCCGGCTTCCCCGGCCCGCATGGGGCGCGGGTCGAGGTGCGCGACCTGTTCTACGCCACGCCCGCCCGGCTGAAGTTCATGAAGTCGGAACGCTCCGAGGCCCTGGCCATCGCCGACGAGATCAAGCGCCAGGCCATGGCCCACGAGGCGGTGAGCTTCGCCCTGGACCTCGACGGCCGCCGCACCCTGCGCCTGCCGGCCGAGAGCAAGGGGCCGGAGGGCCGCTTGGCCCGGCTCTCGGCGATCATGGGCCGCGAGTTCTCGGAGAACGCCCTGGAGATCGACCACGAGCGCGAGGGCGTGCGGCTGACCGGCTTCGCCGGGCTGCCGACCTATAATCGCGGCAACTCGGCCCACCAGTATCTGTTCGTCAACGGCCGGCCGGTGCGTGACCGGCTGCTGCAGGGCGCGCTGCGCGGAGCCTATGCCGACTTCCTGGCCCGCGACCGTCACCCGCTGGTGGCCCTCTATCTCGAGGTCGATCCCAGCTATGTGGACGTCAACGTCCACCCCGCCAAGGCCGAGGTCCGGTTCCGCGACCCGGCCCTGGTGCGCGGCCTGATCGTCGGCGGGCTGCGTCACGTCCTGGCCGGGGCCGGCCACCGGGCGGCCACCACGGTCGCCAGCGAGACCTTAAGCAACCTGCGGCCCGGTTGGTCGCCGCAAGCCTACCATGCGCCGTCGGCCCAGGGGTTCTCGGCCTGGCAAATGGGCGGCTGGACGCAGGCCGTCCAGGCCGCCGCCCAGACCATTCCTGGCCTGACGGAGGTCTCGGCCCGCGCCGAACCGGCCCCGGACTGGCCGCCGGCCTCCTATGACCACCGGCCCGGGATGCACGAGGCGCCGGCGCCGGCCTTCGACCCCGTCGATTTCCCGCTGGGCGCGGCGCGCGCCCAGGTGCACGAGACCTATATCGTCGCCCAGACCCGCGACGGCGTGGTCATCGTCGACCAGCACGCCGCCCACGAACGGCTGGTCTATGAGCGGATGAAGGCCCAGATGGCCG
>JBEBYB010000265.1:0-3920 GCA_040391295.1 Phenylobacterium sp. | reverse complement strand
GGCTGTGGCTGGCCTTCTTCGCCTCGTTCGCGGTGAAGATGCCGATGTGGCCGGTCCACACCTGGCTGCCCGACGCCCACGTCGAGGCGCCGACGGCCGGCTCGGTGATCCTGGCGGGCATCTTGCTGAAGATGGGCGGCTACGGTTTCCTGCGCTTCAGCCTGCCGATGTTCCCCCAGGCCTCGGACTACTTTGCGCCGCTGGTCTTCGCCCTGTCGGTCATCGCGATCGTCTACACCTCGCTGGTCGCCTTCCGTCAGACCGACATCAAGAAGCTGATCGCCTATTCGTCGGTCGCCCACATGGGCTTCGTGACCATGGGCATCTTCGCGGGCAACGCCCTTGGCGTGCAGGGCGCGATCTTCCAGATGCTGAGCCACGGGGTGATCTCCGGCGCGCTCTTCCTCTGCGTCGGCGTCGTCTACGACCGCATGCACACCCGCGAGATCGCCTTCTACGGCGGGCTGGTGAACCGCATGCCGTGGTACGCGGCGACCTTCATGCTCTTCACCATGGGCAATGTGGGCCTGCCGGGCACTTCGGGCTTCGTCGGCGAAATCACCACCATGGTCGGGGTTTATGAAGTCTCGACCTGGACCGCGGTCGTGGCCGCCACCGGCGTCATCTTCTCGGCGGTCTACGCCTTGACCCTCTATCGCCGGGTCGTCTTCGGCGAGATCACCAATCCGGCCCTGGCCGACATCACCGACCTCGACTGGCGTGAGGTGGCGATCTTCGCCCCGCTGATCGCCATGACCCTGTACCTCGGCGTCTATCCGGCCGCCGTCTTTGATCTGACCCAAGCCTCGGTCGACAACCTCGCCGCGGTTTACCGCGCGGCCATCGGCGGGTGAGGGACCTGTAAAGTCATGATCTTCACAAACGACCTCGCTCTCGCCGTTCCCGAGCTGATCCTAGCGATCTCGGCGCTTGGCCTTCTCGTCGTCGGCGCTTTCGCGCCACGGGCGACGACCGCCCTGATGCTGGCGGCCATGGGCGCCCTGGCGCTGGCCGCCTGGGCGGCCGCCGTCGGCCCGATCGGCCGTGGCTTCTCCGGGGGCATGATCTCCGATCAGGCCTCGGCCTTCGCCAAGGTGGCGATCTACGCCGCCAGCGCCGTCGCGATTCCGCTCGGGCAGAAGTGGTTCGAACGTAAGGCGATCCATAACTTCGAGTTCCCGATCCTGATCCTGCTGGCCGCGCTCGGCATGGGGATGATGGCCTCGGCCGGCGACCTGATCTCGCTCTATATCGGCGTCGAACTGCATTCGCTGGCGCTCTACGTGCTGGCGGCCATGCATCGCGAGAACGCCAAGGCCTCGGAAGCGGGTCTGAAATACTTCGTGCTCGGGGCGCTGTCCTCGGGCCTGCTGCTCTACGGCGCCTCGCTGATCTACGGCTTCGCCGGCTCGACCAAGTTCGACGATATCGCCGCGGCGGTGGAGGCGGGCGCCAGCACGGGCGTGCTGTTTGGCCTGGTGTTCCTGATCTGCGGCCTGGCCTTCAAGGTCTCGGCCGCGCCGTTCCACATGTGGACGCCGGACGTCTACGAGGGCGCCCCGACCCCGGTCGTGGCCTTCTTCGCCGGCGCGCCGAAACTGGCGGCCATGGTGTTGCTGGCCCGGGTGCTCTCGGAAGGCTTTGCCGGAGCCGCCGATCAATGGCGCCAGATTCTTGTGCTCATCGCCCTGCTGTCGATCTTCGTCGGGGCCTTCGTCGGCTTGGCGCAGACCAACCTGAAGCGCCTGTGGGCCTACTCCTCGATCGCCAATATCGGCTATGCGGTGCTCGGTCTCGCGGCCGGCAACGCCGAGGGCGTGCAGGCCATGCTGGTCTTCATGGTGCTCTATATGATCGACGTGACCGGCTTCTTCGCCTGCCTCACCGCCCTGTCGCGTGAGGGGCGGCCGATGGAGACGATCGACGACATGGCGGGCCTGTTCAAGGAACGTCCGGCGATGGCGCTGGCGATGTCGGTGTTTTCGCTGTCGGCGCTCGGCTTGCCGCCGTTCTCCGGCTTCTGGGCTAAGTTCTATGTCTTCAAGGCCGCCATCAATGTCGGCGATCCGATGATCCAGATCGCTGCCGTGCTCGGCCTGGTCGGCAGCGTCGTGGCGGCGTTCTACTACCTGCGCCTGATCAAGGTGATGTGGTTCGACGCCCCCTCGGGCGGAACCGACGCCATTCCGGGCGAGGCCAAGGTCATCGCCATCGGCGCGGCGTTGTTCTCGTTCCCGGTTGTGCTTGGCGCGCTGATCTTCCTGGATCCGCTGGCCAAGGCGGCGGCCGCCGCGTTCGGACTCGCCTCCTAGGTGGGCGTCCACCCGCCGATCGAAGCCTACGACGAACTGGACTCCACCAACGCCGAGGCGCGACGCCGCGCCGAGGCGGGGGAGGCCGGTCCGGTCTGGATCACGGCGGCGCGGCAAACTTCAGGACGCGGCCGGCGCGGCCGGGCCTGGTCGACCAGTACGGGGAACCTGGCGGCGACCCTGCTGCTGGCGACCAACAAGTCGGTGGGCGAGGCCGCGCAACTGTCCTTCGTGGCGGCGCTGACGGCGGCCGAGTTGGCCGATATCTGTCTGGGGCCTGGCGCGGCGCGGCTGAAATGGCCCAATGACGTGCTGGTGCACGGCCGCAAGGCGGTCGGCATCCTGATCGAATCCGGCACGCGAGCCGACGGAACGCTGTGGCTGGCGGTCGGGATCGGCATCAACCTGGCCCACGCGCCGCAGGATCTCGAACGTCCGGCGACGGCCTTCGCCGAGCATATGGCCGCTCCGCCGCCGACGCCGCTCGACGCCCTGGAAATCTTGGCCAGCAGCTTCGAGCGTTGGCGAGCGGCCTGGGACCGCGACGGATTTACGCCCATCGCCAAGGCCTGGACGTCCTACGCCCATGGCCTGGGCCAGCCCTGCGAGGCGCGGTTGCCGAACCAGACGCACCGGGGGGTGGCCGAGGGGCTTGATGACGATGGCGCTCTGCGGCTGCGGCTTGACGACGGCGGCGTTCTGCGGATCACCGCGGGCGACGTCTTCTTTGGAGAGGCTTGAACGCGATGCTTCTGGCGATTGAACAGGGCAACACCAACACGCTTTTCGCCATCTATGACGGCGAGACCTGGATCGCCCAATGGCGGGCCGCCACGGATTCCAGCCGCACGGCCGACGAGTACGCGGTCTGGCTGTCGCAACTGCTGAATATGGCCGGCCTGCAGTTCGGCGTGGTCACGGACTGCATCATCTCCAGCGTGGTGCCGCAGTCGATCTTCAATCTGCGCAATCTGGCCAGGCGCTACCTGCACGTCGAGCCGCTGGTGATCGGCGAGAACGCCGACCTGGGGATCGCGATCCGGATCGACAAGCCGTCGGAGGCCGGCGCCGACCGGCTGGTCAATGCGATCGGCGCGCACATCGTCTATCCGGGCGACCTGATCGTCATCGACTCAGGCACCGCCACCACCTTCGACGTCATCGCCGCGGACGGCGGGTTCGAAGGGGGGGTGATTGCGCCGGGGATCAACCTATCTATGGAAGCGTTGCACACCGCGGCGGCGAAACTGCCGCGGGTCGCGATCCAGAGACCCCAACGGGTGGTCGGTACGGACACGGTCGGGGCGATGCAGTCAGGCGTGTTCTGGGGCTATGTGGCCCTGATCGAGGGCTTGATCGCCCGGATCAAGGCCGAACGCGACGCCCCGTTGACGGTCGTCGCCACGGGCGGCGTGGCTTCGCTGTTCCACGGTGCGACCACGGCCATCGATCACTTTGACGGGGATCTGACGATCCGCGGCCTTCTCGAAATTCATCGCCGGAACGCGGCGACAAGGACGTAATGAAAGCAAAAGACCAAGACGAACTCGTTTTCCTGCCGCTGGGCGGCTCGAACGAGATCGGCATGAACTTCAATCTCTACGGCTA
>JBEBYB010000264.1:0-3966 GCA_040391295.1 Phenylobacterium sp. | reverse complement strand
GCATCAACCAACGGTGTCAGACCATCATGCGGGCGCTGATCGACGGAAATGTCGAACCAGGCGCCGCTCGCTTAATGAACGATGGCGGCCTCATCTGACGACACGGCGTTGGCCGCGATGAGCGCACAGACCGCATGTGATGGGACTGGGACGCTGAAATAGTATCCTTGACCTTCGCTGTAGCCCTCCTCCAAAAGCGCCTCAACCTGGGCGGCGGTTTCGATGCCCTCAGCAGTCATGGTGATGCCCAGGCCGGCGGCCAGGCCCGCTACTGCGCGGACGATGGCGCGCGCTCCCACCCCGCTTGGAAGATCGCTTACAAAGGATCGATCCAATTTGATCTTATCGACGGGAAAATGCCGCAGGTAGCTCAGCGACGAGTAGCCGGTTCCAAAGTCGTCCAAGGCGATCTGGACGCCCAGGCCGCGGAGCTGGCTCAGAATGCGCAAATTGGCGCTGCTATCGTGCAAAATGACCGACTCTGTGATCTCCAGTTGAAGGCGCCCCGGCTCGAGCCCACCTTCGAAAAGCGCGTGCGTCACCATGCTGACCAATGCGTTTCCACGAAACTGCGACGGCGAGAGATTGACTGCGACATCGATATCGCTCGGCCAGCTGGCGGCAACCTTGCAAGCCTGACCCAGCACCCAGGCGCCGATTGATGTGATGAAGTCATTTTCCTCCGCCACCGGAATAAACTCGGCTGGGGGAATCAAGCCGCGATCGGGATGGCGCCAGCGAACGAGCGCCTCAAAGCAGCTGATCTTGCCAGTCTTGAGATTGACCAGCGGCTGATAGTGAACCTCGAATTCGTCGCGGCCGAGCGCGCCGTGCAACGCCGCCTTCATCGCCTGACGCTCTTTCAAACGCTCGTGCATCTCTGGTTCGAAGAGCCGATAGGTCCCGCGCCCCTCTCCCTTGGCCCGGTAAAGGGCCGTATCGGCCGCGCGCAACAGCTCCCCGGAACGCTCAAAGTCGTCCGGCGCGATGGCGATCCCGACGCTGACGCCGATGAAGATGCGATTGCCGCCGAGATCGAAGGGTTCGGCGATATCCTTGATAATCCGCTCGGCCAGATCGACGGCGTCACTGGGCCGGCGGATGTCGGCCTGTACGATCGCGAACTCGTCCCCGCCGAAGCGGGCGACCAAGTCCGACGCTCGCACGCTCTGCTTCAAACGCTGGGCGACCAATTCAAGAAGAGCGTCGCCTTGGGCATGCCCAAAGGTGTCGTTGACCTCTTTGAAGCTGTCGAGATCCAGGAACAGCACCGCCGTCCTTTGACGCGCGCGCCTCTCACCCAAAATCCTATCAAGCTCCTCATTGAAGGAGAGGCGGTTCGGAAGCCCGGTTAGGGCGTCGTGGCGCGCCATATGCGCCATATGTTCCTGAACAATCAGCCGCTCTTGCTCGGCTAAACGCCGCTCGGTGATGTTGCGGAAGAACAGGGAGAGCCCTTCGTTGGTGGGATGGGCGTGGACCTCAAGCCACTCATCGAGCGCTGGTAAGTAGGACTCGAACGACACTGAGCTTTGACTTGCGAAGGCCTCAGCGAAGCGCTCGCTGAAGATCCCGCCCCGCTCTTCGGGAAATAGCTCACCGAGCCTTTTGCCAAGGTGGGGTTCAAATGCCGCGAGCTTGGTTTGGGCGTTGCGGTTCAGATACGTGATCTTGCCGAGGCGGTCGACGCCTATGACGCAGTCGGTGGTGCTTTCCAAGACTGTCGAAAGTCGGACTGCGGCCCGATTGGCCTCGGCCTCGGCCAATCGGCGCTCGGTGATGTCAAGCACGGTGCCGACATAGCCGATGAAATCGCCGTTGGGATTAAACCGCGGCTCACCGGCGTCGATGACCCACAGCCATTCTCCCGAGACATGCCGCAGCCGATACTCAGACCGGAAGGCTTGGCCGGCCGCGGCGGCCGCATCATAGGCTCTTGCGACATCTGCCCGATCATCTGGATGCACCGCCCCCAGCCAACCAGCGCCCATCGCCTCGCTCTCGGACTGTCCGGTCTTTTCAAACCACAACCGATTTAGAAAAGTGGTCGCACCGGTCTCATCGCTGACCCAGATCATCACGGGTGAATACCCCGCCAGGTCCCGAAATTCTTGAACGCTGACCTCAAGAGCCGCTTCGGCTAGCTTTCGATCGTGGATATCTTCCAGAGTTCCATACCAGCGAAGGATCGCCCCTTCGGAATTGTGACGCGCCGCGGCCCATGCGCGAACCCATCGGTGTTCTCCGTCCACCGTGGCGAGACGATACTGCGCGTCAAAAGGCTCGCCGGTGGCCAGAGATTTAGCCCAGATATCGAGTGTTGATCCAAGGTCTTCCGGGTGAAGCGCGTTAATCCACTCACCCGACGTCGCGGCCTCCAGGCTCATCCCAACGCGGGCTTCCCATCGCGGGCCGATCTCAAGGATTTTGCCGTCTGGTCCCGCCGTCCAGGGGATTTGAGGGCTCAGCTCCAGCGTATAGCGGTAATTCTCTTCGCTCTCGCGCAACCGAAGTTCGGCCTCTTGAGCCTGCGTCACATCCTCCACAATCGAAAGCACAAACGTTGCGTCGTGCGGTGGCGCGCCAAGGCTCAGCCGCCGGTTACGCGATCTGACCTGGTAAAGCCGACCGGTCGGCGAACGTAGGGTGGCGCTCCAATCGGCTTCTCCGCCCCGGGCCAGCACCTCGTCGTCGGCCGCCCACTGCGCTTGCGCCTGGACATGGGGAAAGAAATCAAAGGAGGTGCGGCCCAGGATCTCGTCGCGCGTTCGACCGGCCAGCACGCACACCGCGTCGTTCACGGCGACCCAACGGTGGGCCGTGTCCTTGATCACCACGGGATCAGGTAAAGCGTCGATCAGACACTGGATTGATCTGACCGCGTCCGACTCGACGGCACGCAAAAGCGTCCGCCCAACAGGCTCGTGGCCCCCGAGATCGCCATGTGTCGACACGTCGACACCTTTCGGGTGTATGGCATGGTCTTGTTGACCCATCGCGTAAACCAAGAATCCCAACAGGTTGCGGAGAAGATTTCGTCCCCCGTCACCAGCTAAGTGTCCCTAGGACAAATGGTTGCACCCCTAAGCTGAAGCGGAGACACATCCAGGTACGCGCAACGAAGAAACTGCCCGGATACCGCGGCGGAGGATAGAAACCCGCTGGCGCGCTTCGACTTCTCGCCCGCGCTCATCTCAAGCGAGCCCCAAACAACAAATCTGGCCCGCCGCGGCATGCTGCAGTCGATGGCCGCTGAGTTCGAACGTGATGGAAGGTCAGGCTTAGGTTGAACGGTTGGCTCAACAAGCCTGCGTCGGACGTTGCGATCAAGCCGCCGCGCAGCCTCCGATGAACCAGCGCATCCCCGGCCAGCGATGGACGCCCACGCCTGATTATCGCGATGACTTGCGCGACTCCCCGCCCAAAAGCTCCCTGGCGACCGCGCCAACGGCGATGGGGCTGTAGGGTTTGGAAACGAAATTGGCCGACAGATGGTCCACACATCTGACGATTGGCAGCGCTGACGTAATGATAATCGGCAGCCTAGGATCTAGCTGAATAAGACTTTCTGCGAGATCTATCCCATCCATTTCGCCTGGCAGATTGACGTCGGTAAATAAAATATCGACCGATGCCTGAGTGATGTAAATCGACAAAGCTTCATCTGCAGATTCGGCTTTTAGAACTACAAATCCCGCATCAACGAAAGCTACTTCCGCTAGCATAAGAATGAGCGGTTCATCTTCGACAATGAGGGCGACCGGCTTTGATGGCTTGATCATCACCTCCTAATGGAGAGACGCTAGGGTTGTTCCGCCTCGAACGGCGATCTTTGACGACGGCTGTTCAAGAGTCGTCAGGACGAAGTGGGTCGAGCCAAGTGAAACCACCCATGCTCGACCGGCGCGCCGCCACATCCGCCTACCGACTCCACGCGCCACGGTAAGAACCTAGCTGCCCGGCCGA
>JBEBYB010000263.1:0-3969 GCA_040391295.1 Phenylobacterium sp. | reverse complement strand
GATCAAACCGCGTTGCGAAAAGATCTGCGAAAGGTTCAGGCGCAAGGTCTTACGTTGTTTCCAAGCCGGCCAACTTGATACCGTAACCGGGCGAAAATAGGGATCAAACCTTTCGATATCGAGTGTTGCCTACCGTCGCCAGCGCCAGCATGCTCAACCGACCGGCTCACCAGCGCCGGAGTTTGAGGAGCGCCCGGTGCAAATGAGCCCCGTCGCCCTGCCCCTGCGTTTCATTCCCAGGCGTTCGCCGCCGTTCCCGGTGGCGTTGGCGATCAGCATCTGCGCGATGGCGGCGGCGGTCGGCATATGCGGAATGTTCGTCGGCTGGGAGAACGCGTTCAGCCTCTCGCCGACCTATTTTCCAGCCTTCATCGTCGCCACCCTGTTCGCCGGCCAACGCTGGGGCTGGGTGACGCTGGTGACGGCGTTGGCGATCGGCGTCGTCTCACGCGAGGCGATGCCCCAGCAGTTCGCCGAGCAGGCCGATATCGTCCTCTACGCAATTTCGGGCGCGGTGACTGTCATGGTCGCAGGCCGGCTACGGGAGATCGTGCTGCGGCTGGACGAGGCCCAGGCCGCCCTCGACCGCAGCGAGGCGCGGTTGCAAATGGCCCAGGACGCCGGCGAGGTCGGCCTATGGGACTGGGACGTTCTGACCGGCGAGGGATACTGGTCGCCGACCCTCTACCGGAACCTGGGCCTCACGCCCCGCGGAAACTCGAACATCCGCACCCTGCTGGAAAGCGTCCATCCCGACGACCAGGAGTGGGTGCGGCAGAGCAACATCTCGGCGATCAGGACCGGGAAGATGGCCCCGACCGAATACCGGGTGGTGCGGCCCGACGGTGAAATCCGCTGGCTGCTGTCACGCGGCGAGATGCTGCAGAACGGAACCGGCCGCATCGTGCGGGCCACCGGCGTCAATATCGACATCACCGAGCGCCGGATGGCCTTTGAGAAGGTTCGCGAAAGCGACGCCCGGTTCCGCGCCCTGGCCGACAGCGCCCCGGTGCTGCTGTGGGTTTCGAGGGCCGACGGCCATCGCGAATTCGTCAACCAGGCCTATGTCGATTTCCTGGGCGTGCCCTACGAGGAGGCCCTGACCTTCGAGTGGCGTCACCGCATCGACGCGGACGATCTTGAGCGCTTGCTGAAGGAACAGGTGGCGGGGGAAGCCTCGCGCGCGCTGTTCACGCTCGAGGCGCGTTATCGGCGGGTGGACGGCGCCTGGCGCTGGATCCGCTCGGTGTCGCAACCCCGATCCGGACCCAATGGCGAGTTCGCCGGCTTCGTCGGCATCGGCATCGACATCAGCGACGCCAAGCAGGCCGAACTCGACCTGATGCGGATCAACGACCTGCTCGCCGAACGGGTCCAGGCGGCGTTGGCCGAACGCGACGAAGCTCAGGCCCGCCTGCACCACGCCCAGAAACTGGAGGCGGTCGGCCAACTCACCGGCGGGGTGGCGCACGATTTCAACAACCTGCTGACCGTCGTGATCGGCGCGCTCGACCTCATCCAGCGAAGGCCGGAGGACGCCGAGCGGCGCAACAAGATGCTCGAAGCAGCGCTGGGCGCGGCGCGGCGCGGCGAGCGCCTGACTCACCAACTGCTGGCGTTCTCTCGCCGTCAGGCGCTGAAGCCGGAGACGGTGCGCATCGACGAACTGCTGAAAGAGAGCGAACCGTTGCTGCGCCGCGCAGTTGGCGAGGCGGTGTCCCTCAAGCTCGCAGCCGAGGCGCCGGCCGCCGTCGCCATGATCGATCCAGGCCAGTTCGACGCGGCGATCATGAACCTCGTGGTCAACGCCCGCGACGCCGTCGGCCAAGGCGGCGCGGTGCGCCTGGAGACCAGCATATGCAGCCTCGTTGAAGGACAGGCCCAGGACATCCCGGCCGGGGAATACATCCAGGTGGTGGTCCGCGACGACGGGACGGGCATGGCGCCCGATGTGCTGGCGCGGGTGTTCGAACCGTTCTTCACGACCAAGGAGGTCGGCAAGGGCACAGGGCTTGGCCTCTCCCAGGTCTATGGCTTCGCACGGCAGAGCGGCGGCGGGGTGGTGATCGAAACCGCGCCCGGCCAAGGCGCGGCGGTGAGCCTCTATCTGCCCCGCATCGCAGCCCCGGCGGAGATCGCCGAGCCGCCCGCCGAGCAGGGCATGACCAAGGCTCGGGCCCTCAAGGTGCTGCTGGTCGAGGACGACGCCGAGGTGGCGATCATGGTGGGCGCCATGCTGGAGGAGCTCGGTCACGACGTGACCCGCGCCGACGGCGTCGACCGCGCCCTGGAATTGCTCAAGCGCCCGGCTCCGATCGATCTCATGCTGACCGACCTGGTGATGCCCGGCGAACGCTCGGGCGTGGACCTGGCCCGTGTGGCCTCGGACATCCGCCCTGGCCTGCCGATCATCCTGTCGTCCGGCTACACCGGCGAGACCCTTTCGGCCGCGGTCGACGCCCCATGGCCCTTGCTGCGAAAGCCCTATTCGGCCGAACTGCTGGCCCGCACCATCGCCCGCTCGATCGATCCCGAGACCCAGGCGGCCTGACCCGCCCTCAAGATCCTCGCGCGCCTTCAAGATAAAGTGGGGTTGTCCCCAATCGAACAGGGGTCTATATCATCGACTACTGGTTTTGCTCCTTTTGAGCATAATCATGACGCCGACGGGCGCTGCAGACACCCGCGGCGTTTTTTGAGGCCGAGGAAATGCTCAGATTGAGCATAAGGAGGACACCATGGCCGACGGTTCGCAATTTGCGTTCACGCCCGCTGTTGAAGCCGCCACCCTTCCCATGTGGGAAAAGGTCAAGCATCACGTGACCCCGATGGAGTGGCGCCTCCAGGCTCCGCTGATCGCCGAGATCAATCGGCTGAAGCGCGAGAAGGACGCCGTCATCCTCGCCCACAACTACATGACGCCGGAGATCTTCCACGGCGTGGGCGACTATGTGGGCGACAGCCTGGGCCTGGCCAAGGAAGCCGCCAAGTCGGACGCCAAGATCATCGTCCAGGCCGGCGTGCACTTCATGGCCGAGACTTCGAAGATCCTGTCGCCGGACAAGACCATCCTGATCCCCGACCTGCTGGCCGGCTGCAGCCTGGCCTCCTCGATCACCGGCGCCGACGTGCGCCTGATCAAGCAGCGCTATCCGGGCCTGCCGGTCGTGACCTACGTGAACACCACCGCCGACGTGAAGGCCGAGACCGACGTCTGCTGCACCAGCGCCAACGCCGTGCAGGTGGTCGAGCATGTGGCCAAGGAATGGGGCGTCGACCGCGTCATCCTGATCCCCGACGAATTCCTGGCCCGCAACGTCGCGCGCCAGACCGACATCAAGATCATCGCCTGGCAGGGGCGCTGCGAAGTGCACGAGCGCTTCACGGCCGCCGACATCCTGGAGCTGCGGGAGGCCTATCCGAACGCCGAGGTGCTGGCGCACCCCGAGTGCCCGGCCGAGGTGCTGGAGGTCTCCGACTTCGCCGGCTCGACCGCCGCGATGAACGACTACGTGCTGCGGCGTAAGCCCAAGCAGGTGGTGCTGATCACCGAATGCTCGATGGCCGACAATGTCGCCGCCGACGCGCCCGACACCGAGTTCCTGCGGCCTTGCAACCTGTGCCCGCACATGAAGCGGATCAGCCTGCAGAACATCTACGAGGCCTTGGCCCACCACCGCTATGAAGTCACCGTCGATCCGGCGATCGCCGAGCGCGCGCGCCTCTCTGTGCAACGGATGATCGACCTGCCGCCGCCCCTGGTCCCGGCCCGTTACGACCTCGTGAAGGCTCGCCATCACGTCGACGTGGAACTGATCTAGCGGTGGAACGCATCAAGCACGACGGCGTGCTGATCGTCGGCGCAGGTCTGGCTGGCCTGTCGGCGGCGTTGGCTGTCGCCCCGCGCAAGGCCCTGGTCCTGACCGGCGCGCCGGTGAACCAGGGCTGTTCCTCGGCCTGGGCCCAAGG
>JBEBYB010000262.1:0-3981 GCA_040391295.1 Phenylobacterium sp. | reverse complement strand
CCCCAACGGGGAGAGGAGAAGATGACGCCCGCTAAGCCGGCCGGCGCGCCCGCATCGCCTGGTTGATGGTCCCGTCGTCCAGCCAGTCCAACTCGCCGCCGACCGGCACGCCGCGCGCCAGCATGGTCACCGAGACATCGGCGTTGGAAAGCCGCTCGGCCAGGTAGTGGGCCGTGGTCTGGCCGTCGACCGTGGCCGGCAGGGCCAGAACCACCTCGCGCACGCCGCCGTCCGAGGCCCGCGCCACCAGCGGCCCGATTCGCAGGGCCTCAGGCCCGATCCCGTCCAGCGCCGAGAGCAGACCGCCCAGCACGTGGTAGCGGCCGCGAAACGCCACCGCCCGCTCCATCGCCCACAGCGCGCCCACCTCCTCGACCACGCAGATCAGCGAGCCGTCGCGATGCGGGTCGGCGCAGATCGCGCAGGGGTCCTGGGTGTCCAGCGAGCCGCAGAGGCTGCAGGTCTTCACCCGCTCGGCCGCCGTCGACAGCGCCTCGGCGAGCGGCAGCAGCAGTTGGTCGCGGCGCTTGAGCAGCGCCAGCGTCGCGCGCCGGGCCGACCTGGGACCAAGCCCCGGCAGCTTCGACAACAGCGCGATCAGCCGCTCGATTTCAGGTCCGGCGGAAGCTGCCAAGTGATCTCCGTCAGGCGTAGGCGCAGGATCGCCGAAGCGGCGTCCCCTTCGCAGGCGCATATGTAGCGACGCAGGCGAGCGACGCGAGGATGGAGTTGACGCTGTGAGAGAACAAGAGGCCCCGCTGCCGGGGGCTCTACTTGCGGGGTCAGAACTTCGGCATGCCCGGAAGGTTCATGCCGGCCAGCGGACCGGCGGCTTCGCGCATCAGCTCGGCCTGCTGGGCGTCGAGCTTGCGCTTGGCGTCGGCGTGGGCGGCGACCAGCAGGTCGGAGATCACCTCGCCCTCGCCGGGCGCCAGCAGGCTTTCGTCCAGCTCGACGCCGGACAGTTCGCCCGTGCCGCGCAGGGTGAGCTTGACCATCCCGCCGCCGGAGGTGCCCTCGACCACGATCTCGGCGATGCGCGCCTGGGCGTCGGCCAGCTTCTGCTGCATGGCCTGAGCCTGCTTCATGATGGAACCGAGATCTTTCATGGCCGCCTCACTCGTCGTCTTCGTCTTCGTCGGGCGCGTCGGTCATCGGCGACGCCTCGGGTTGCGGCAGGTTCCGCACGCTGATGATCTCGGCGCCGGGGAAGGCGGCCATCACCGACAGCACGAACGGATCGACCTCGATCTCGGCGCGGACCTCGCGCTCTTCGCGCTTCTGGCGCTCCCAGGCGCTTTCGGCCCCGCCGCCGCCCTGGGCCGCGACCAGCCACGGCTGGCCGGTCCATTCCTTGAGCCGCGCCACCAGGCGCTGGGCCAGGTTGTTCGGCGCGCCGGGCGCGGGCTCGTATTCCAGCACCCCCGGACGGAAGCTGATCGGGCGCACATAGCGCTCGACGTCGAGCCGCAGCGCGATCTCGCGCTTCTTGTCCATCAGGGCGATGACGTCGGCGAAGGATTTCAGCACCGGGGCCGCGTCGCTGACCGCCGGCTGCGGCATGGCTCTGGCCTGGGCGGTGACCCCGCCCCCGCCCATCGAGGCCGAGACGCCGCCGCCCCCACCGCCGCCGCCCGAAGGCGGGCCGCCGCTCAGCGGTTCGCCCGACTGCAGGCGCCGCAGCGCCTCTTCCGGGCCCGGCAGGTCGGCGGCGTAGGCCAGCCGGATGATCGCCATGTCGCAGGCCGCCGCGGCGTCGGGCGCGCGGCGCACCTCCTCGTGGGCCTTCAGCAGCATCTGCCAGATCCGCGACAGGTTGCCGGCCGAGACCGCCGCCCCCACCGCCGCCAGCCGCGCGGCCTGTTCCTTGGGCAGGGTCAGGGCCTGCGGGCCGATCGCCTTGGCGACCGAGGCCCCGTGGGTGTGGTCCAGCAGGTCGAGCATGACCTGGCCGGGCTCGGCCCCGAAATTGTACAGCGTGCGGAAGGTGGCGATCGCCACGCCGCTTTCGCCGCGCATGATCTGCTCGAACAGGCTGATGGTCTGCGCCCGGTCGGCCAGGCCCAACATGTCGCGGATCGAGCCGGCGGTGACCACCTCGCCCGGCTCGGCCTGGACGATGGCCTGGTCCAGCATCGACTGGGCGTCGCGCACCGAGCCTTCGGCCGCGCGGGCGATCAGCAGCATGCCCTCGTCCTCGACCTGCGCGCCTTCCTTGCCGGCGATCATCTCCAGGTTCTTGACGATCACGTCGGGCTCGACCCGGCGCAGGTCGAAGCGCTGGCAGCGCGACAGGATCGTCACCGGGACCTTGCGGATCTCGGTGGTGGCGAAGATGAACTTGGCGTGGGGCGGCGGCTCTTCGAGGGTCTTCAGGAGCGCGTTGAACGCCCCCGTCGACAGCATGTGCACCTCGTCGATGATGTAGACCTTGTAGCGCGCCTCGACCGGCGCATAGCGCACCCCGTCGAGCAGTTCGCGCATGTCGGCCACGCCGGTGCGGCTGGCGGCGTCGAGCTCCAGCACGTCCATGTGCCGGCCCTCGATGATCGAGCGGCAATGCCGGCCTTCCTCGTTCAGATCGAGGGTCGGCTCGTGAATCGAGTCGGTGTCGTAGTTCAGCGCCCGGGCCAGCAGCCGCGCGGTGGTGGTCTTGCCGACCCCGCGAACCCCGGTGAGCATGAAGGCGTGGGCGATCCGGCCGCTGGCGAAGGCGTTGCGCAGCGTGCGCACCATCGCCTCCTGACCGAACAGGTCGTCGAACGTCCGCGGACGGTACTTGCGCGCGATGACGGTGTAGGCGGCCGACGCCTCGGCGAGCGCTGCGGCGGCGGGCGCGACCACGGGCGCCCCGAACATGTCGCTCGTATTGGGATCGCGCTCGAGGGTCTCGGGATATTCTTCGTCAGCCATTGGCGCCCGAGGATTGAGGCTGGAACCCTCAAGGGGTTCTGGGTGGAGACCGGACAACGACCCGGAGCGAAACTCGTTGCGGCTGCTTCCTTCCGGACCTGACCGGGTTGGCGAGGCGTCCGCCCGTCGCCGATCTCCGCCCCCTATATCGCGGCCTTGAGGCTCGCGCGCAAGCGGCAGCAGAGCTACAACGTCGCCCATGCCTCTTTCCGCCTTTCAAAACACCTTCTCCGGCAACCCTTTGAACCGCGCCAGCGAGCGACGCGGCGACGCCTCATGGCTGGCCGAAAAGCTCGCCGCGCCTGATTCGCTGGCCGTCGCCGTCTGGAACGGCAAGCCGTTCGTCGAAAACGCCAAGGACGGCGGGGTGCAGATCGCCTACCTGCCCTCGCGGATGGCCGACGAACTGGCCGGCGGCCCCGAACGCCTGCTGTTCCTGGGCCTGTGGCAAGAAACCGCGGTCTTCGCCGTCGACCTGGAGAGCGGGCTCGACCCCGCCGACGGGCCCCTCGCAGGCCTTGGGCGATTCGAGGACCTGCGCGCCATGGCCCTGCGCCTGCCGGCCACCGACGCGGCGATCATGGCCACCGCCAAGCAGATGTTCGAATGGCGCCGCCGCCATCGCCACTGCTCGTCCTGCGGCGAACACACCGACGTCATCGACGGCGGCTGGAAGCGGTCCTGCCCGTCCTGCAAGGCCGAACACTTCCCGCGCACCGATCCGGTGGTGATCATGCTGGCCGTGCACGAGGACCGCTGCATGCTCGGCCGCCAGGAGATCTGGCCCGCCGGCATGTTCTCGGCCCTGGCCGGCTTCCTGGAGCCCGGCGAGACCATCGAGGAAGCCTGCGCCCGTGAGTTGGACGAAGAGGCGGGCCTGAAGACCGTGTCGGTCGCCTATCACTCGACCCAGCCCTGGCCTTATCCCTCGTCGCTGATGATCGGCCTGATCGCCCAGGTGACCGATGACGAGGCCACCCCCGACCAGACCGAGCTGTCGGAAGTCCGCTGGTTCACCAAGCCGGAGGCCCGCGACCTGCTGGCCGGCAAGATCGAGGGAACCTTCGC
>JBEBYB010000261.1:0-4009 GCA_040391295.1 Phenylobacterium sp. | reverse complement strand
TCTCGCCGACCATGATCTCGGAGAAGCCGTTGATGGCGTTCAGCGGGGTGCGCAGCTCGTGGCTCATATTGGCCAGGAACTCGCTCTTGGCCTTGTTGGCGCCCTCGGCGCGGACCTTCTCGGTCTCGTACTTGCGGGCCAGTTCGGAGAGCTGATCCTGGCTGCGCTCCAGGTTGACGATCGCCCGCTGCAACTCCTGCTCGTTGAGCCGCCTGGCCTCTTCCTGGGTCTTGATCGCGGTGATGTCGGCCGCCGTCACGACGAGGCCGCCCTCGGCGGTGCGTCGCTCGGAGATCTGGATCCAGCGACCGTCGGAAAGCTCGGCCTCGCGCACGCCCTTGCGGCCGTCGGGGCTGGGCATCTCCTGGTGGATGGCCAGTTGGGCGAGGCGGTTGATCTCCTCACGCCCCGCGCCGGGCGTCAGCAGCTTGGTCTCCAGCGAGAAGACGTTGCGATAGTTCTGGTTGCAGAGCAGCAGGCGGCCATTGCGGTCCCACAGCACGAAGGCTTCCGAGACGCTTTCGATGGCGTCACGCAGCCGGTTCTCCGCGGCCTGGGCGCGGGCCTGGGCCATGCGTTCCTCGGTGACGTCCAGCGCCACCCCGATGATCCGCGAATAACCGTCTTCATCGGACCGCCCAAAGGCCTGGCCGCGCGCGTCGATCCAGGTCGGCCGGCCGCCGGTCAGCGACGGGATCCGGAAGGATACGTCGAACCCGCCATAGATCGCAGCGGTCGACAGCGCCTGGCGCACGCGCTCGCGGTGATCGGGCGAAACCCGGTCCAGCACGTCTTGGCCGTCCATCACCCCGCCGCCGCCCCAGCCGAAGATCGCGCCGGTGGCGTCGGACATGAACATCTGGTCGGTGGTGAGATCCCATTCCCAGATCCCGCACCGCGCGGCTTCGACGGCCAGTCGGAACCGACGCTCCGAATCCATCACCGCCTGCTGGGCGCCCTCCATCTTGCGGCTCTGATGCAGCAGCAACAGGCCGAGCAGGAAGGTGATCCCGAGCGGAATGGTCAGCCAGGCGAGCTGGATGGCGGTCGCACTGAGGTTCCCGCCCGGCGCCGTCGCTGACACGGCCAGCAACGCCCCGCCCATCGCCGGGCGCGCGGCGAGATCCAGCGGTTTGCCGTCCGGCCCGACGCCGCGAACCACCTCCCGCGAGCGGGCGAGATCGGCCGGCGCCAGGCCGTAGGCCGCGGTCAGGTCGTCGGGCTTGCCGCCGCTGGCCATGATCTGACCCTGCGCGGTCGCCACGACCTGATCGGGCTCGAGCGTATTTGTCAGGCGGTTCGGAGCCCCGACCACCGCGATCTGGCGACGGCCCTGGTCGGTGCTCACGTTGCCGACGATCACCAGGGACGAGGGATTTTGATCCGAAGGCCCGATCCAGATGGTTCCGCCGCTGCGTTCGGCCTTGGTGGCGATGGCGCGCCAGTCGACGCCGCCGGCCTTGCCGGCCACCGCGATGACGTTCCGCTCGTCCATGACGGCGACGGCCACGGCCGCGCCGTCGGTCACGGCCAGCCCGGTCTCGGCTGCGTCCAGGGGTGGGTCGGCCTTGCGTTGCAGAAGTTCCTGCGTAGCCGTCAGGCCGCCGCGGAGCGCCGCGCCCTCGGCGTCAAGCCGGGCCGCCAGGGCGTCGGTGCGACTCGCCAGGGTGAGGTTCTGCGGGCCCGCGGAATGGGCTTCGCGGCCGATCTTGGTGATGGCGAGCGCGGTGTAGATCCCCAGCAACAGCAAGCTCGCCAGGATCGCGATCCGCATGACGTTCGGGCCTAGTCCGCTTTGTCCGCCGGACATGGAGACGCCCCTCGGCTGGTTTGCCTCAGTTTCAGCCGCGTCTTTACCCCCGCGTCTGGCCAAAGCCCGCCGCTCCCTTGCGCCCTAAGTCGAGTCACCCGTGAGCCGGAGTCTACGCAAGCGCGCGCGGCACGTCACGAGGCACGTCACGTTGCAAGCATCACGGTTTGCTTTGGCGGTCGACGCGCCGTTCCCGGCCTCGATAGCTCGGGTCGTCATGGCGGCGTCGGTCGGGACCGAAATAGGTCTGACTGCGTACGAAGGGCCGGGCGCGATCGATCACCCAGGCGATGCGCTTCATCAAGTCGGCGGGGGTGACCGGCTTCACGCAGAACTCGTTCACGCCCGCATCCCTGGCCGCGATGATCTTCGCGCGGTCGGCGTGGCCGGTCAGCAGGATGATCGGGGTGTAGGGCGCAGGGCTGTCGGGATCGTTCCGCAGCCAGCGGGCGAAGGTGACGCCCTCCTCGGCGCCCAGCATGTAGTCGAGGATCACGACGTCGCAGGGCGTGATCTTCATTCGCCGCTGGGCGGCGTCGATCGTCTGGGCGTCATAGAGCTGGTCGGCGCCGAAGCCTCGCAGCATCGCCTTGACGAGGTTCACCGCATGGGTGTTGTCGTCAATGATCAGGAACCGTACCCGGCTAAGTGAGACCGACATGGACTGGCTGTCTCCCGAGTTGCATGGCTCGGGAGCTAGGCTGCGGAGTTAACGTAAAGATTCGGTTCGTTCCCGGCGCCTGCGCCTTAGTCGGCGAGCGCCTTGCTGGCGAGTTCATAGACGTTCTTCGAAAGGCCCTCGGTCGCCGCGATCCGCGCCAACTGCGCCCTCATCAACGCTCCTAACTCGGGCTTGTATCGCCGCCAGCCGCCGAGCGGTTCAACCAGCCGGGCCGCGGTCATCGGATTGAACCCGTCGACGGCCAGGATCTGGTCGGCCAGGAACCGGTAACCGGCCCCGCTGCCGTCGTGGAACCGGGCTGGATTGAAGTTGGCGAAGGTGGAGACCAGGGCCCGCAGCCGGTTGGGGTTTTTCTCCTCGAAAGCGGGATGGGTGGTCAGGCCGATGACCCGTCCCAATGCGCTCTCGTCCGGGTCGCGCGCCTGCAAGGCGAACCATTTGTCGATGACCAGCGGCTCGGACTTCCAGCGGTCGAAGAAGTCGGCCAGCGCCGCTTCATAGGCCTCACCTCCGACCAGCATCAGGGCGGAGAGCCCGCCCATGGCGTCGGTCATGTTGGCGGCGGCGCGATAGTGGCCCTCGGCCAGTTCGCCGATTTCGGCGCGCGGATTGGCGGCGAGCAGATCCAGGGCGGCGTTGCGCAGCGCCCGGCGCCCGGCGCTGGCGGCGTCCGGCGAGAACTCGGCCAATTCCTGCAGGCCGATATGCAGGTGCTTCAGATCCTCGGTCAGGTGCAGGGACAGGCGGGTGCGCAGGGCCTCGCGCGCCGCATGGATGGCGGCGGGATCGGCCGGCTGGATGGCGAGGGCCAGATCGGACTCGCTGGGCAGCGACAGCAGCAGCGCCTTGAAGGCCGGGTCGGAGGCCTGGTCGTTCAGCGCCCGGCCCATCGCGTCGGCGAAGCGTTCCTCGCCGACCTCGTCGGGCGTATCCTTGGCGCGGGCGACGATCAAGGCGCGGGCCAGGTCCTGGCCGGCCTCCCAGCGGTTGAAGAGATCCGGGTCTGAAGCGAGTTGGACGTAGCGGTTCCTGGACGGGGCGTCGGTGGTCAGCGTCACCGGCGCCGAGAAGCCGCGCAGCGCCGAGATCACCGGGGCTGAATCGACATCGGTCAGCGTCACGTTGGCCTGGACGGCGTCCAGCACGACGATCGTCTCATCGACCGCCTTGCCGTCGCGCTTGAAGGCCAGGGTGCGGCCTTCGCCGTCGAGCAGCCCGATGGTGACGGGTGTCGGCAGCGGGCGTTTGACGGGCTGGCCGGGCGTCGGCGCGGTTTCCTGGCTCAGTTCGATCCGCAACGTCCGAGCGTCGGCGTCATAGGCGTGGGTCAACGAGACCTTCGGCGTGCCGGCCTGTTCGTACCAGGCGAAAAAGTCGCTGAGGTCCTGGCCGGTCACCTCGGCGAAGCAGCGGATGAATTCCTCGACCGTGGTGGCGTGGCCGTCCCAGCGGTCGAAATAGAGGTCCATGCCTTCGCGGAACTTCTCAGGACCGATCAGGGTCTTGAGCATCCGGAT
>JBEBYB010000260.1:0-4031 GCA_040391295.1 Phenylobacterium sp. | reverse complement strand
TTAGGAGTGCAGCCTAACCCACACGCCAGCAAGGCGGCCCTCACCGGAGGGTTACGGCCTACCGCAAGATGACGCCGGAGATGCAGGCCACATTCCGGACTATGAGCTTGGCTCGTGGGCTCTGGCATGGAGCGGAGGTGGCCACTCAGCAAGATCTCTCCGGCCTGTTCGTTGCGCGGGCGTTGCAGCTGTACCTCCGGCCAGGGGGCAAGTTTGCATTCGTCATGCCCAACGCAGCAGTCGACAGGCCGCAGTTTGCTGGCTTGCGGGCCGGCATGCTGGATAGCGGCGGAGAGATGTTGCGGCTTGCATTTGATCAGCCATGGGATTTTCGGCGCGTCCGACCGCATATCTTCCCGCGAGGCTCCTGCGTCATTTTCGGGACAAGGGTGGAACTATCCCAACCAATGCCCGCCGACGCTAAGTTTTGGTCGGGTAAAATTCCACGCGATTACGTGTCTTGGCGTGAAGTCGAGCCGACGCTCAAATCTGAGATCGGCGATCTCGGGAATGATCCAGATTACGTCGGGTCGCCTTATGGTCAGCGTTTCCGCAACGGCGCGACCATCTTTCCGCGGGTGCTGTTCATGGTTGAGGAACAGGCCGCAAGCCCGCTGGGCACGCCTGCCGGACGGATCAGGATCCAATCTCTTCGCGGCTCGAATGAGAAAAAGCCCTGGAAGGATGTCGCGAGCCTTGAGGGTGTTGTTGAGACTGAGTTTGTCCGGTCCGTCGCAACGAGCGATTGTCTGCTCCCTTTCCGGCTAACTGAGCTGCCGAAGGCGGTGCTGCCCTTGGTCGGCGATAAGCTGGTGGCAAAGGGCGGTGAGATCGAGGCGTACCCCGGTCTCTCGCAGTGGTGGGCCAACGCCGCAAAGCTTTGGACAGAACTACGCTCTAGCGAGCGCTTGGAACTCCTTGACCGGCTCGACTACATGCGAAATCTCAGTCAGCAATTTCCAATCGCAGATCTTCGCGTAGTCTACAATAAGTCGGGGATGCACGTCGTTGCTGCGAAAGTGCGCGCGCGCAATGCGGTCATTGAAAACGGCTTATACTGGATGGTCCCATCGTCGGAGGCTGAAGCTGACTATGTCTGTGCTGTATTGAACAGCCCCGCACTAACGCAGGCTGTTCAACCTCTAATGTCGTACGGCAAGGATGAGCGAGACGTGGCAAAGCACGTCTGGAAGCTACCGATCCCCGAGTATGACCCCGAAAGCGACCTTCACCGTGAGCTCTCCCAGATTGGGCGCGACCTCTCCGCCCTCGCAGCCGACTTCAAGGTCGCGTCCGACACCTACTTTCCGACGACCCGGCGGAGGTTCCGCGAGGCGCTGGACTCGACGCCCGAGATGGCCCGCTTGATTCAACTTACAGGGATCTTGCTCGCGGATGCATCGTAGACATCGACGAACGCTCCGAGACTTCAAATCCTGCGGGGGACCGCGACGAGCCCGTCCGGACGCACTGGATTTAGATTCCAGCGCTGCTCGAAGTACGGACGCCGTGAGTGTCCGCCACGAGTCGGGAGTGCGTTTTCAATGGCGCGATTAGTCGATTGCCAGGAAGCAGACCTTACGAACTTCGCCTTTGAGCCCTCAGCGGACACGCCGGCCGGGACAAAATCTCCGGCGGCGCGAGGACAAAATCCTTGAGCACGCGAGACAGAATCTCATTGGAGTGAGCACTTGCGGCGGTCAGTTCGGGACAAAATCCCTACGCAGCCGGGACATCAATTTTGACCTGTCAGTTTAGGTGGGGAGCGACGCCGAAGGAGGCCTTCGCTTGGGCTTCGTAGTGCGCGGCCAGGCCCCTCAGGGCTGTGGCTGCGTCGCCCGAAAATGACGATCCGTGCATCAGGGCGAGCGTCTTCGGGGCGAGATCGGCGAGCGCGCGGATCACCGGCCCAGTGTTCGGGCCCAGGCACATAGAGTGGAACATGTCTTCGGTGGCGATGGCGGGCGCGAGGATGTCGGTTTCCACCAAGGCGGGACCGGGCCCGATCTGGGTGAACAAGTCGCCGCAAAAGAGCGTCCCGGTCGTTTCCTCGAATATCAGGCCGGCCTCCCATCCGTGCGGCACATGCGGCGTGTCGCGCCAGGCGACGCGCTTGCCGCCAAGATCGAGCACCTCCCCGTCGGCGAGCGCGCGCGGCGCGCGATCGGCCAGGTCGTTCAAGGAAACCATGCAGGCCGTCCGACCATGCGTCACCTGCGCATTCGGCGCCGCGGCAAGCCATTGGTTCATGCTGCCGCACTCATCGGATTCCACGTGACCGAAGCTGATCCAGCGCAGGCGTTCAAGCGGAACGACCGTCGCGACAGCCTCTGACACTAGGGGGAACAGTCCCCGGCCCCCGCAGTGAAAGAGCATCGGCTCGTCGGCCAGGATCAGGAACTGATTGAACATGAACCCGCCGGGCCCGGCCACGTCGGGAACCAAGGTCGAGAACCTGTAGACACCGTCAGCGATCTCGTTGGTCTGGGTCTGCAAGAGAACCTCCTAAACGATGCAGTGCGGCCGACGCCACGGGCGCCCACGGGCCAATGGAATGCCCCCCGCCTCTCGTTGTCAAAGGGCGTTGTGATCCATGGCGGCGGAGCGACGCGCCGGGGAGACGGAGGGGCTCCACGACCGCAAAAGTGACGCCTACGTCACGATAGGTCTTGTCGAATGCCGCTCGAGCCGCCAGACCTAAGACAACAGGCCTTCAAGGGGCTTGGCCAAAGGAGGAATAGGACAATGAGCGAGAGCGCCACTCTGGACGCCGCCGCCGTCAAGGACGTGCTTGACGAGGTCTATTCCCAGCCGATCGAGACCCTCAACGTCGCGCAGTCGGCGCTCTTCCAGACAGACTCGATCTGGCCGTACTTCGATCGCTTGCGGTCCGAGGATCCCGTCCACTGGACGCCCGCCAGCGACTTCGAACCCCATTGGGCGATCACCCGGTACAACGACATCATGGCGGTCGACACCAATCACGAGGTGTTCTCCTCTGAAGGTGGAATCAGCCTCGGTCCCAGCGAGGAGATGATCGCCAAACTGGTGGCCAGCGGCGCACAGATGACCGGCGGGCCGTTCGGCGGCCCCACCGGCGGGCCGACCATGTTCATCGCCATGGACCCGCCCAAGCATGATCAGCAGCGCAAGACCGTCAGCCCGGCGGTCTCGCCGCACAACCTGAAGATCATGGAGCCCCTGATCCGCGAGCGGGCCGGAGCCATTCTGGACGGCTTGCCGATCGGCGAGCCCTTCGACTGGGTCGACAAGGTTTCGATGGAACTGACGGCGATGACGCTGGCCACCCTGTTCGGCATGCCGCAGGAAGATCGCCGCAAGCTGACCCGCTGGTCGGACACGGTGATGTCGCGCCCTGGCGACGGCATCGTCGATAGCTGGGAAGAAAAACGCGCCGAGATGGGCGCATATGCCGGCTACTTCCTGAACCTGTGGGCCGAACGGAAGGTCAACCCGATCGAGGGAGACATGGTCTCCATGCTGGCCCACGGCGAGGCCACCAAGGACATGGATCAGTTCGAGTACCTCGGAAACATCATCCTGTTGACCATCGGCGGGAACGACACGACCCGAAACACCATCTCCGGTTCGATCTACGCCCTCAACAAGTTCCCCGACCAGTACGACAAACTGCGCGCCAATCCGGATCTCATCCCGTCGATGGTGTCCGAGACCATCCGCTGGCAGACCCCTCTCGCCCACATGAAGCGCGTGGCGACGCAAGACTACGAACTGGGCGGCAAGACCATCAAGAAGGGCGACAATGTCGTCATGTGGTACGTCTCGGGGAACCGCGACGACACGGTCATCCATCGACCCAATGATTTCATCATCGACCGCGAACGGCCGCGCCAGCATCTGTCCTTCGGCTTCGGCGTCCACCGCTGCGTGGGCAACCGCCTGGCCGAGCTGCAGCTAAAAATCATCTGGGAAGAGATCCTCAAGCGCTTCCCCGACATCCAGGTGCTCGAAGAGCCGCCGCGGGTCCCCTCGACCTTCGTCAAGGGCTA
>JBEBYB010000259.1:0-4039 GCA_040391295.1 Phenylobacterium sp. | reverse complement strand
CTCGACTCCACGATCCCAGGTCACGTGTCCTGCCTAACGCCGCGCGACGTGCTCTCCGACAACGGAGCGACCATCCTTCTCGACAAGGGCACGCGCATCTTAGGCGAGCATCGATCTGGAATGCGCCAGGGTCAGCGCCGAATTTTTGTCTTGTGGACGCGCGCCGTCACCCCCGGCGGCGTTATCATTTCGCTGAACTCTCCAGCAGCCGACGCGCTGGGCCGCGCGGGCTTTGACGGAGACGTCGACAATCGTTTCTGGGCGCGTTTCGGCGGGGCTCTGGCGCTCAGCCTGGTGGACGACGGCGCATACGCCGCGTTTGGATCCAACAGCCAAAGCGCACGCATACCGTCCGACGCGGCGGCTATCGCGGTGGAGGGCAGCTTGGACATCGCTCCGATCCTGCGAAAGGATCAGGGTGACGAGGTCTCTATCTTCGTGGCCCACGATCTCGACTTTTCGGGCGTTTATGGCTTGCGAGCCTACTGATGGCGACCGAGGTTCTCGAGCACTATCTGGCCCCGTTAAGGTCGCTGTTGGAGCCCGCCGACGTCACAGAACTCGTGGTCAATCGACCGTACGAAGTTGGTGTCGAGAGCACAGGCGGGTGGCGTTGGGCCTGTGTCCCCGAGCTTTCGTTCGACTGGCTCTCGACCCTGGCGATCGCAGCTGCGGCCCATACCCGGCAAGATATTGGGTCCGACCTCCCCCTCTGCTCCACAGTCCTTCCGGGAGGCGAGCGCTGCCAGATCGTCGTCCCTCCAGCGACGCCCGAAGGCTGTATTTCGCTGACGATTCGGAAACCGGCGACAGCAGCGTTCGACATCGACGCGCTAGCCGCCGCGGGTCTCTTCAACGACACCATCGAAACAGCGTGTGGCTTGAACACCGAAGATCAGGAGCTTCTCACCCTGAAATCCGAGAGGGCCTGGGCGACCTTCTTCAAGCTTGCGGTCCGTGCACGGAAGAATGTTCTGGTGAGCGGAGCCACAGGATCTGGCAAGACAACCTTCGCCAAGGCGCTCATCGCGCATATTCCTGCGCACGAGCGCCTGATCACCATCGAGGACGCCCGCGAGCTTGTTGCGCCGCATCGAAACCTGATCCACCTGACCTACGCCAAGGACGGGCGCGGCATCTCGCAGGCTGGCGTCAAGGAATTGCTTGAGAGCGCGCTCCGGATGCGCCCCGATCGCATCTTGCTGCAAGAGCTGCGCGACAGTGCAGCTTTCCTCTATCTGCGGAACGTCTGCAGCGGACACCCGGGGTCGATCACAACCATCCATGCAGATTCTACCGCCCTCGCGTTCGAGCAGATGACGCTTCTCGTTCGAGAGTCGGAGGCTGGCCGCGATCTTCCCCGCTCCGACGTCCGCAACTTGCTGGTTCTACTCGTCGACATTGTCGTCCAACTACGCCGCGTTGGCGGACGATTTGCTATGACGGAGGTCTATTTTGACCCGGTTCGCAAGCATGGCGCCGGCATCTAGAAGCTTGGTCGTCTGCGTCGCTGTCCTGGCTGCAGTCCTGATCGGCGCCGTCGTTGGCACGTTGATCACGTTGGCAGGTCTTGGTCGTCTTGGCCCCGACACCGATCTCGCCGCGGGCCCGGCTTGGCTCTGGTACTTTCGCGCCGATCCTTCTGTGGCCAGATGGGCCAAGGTTGGATTTATCACCTCTTATCTGGGCGTGTTCGTCCTGGCTGCCGCGATGATCCTCAATATCGCCAGGCCTCTTCACGGCGCGGCGCGTTGGGCCAGCGAAGCTGAATTGCGACGCGCCGGTCTGCGCTCGCCGGCCGGGATCATCCTTGGACGATCAGGCGGGGAGTTGCTCAGGTTCGGCGGCCCCGAGCACGTTCTGCTCTACGCGCCGACACGAACAGGCAAAGGGGTTGGGGTTGTCGTGCCCAACCTACTGAGTTGGCCCAACTCCGTGATCGTACTGGACGTCAAACGCGAGAATTGGGCGGCGAGCGCAGGTTTTCGCGCCGCCCAAGGCCAGGCGGTCCACCTCTTCGATCCCTTCAGCCCAGATCACCGCACAGCGCGGTTCAATCCCCTTGGCCATATCAAGCGAGGCGACCCGGTCGCGACCCTCAACGAGCTCCAGAAGATCGCCGTCATGCTGTTTCCGACCCCGGACCAGGGCGACCCATTCTGGTCGGAAGCTGCACGCACTGGCTTCATCGGTGTTGGGGCGTTCGTGGCCGAAACGCCGGCGGCGCCTTTCACCTTGGGCGAAATCTACCGTCAACTGACCAGGGATGATCCGCGGGCGCGGTTGCCGACCGCCATCGCTGAACGCGCCCGTGCTGGCGCGCCGCTATCTGGGCCTTGCGTGAGCGCTCTGACCGATTTCTGCAATGCGGGCGAGAACACCTTTGCTTCCATCAAGCAGACCATCACAAGCCGCATGGGCCTATGGCTCAACCCCGACGTAGACTGGGCCACCTCGGCGTCCGACTTTGACCTGGGCGCGCTCAAAACCCAGTCCACATCACTCTACCTCGGCGTCACGCCAGACAATTTGGTCCGCGTTGCACCGCTGTACAACTTGCTTCTCCAGCAGGTGATCGACCTCCAGACAAGGCGGCTTCCCGAGCCGGGAGACAATGAGCGTCAGTTGCTCATAGTGCTCGATGAGTTCGCTCGTCTTGGCCGCGCGACGGTGCTCGCCCATGGATTTTCATTTGTAGCCGGCTATGGAATTCGCCTTCTGGCGGTCCTCCAGAGCCCTTCTCAGCTCCGTGAGGCCTACGGCGACCATCTTGCTGATGAAATCATGGCCAACTGCGGGGCCGAGGTAATTTTCGCGCCTAAGGACATTCGTCTGGCCCAAGCGCTCAGTGAGCGCCTGGGCTATTTGGGCCAGAGATCCTTCTCGCGCTCGCGGCCTCAGGGCCTAGGCTCAGGTCGTCGCAGCGTCTCCGAGAGCGAGCAGAGACGCCCCCTCATGTTGCCTCAGGAATTGATCGCACTGCCCGAAAGTCATCTCATCGTTCTGAGGTCCGGCATTGCGCCGGTTCGTGGCCGCAAACTTCGCTACTACCGCCTCGCAGCGTTCAAATCGCGCCTATGCCCGCCGCCGCAACCCAAGGCCGCTGACGGTGGCGAGCCAGCGTTCCACGGTCGGGATACCGGACCTGAAGCAGCGCGTGAGCGCAGTGGTTCGATCGCGGCCGGGGCGTACGCCTCAGGGCGTGAACCTCAGCCGCTTGACGATCGAATGATCCATCGACGTTGAGATGTTCCGCCAGAACAGCCTGGTGGAGCCGAGCCCGCGCGGGTGTCGTTCGAAATACGGGGCATAGCCATTCGATGTCTCAACTGGGCTGGAAGTTTAAACTTCCGGCGGGGTCATCGTCTGAGCATCATTGACACGGAGGGGCCCTCCTCCAGCACTACCAACGACCTAATCTGGACTGGTGAGCCAAAACGACCGCGCCATCGCCCCGCCAACGCTAAGCGGCCGCGGCGTCGACAGTTCGGCGCATAGGGCGTCCCGACCAGAGCAGCACGGCGGCAAGGGGAGTCAGCGTTGCGAACACCACGATGAGCGCGATAGCGTCGTCGGGAAGCTTCACCCTGGCCTATGAGTGGGCTGCATAGTCATCTCGCCCACCGCCGAGAGCGGCGCCCATCGTTCCACGATCAATATCGGCGAACTGAAAGCCCTAAAGCAGCGCTTCGGGGTCAGCGTTCAGGCCATCGCCTTTCGCTGCCGTCAGCCGCCCCTCTTAGGAGGCGGCGCGGAGGGCCTCGGCGGGTTGTTCTTCCGGTCGCGCCAGATCGCGGATCCAGCACTCGTCGCCACGGCAATACATAATCATCGTCCCCTCGCCATCGGCGGGGGTCAGCTCGTACTGGCCATACCAGGCCTTGTCCTGACCAGGGTCGCAATCGAGCAGGATCGCGGACTCGCCCAGTTCCCGAAACAACTGCTCGATATCCGCGCGCGAAGCGAAGATCCGCCGGACTTCATAGGCCTCGCCTAGCAGTTCCGCGAGCCTAGCGTCCAAGATGTCAGCCAACCGCGT
>JBEBYB010000258.1:0-4041 GCA_040391295.1 Phenylobacterium sp. | reverse complement strand
TACTTCGGCAGCACCAGCTTCGGGTCGATCGGCCGCGCGCGGTCTTGCGGGGTCGGGGCGTAGCGAACTTCGAAGTGCAGTTGGGGTTCGCTCACCCCGCCGGTGGAGCCGGCCTGGCCGATCTGCTGCCCCTGGGTGATCTTCTGCTGCATCTTCACGTCGACCCGGGACATGTGGCCATAGGCCGTGACCCAGCCGTCCGCATGCTTGACCAGCACCAGATTGCCAAAACCCGGGACCTGGTCGCCGGCATAGACGACATCGCCCGCCGCCGCCGCCCGGACCGTTTCGCCGGTGCTGACGCGGATGTTCACGCCGTCGTTGCGCTGCCCCGTCCCCTTCGGGCCGAAGTCGGAGATCACGTCGCCACGCAACGGCCAGATGAAGCGGCCGCGTCCAAAGCTGGTGATCTGGGCGTCGGTCGGCGTGCCCATGACCGGGACGGCCGGCGTCGGCGGCGTTGAAGGCCCGGTGACCGGCGGCGTCACCGGGGCGGGTCGCACCGGCGCCGGCTTAGCGGCCGGGGGCTGGATGATCGGCGGCGGCGTCGCTGGCGGCCGATCATATGGCGTAGGCGCCGGCGTCGGTTGGGCCGGCGGCGTATAGGTCGGAACTGGCGCGGGCTTGGGCCGCGACGCGGCGACTTCTTCGCGGATCGGGCCGCGGTCGCGATAGCCGGACGGCAGGATCACCTGGCGACCGGCGCGGACCGGCGCGCCGATCTTCACGTTATTGGCGTCCGCCAAGGCCCGTTGAGTGACGCCGAAGCGCTTGGCGATCAGCGCCTGGGTGTCGCCCTGCCCGACCACATAGGCCTTCACCTTGGTCTCGGGGCCCTTCAGCACCTGGCCCGGCTGCAGCGCATAGGGGGGCTTGAGCTTGTTGTCCTCGGCCAGCTCCTTGCGGGTGGCGCCCAGGCTGCGGGCGATACCGTCCAGATTGTCGCCGCTCTTGACCTTGTAGGTCTTCTGCGGGCCGGCCGCGTCGACCACCTTGCCGGTGACGCGGGTGCGGATCGTGGTCGCCGGTTCATCGATGATCGGCGCAGGCGCCGGACGCGAGGGCTGGCGAACCGGTTCGTTGTAGGTCGGGACCTGGACCGCCGGCGGCGCATCGCGCGCCGGGACCGAGACCTGGGTGCGAATGGTCGTCGGGCCCTTGTCCTTGAAACCCTCGGGCAGGATCAGCCGGTCGCCGATCCCCAGCGGCGCTTCGATCTCGCGATCATTGGCCTGCGCGATCGCGGCGGCGCTGACGCTGAAACGCTGAGCGATGGCGAATAGGGTGTCGCCCTGTTCCACGACATAGGCCTTGGCCGACGTCGTGCGCGGCCCCTTCAGGATCTGGCCGGGCCGCAGCGCGTAGGGCGCCTTCAGATCGTTGTCGTCTGCGATCTGCTTGCGGGTGGTCCCCATCGTGCGGGCGATGGCGTCCAGATTGTCGCCCGACTTGACCGTGTAGTCCTTGGCCGGACCAGCGGTCTCCACGACCTTGCCGGCGACAACCGTCCTGGTGACGGTCTCGGTCGTCATCGGCCGAGGCGCAGGCCTCACCGGTTGCGGGCGCGGCGGCGAGATCGAGGGTAGTTGCGAGCTTTCCACCGGCGGGATCGGACGCGGCTGCATCGCCGGCTCGCCCTGATGGACAGGCGGAGGCGGCGCCGGCAGCGGCTGGCTGGGCGTGGGCCTGGTGGGGAAGTTCGGGCGCACAGGCTCCATGGTCGTACAGGCGGTCAAAGCCGTACCTGCAAGAAGAAACAAAGCCGTGCGCGTAAGGGAAAGCGTCATCGCCGCTCCGGTGAGATTGGATCGGAATCAGTCGAGGCGTCAGAGTTGATGATGGGTTACAGCCGACGCCGAAGCCAACCCAATAAGTCTTTAGCTCACAGCTCCTTGGCCACGCCTTCGAGCAAGGGGACGAAGCGAACGTCGGTCATGACCTCAATTCGGAAGCCCCCCGCCCCGTCGCCCGTGTAGCGTTTCAAGCTCTGAACCGGCCCCTTGCCGATAGGCGCGACCAGCACGCCCTTCGGTTTGAGTTGCGCAAGCAGGGCCTTGGGCTCATCCGGCGCCGCGGCTGTGACCAGAATGCGGTCAAAAGGCGCCTGCTCGGGCCAACCGAGCCCGCCATCGCCAAAACGTGTGATCACATTGGTGAGACCAAGCTGCTTGAACCGCCCCTCGGCCTCGCCGAGCAGGGTCCGATAGCGCTCGACCGTATAGACCAGCCGCGACAGCTTGGAGAGGATGGTGGTCTGATAGCCCGACCCGGTGCCGATCTCCAACACCCGCGAGCGCGGCTCGACCTCCAGGGCCTGGCTCATCAATCCGACGATATAGGGCTGGCTGATGGTCTGGCCGCAGGCGATCGGCAGGGCCGAGTCCTCGAACGCGCGCTCCTTGAACAGGTCAGGCGTGAACAGTTCTCGAGGCGTCGATTCGATGGCCCTCAGAACCGCCGGATCGCTGACGCCCTGAGAGCGCAGCGACAGCACCAGGCGCGCAAGCTGGACGCTCGCCTCATCGCCGTCGTGATCGCTCTCGTGTTTGGCCATGGGTCGCCTCAAGCCTTCGGAGGCGCGCCCCCGAGCACGCCCTTCAGGCGATGAACGGTTTCGGCGTGAGTCAGGTTGATATGCAAGGGGGTGACGGAAATCTTACCGTCATAAATCGCCCGAAGGTCGGTGCCGTCGGCCGGGGCCGAACGCTCGGCGCGGAAACCCATCCAGTAGTAGTCGCGGTTGCGCAGGTCGGTGCGCTTCTCCGCACGGCGCACATTGATGTCGCGGAAGGTTTGGCGGGTCATTTCGACCTCGGTGATCTCGTCAACCGGCAAGGCCGGGAAGTTGACGTTCATCACGACGTCCTTGGGCCAGCCCAGTTCGACCAGCCGCTTCACGATGCCCGGGCCGAAGTGCTCGGACGGCGCGTACATCTGCTCGCCCTCGACAGCGGGCCAACTCGATTGCGACAGGGCGATCGAGGGAATGCCCAGCGCCATGCCTTCGATGGCTCCGGCGACGGTTCCGGACATGGTGACATCTTCCGCCAGGTTCGCCCCGTGATTGACCCCGGACAGCACCAGGTCGGGTTTGAGCCCGCCCATCAGCTCGGTCACCGCCAGCATCACGCAATCGGTCGGCGTGCCCGTGGTGGCGAAGCGGCGCTCGCCCAGCTGGCGCACCCGGATCGGGTCGGACAGGGTGAGAGCCCGGCCGGCCCCCGATTGCTCGTACTCCGGCGCGCAGATCCAGACGTCGTCGGTGAGGACGCGGGCGATGTTCTCCAGGGCGACCAGACCCTCGGCATGGATGCCGTCATCGTTGGCCAGCAGGATTCTCATTCGCCACCGATATGCGTAAGGCCGGGCAGATAGGGGTGCAGCGCCTGCGGAATGGCGATGCGGCCCTTCTCGTCCTGATAGTTCTCCATCACCGCCACCAGGGTCCGGCCGACCGCCAGGCCCGAGCCGTTCAGGGTGTGGACGAAGCGGGTGCCCTTTTCGCCGGCCTTCTTGGTCCGGGCGTCCATCCGCCGGGCCTGGAAATCCCCACAGTTGGAGATCGAGCTGATCTCGCGATAACGGCCTTCCGACGGGATCCAGACCTCGAGGTCGTAGGTCTTGCGCGCGCCAAAGCCCATGTCGCCGGTGCAGAGCAGCATGGTTCGGAATGGCAGTTCCAAGGCCTTCAGAACGGCCTCGGCGCAGCCGACCATCCGCTCGTGCTCGGCCTCGGACTCTTCCGGCCCGGTGATCGAAACCAGCTCGACCTTATAGAACTGGTGCTGGCGGATCATGCCGCGGGTGTCGCGGCCCGAGGCGCCGGCTTCGGAACGGAAGCACGGGGTCAAGGCGGTGAGCCGCAGCGGCAGCTCTTCCTCGGCGACGATCTGGCCCATGACCATGCTGGTCAGCGGCACCTCGGCGGTCGGGATCAGCCAGCGGCCGTCGGTGGTCTTGAACAGGTCGTCGGCGAACTTCGGCAGCTTGTCGGTGCCATAGGCGGCCGCATCGTTCACCAGCAGCGGCGGCGAGACCTCG
>JBEBYB010000257.1:0-4071 GCA_040391295.1 Phenylobacterium sp. | reverse complement strand
GGGGAGAGGTCGGGTGAGGGGTCTTCGGCCTCCGCGCGTGATGATCGTCCGTTAAGAGCGCCGCTGCGCGGCCCCCTCACCTAACCTCTCCCGAGGGAGAGGAATGGCCCCAGCTACCCCAGCACCACCACCGAGTCGGACAGTTCGTTGGGATTGTCGTCGTCGCGCGGCGGGAAGTGTTCGGCCAGGATCGCCCCGCACAGCCCGATGGCGTCCTCGAAGCCCTGCGCCGGCTGGCCGGCCTTGAAGCCGGCGATCAACTGCTTCATCGCCCCGTCCCAGGCTTTGTCATCGACCTTGGCGGCGATGCCTTCGTCGGCGATCAACTCGGCCATGTGCTCGCTGGCCGAGACATAGATCAAGACGCCGGTGCGCTCGCGGGTGGCCTGCAGGTTCTTGGCCAGGAACTGTTCCTGGGCGCGCCGCCGGACCCGCTCGCGCTTCAGCGGCCTCGGGGTCAGCAACCGGCGGATCGGCGGAATGGCCGCCAGGATCGCCACCGCCACGAACAATACGCATTGCAGGATGATCGCCCCGCTCAACACCGCGCGCGCCGTGGCCTGCGCCGCCGAGCTCATCTGCGCCGCCGACCAGCCCTGGCCGAAGTCGTCGGGCGCGGTGACGTGGATCCCGAACGCCAGCAGCACCGCCGGCCCGGCCAGCGCCGCGATCGCGCCCCAGGCGATCGGCACCTCGCGATAGTCCGAGGACTCGCCCGCCACCACGCAATAGATCTCGCCGGTCGTGCCAAGCTCGGCGGCCTTCACGGCCGCTTCGATCCGCGCGCGGTCAGTGTCGCTCAGCATGGCTACCAACTCCCCGAGGCTCCGCCGCCGCCGCCGGACCCGCCGCCGCCGCTGAAACCACCGCCGCCAAACCCGCCGCCTCCGCCGCCGCTCCAGCCGCCGCCGCTGCGACCACCACCCCCGCCGCCGCCGCTCAGCAGCAACGGCAGCAGCCACCAGAGGCCCCGACCGCCGCGACGGCCACGGCCAAGGCCGCCCATCACGCCGCTCAGCAGCCAGAAGATGATGAAGATGACGAAGATCACCGCCGGACCGATGCTCTCGCCCTCGCTGGCCTTGGCCGGCGCGGCGGCCGCGGCGCGGGCCTGATCGTCAGGCAGGCTCAGTTGCTGAACCAGGGCCTGCGTCCCGTCGACGACGCCCTGCTCCATCTGCCCCGCCTTGAAGGCCGGCAGGATGGTCTGATTGATGATCACGCTGGACAGCGCGTCGGTCAGCACCGGCTCCAGCCCGTAGCCGACCTCGACCCGCACCTTGCGCTCGCTGGGCGCGACGATCAGGATCGCGCCGTCGTCGCGCTCCTTGCTGCCGACGCCCCAGGTGCGCAGCAACTGGTAGCCGTAGTCCTCGATCTCATAGCCTTGCAGATCCGGCAGGGTCGCCACCACCAGTTGCCGGCCCGTCCGGGTCTCCAGCGTCGCCAGTTCGGTGGTGAGTTTCGCCTCGGCCTCGGGCGACAGGATGTTGGCGTTGTCCACCACCCGCCCGGTCAGCGGCGGGAACTTCGGCGCGGCGGCGAAGGCCGCGCCAAAGCTCAGCAACAGGATCAGGACCGCGAGGCTGAAAGCGCCCCGCGATCCCGCAAGCCTGATCATTGGGCGTTGGCCGCCGCCGGTGCGGGCGCCGGAGCCGCCGGAGCGGCGACCGAGGGCGCGGCCGGCGCGCCGAAGTTGACGTTCGGCGCGGTCTGCGCCGCGGCGCTGGCGGCGAAGGTCACCATCGGCTTGGCCCAACGATGCACGGTCCCGGCCCACAGGGCGCCGGGGAAGGTGCGGATCTCGGTGTTGTAGTCCTGGACCGAGGCGTTGTAGTCGCGCCGCGCGATGGCGATGCGGTTCTCGGTGCCCTCAAGCTGGCTTTGCAGGGCCAGGAAGTTCTGGTTCGACTTCAGGTCCGGGTAGCGTTCCTGGATCATCATCAGCCGGCCGAGCACGCCCGACAGCTGGTCCTGGGCCTGGGCGTATTTCTCGAACGCCGCCGGGTCGGTGATGGTCGAGGCGTCGACCTTGACCTGGGTCGCCGAGGCGCGGGCTTCGGTGACCTGGGTCAGCACCTCGCGCTCCTGGGTGGCGTAGCCCTTCACCGTCTCGACCAGGTTCGGGATCAGGTCGGCGCGGCGTTGATACTGGTTCTGGACCTCGGCCCACTGGGCCTTGGCGGCTTCGTCCTTGGTGGGGATCGTATTGACCCCGCAACCGGCGATCAGCATCGGCGCCAGCACGATCAGGGCCGCGCGCGCAAAGCGATGGCGAAGAGTGGTCACGTGAGAAAGCTCCCAGGCCTGCGCCAAGTCCCAGCTTGGCCGAGATATCATTGGCCCGGCGCGGGGCCGGGCGCAATCTCTGGACGAACGGTGAGCGCATCGCCCCGCCGCGTCGGCGCCGCCCACTTCAGCCCGAACAACGGACGCAGCAGCGCCACCCGGCGGACGATCTCATAGGTCGCGAAGCAGCAGACAAAAGTCCCGATGATCAGGATCATCGCCTCCAACCCTTGCGTAAGACCCAGCTTGGCCAGGTGGTGGCCGGCCACCACGATGAAGGTCTGGTGGATGATGTAGAACGGGAAGACCCCGAGCGTCAGATAGGTCAGCACCGGCCCGCCGCGCGTCAGATGCTTGGCCCCGAAGCCCAGTATGGCGGCGATCGCCCCCCACTGGTTCAGACCGTAGGCGACCTGGGCCAGGGCCTGCATGACCAGCGGCGGCGTGGCGTCCTCGGCCCGATAGGTCCAGCGCACGGCGGCGTAGACGCTGTAGCCCAGCACCGCCAGGACCAGCGCCGGCCAGCGTAACCGGACGAAGGCGGCCTTCATCGGTAGCGACTTCGCGGTCAGGAACCCGAACAGGAACACGCTGAACGACAGGGCGTGATTGTACCAGTCGTCGACCAGGGCGTGGGTGATCCCGAAGATCGGAAACAGGGTCGCCCTCAAGACGACCAGGAAAATGGCCGGCCAGACCAGCAGCCCCCAGCCGCCAAGCCCGCGCTCCAGCCCGACCTGCGCCTTGGCGAGACCCGGCCTGGCCAGCCGCAACAGTCCGGCCAGGATCAGGCTGTAGGCCAGCAGATAGACCACGAACCACATGTGATTGTAGGTCGGCGTGATCAGCGGCTCGCCGTTCGGGCGCCAGTGACCGGACGCGGTGACGTACTGGCCGTAAAACTCCAGGACCGAGCCCGAATAGCCGAGCTTCTCGACGATCTCGTAATAGGTCTGCGGCGGCACGATCACGAAAACCGCCAGCACCAGGGGCGGCAGCAGCCGCGCCACGCGCGCCCTCGCCAACCCGCCCGCACTCGCCTTGTCGGCCATGAACCGGGTCGCGGCCCCCGACACCAGGAACAACAGGGTCAGCCGCCAGGGATTGGTCAGCATCATCACCGGCTCCAGCCACTCGACCGGATGGGGCGACTTCACGTGGAAGTCCCAGGGCACGTAGAACATGCCCACGTGGTAGAGAATCAGCAGGAAGAAGGCGCCCACGCGGATCCAGTCGAGATCCGGGCGGCGTTCTGAAGAGGCGGCGGAGGTCATGGCGTGAGCTCTGGAGCGAATGAGATCAGCCGTCATTCCGCGACATCGCCCCGGCGCGGAAAGCCTCCCGGTATGCGCGGCGGCGCCTTCGGGACGAGCGGAGGCGGGGCGTGACGAGCGGCGACCTATCGGGGATGAACGGGATCTTCTGGCGGCGTGCGTTCCCGCTGTTCGCCGTCACCATCCTGGCGCTCAACACGGTCAACATCTTCACCGAGATTCAGGACCGCCCCGACGTTCACTGGATCTATCCGACGATCCAGCAGTACACGAGCGCGCTCAGCGCCATCGCCTGCCTGCCGATCGCCCTGCTCGCCTACCGGATCGCGCCGCTGGACAGCGCGCCGCGCTGGCGGGTCCTGGCCGTTCACGTCACCAGCCTGCTGATCTTCTCGGCCCTGCACGTGCTGGGGTTCTATGGTCTGCGGCTGTTGGTCTTCGCGACCCTGGACATCCCCTACCAGTACGTCGTCCCCGACCGCTTCATCTACGAACTGCGCAAGGACGC
>JBEBYB010000256.1:0-4112 GCA_040391295.1 Phenylobacterium sp. | reverse complement strand
CTGCTGGGGCGAATAGTCCTTGCCGTGGGCTTTCACCCAGGCGTCGCCGTTCGGGCCCTTGACGATGTCATAGGGCACCATGTGCCGGTCCTTCTCGACCACGGGGTCGGAGAAGCTACGGCCGATCAGGCGCTTGATGGCGAATAGAGTGTTAGACGGGTTGGTGACAGCCTGGCGCTTGGCCGGCTGGCCGACGAGGCGTTCGCCGTCGTCAAGGATGGCGACAACCGACGGCGTGGTCCGAACGCCTTCAGCGTTCTCGATCACTTTCGGCTGCTTGCCGTCCATGATGGCCACGCACGAATTGGTCGTGCCCAGGTCGATGCCGATGATCTTGCTCATATCGAGTCTTGCTCGCTCCTGAATGGCGGACGCCGGTTGAAGGGCCTTCGAGTGAAGCACCCCGTTTCTTATCGACGTCCCCGGTTCGAATAAGGGCTCGGCCGGTTAACCCACGAGGAAACCGGCGTCGAGTCGCGATATGGGATCACCTGCGCGCCCTGCAAGGGCGCAATGCCCTTATATCGTGTGGGGTCTTGACCCCGGCCCACCCGGCCAAGCTTCTAAAATCCTTGCATAAGCTTGGGCGTCGTAGGGCGCAGCCCCGCCCCCGGCGGCCAGATAGGCGTGCTGCACGACCATCGCCTGCTGCTCGATATTGAGTTGTGAAAAATTTCGTCCGTCGTCGAGATCATAGGCATAGGCGGCCCGTCCATCCCCCGCCCGGAGCTTGGCCAGGGGCAGAAAAACCCCCGCCTGGGCCTGCCAGACATGGGTCAGTTCGTGGATCAGCACCGAGCGCATCCACAGGGGAGCGTCGGTGAAATCGGCCAGGGCGGCGTCCGACGGCCACACGATCAACCGCCCGTTTGGGACGAAAGGTCGCGGCCAGAGCGGCAGGCTGAAAAGCCGGACCCGTCCCACATCCAGCCCGTCGCCGAACACGCCCGCGCACAAGGCGCGCTCGCCGGAGGTGAGCGAGCGCCACCTCATGGGCGCCATGCGCGGGTCGTGAACAGAGTGGGCCATTGCGCCTATATGAGAGCCGATGAGCCTTTCGACGACCACCGGATTTCGTTTGCTGCCCGGCCGCCTCTCGCCAGAGGCGCAAGCTGCGCTGCTGGCCCAGGTGCAGGCGCGGGTCGAGCAGGCGCCCTTCGTCCATCAGGTCACGCCGGGTGGAAAGCCGATGAGCGTGGCCATGACCAGCTTTGGACCGCTCGGCTGGACCACCGACGCGCGCGGCTATCGCTATGAGCCGCGCCATCCGACCACCGGCGAGCCGTGGCCCGACATTCCGCAAGTCCTGCTCGACCTCTGGGCCGAACTTGCCGATCCCCAGGTTCCGCCCGACGCCTGCCTGATCAACTTTTATAACGCGCAGGCCAAGATGGGCCTGCACCAGGACCGGGACGAGGCCGACTTCCGGTTTCCAGTGCTGTCGGTTTCACTGGGCGACACCGCCGTGTTCCGCGTCGGCGGGCTCAAGCGATCCGATCCCACCTATTCGGTGAAGCTCTCATCGGGCGACGTCTGCCTGCTGGCCGGCGAGGCGCGACTGATCCATCACGGCGTCGACCGCATCCTGGCCGGGTCTTCGCGGCTGATTCCGGGCGGCGGACGCATCAACCTGACCTTGCGACGCGCGCGAGCGCCTCAGTAGGGCGGCTGCTCGGGCGGCGGGGTCAGGCCGTCGATCAGGTCGCCGACCCGGTCTTCGTCGGCGGACGGCATCGCCGGGGCCTTCGGCGCCGGGGTCACAGGGGGCGCGACGGGCGGCGGCGTCACCACCGGGGCCTCTTCGACCTTTTCCTCAGGCTTTTCCTCGACCTTCGGGGGCTCCGGCTCCAACTCCGAGGGCGTCAGCACCAGGTCCTCCAGCGGCCGCGCGTCGGTGGCCTGAAGCGCCGGCCCGCCCTGCGTGCTCTCGCCCGGCAGCCGCGCGCGCTCCGGAGCGCCCCGCACGCCGAGCACGAAGCCGCCGATAGCCAAGGCGGCGAGGAGGATGGCGACGACCCGCAGGACGCTTGGAGGCATGGTCCACATGCTCGCGAACCTAGTGTGGGTTTGGGCAAACGAAAACTGGATTTCCGCCGCGCTCGGGGCCCGGCCGAAAACACCTGCCCCAACGCCCCGCTTGGTAAACGCCCCTTAACCCTCAAGCGTCCAAACATAGGATTTGCTGAATATGAGGATCGGGCATGGCGCGAGCGGCGCGGAAGACGGGCGTTGAGCTGGGGCTGCACATTGCGAACCTGGCCTGGACCCATCCGGCCACGGCGCGTCTGCGCGGCGGGATCATCGCGGCGGCGGGCATCGCCTTCGCGGTGGCGCTGGCCACCTACAACGCCGCCGACCCCAGCCTGAACGCCGCCTCCCCCATGCCGCCCGCCAACCTGCTCGGCGCGCCCGGCGCCACGGCGGCCGATGTCGGCATCCAGTCGCTGGGCCTGGCGGCCGGCGTCGCGGCCCTGCTAATGGTGGTGTTCGGCCTGGGCCGCGCGACCACCCCTCAGCCCGATCAGAACCGCAAGAAGCTGCGCATCCGCGCCCTGGTCGGCACGCTCGGCGTCCTGGCCCTCGCCGGCCTGCTGGCCGCGCCGCCGGCCCCGGCCGCCTGGCCGCTGTCCAAGGGCCTCGGCGGCTTCTGGGGCGATGGGGTGCTGCACGGCCTGGCCGGCCTGTTCTCCTACGCGCACATCCCAGGCGGCGGGATCTTCGCCGCGACCCTGCTGGCGATCGCCGCGGCGGCCGGCGTCGGCTACGCCATCGGCGTTCGCCGCTCTGAACTCCAGGCCAGCATCGCCTGGGTCCAGGCCGCCCTGCGCAATCAGAACACCGCCCCGGCGCCGGCGCCCGCCAAGCCGGCGCGCGCGCTGGCCGCCCGCCGCGCCAAGACGACGGACACCGCCTCCGCCCGGCCAGAGCCCGTCCCCTATGTCCCGCTCGCTGTGGAAAGCGACGATGAGGAAAGCTCGCCCAGCGTCGCGATCAAGGCGCCCAAGCCCGCGTCCAAGGAATCCAGCCGCGAACAGCGCGAAGCCCAAAGCACCTTCGACTTCGTCAAGACCGGCGGCTTCGCCCTGCCCGAACTGGCCATGCTGTCCAAGCCCAAGCCGCGCGCTTCACAGTTCGACGAAGGCGCCCTGCGCCAGAACGCTCAGCTGCTGGAAAGCGTGCTGGCCGAGTTCGGCGTGCGCGGAAACATCGACCAGATCCGCCCCGGCCCCGTCGTCACCCTCTATGAACTGGTGCCGGCGGCCGGCGTGAAATCGGCCCGCGTCGTGGCCCTGTCGGACGATATCGCCCGCTCGATGTCGGTCGCCGCCTGCCGCGTCAGCGTCGTGCCGGGCCGCAACGCCATCGGCATCGAACTGCCCAACGCGCGGCGCGAGACCGTCTATCTGCGCGACCTGCTGGCCAGCTCGGAATATGAGCGCTCCACCCAGGCCCTGCCGATGGCGCTCGGCGAAAACATCGGCGGCGAGCCCTATATCGCCGACCTGTCGAAGATGCCCCACCTGCTGATCGCCGGCACCACCGGCTCGGGCAAGTCCGTGGGGGTCAACGCGATGATCCTGTCGATCCTCTACCGCCTGTCGCCCGACCAGTGCCGGTTCATCATGATCGACCCGAAGATGCTGGAACTGTCGGTCTATGACGGCATCCCGCACCTGCTCGCGCCCGTCGTCACCGACCCGAAGAAGGCCATCGTCGCGCTGAAGTGGACCGTGCGCGAGATGGAGGACCGCTATCGCCTGATGTCGAAGATCGGCGTGCGGAACGTCGCCTCCTACAACGAGCGCGCCAAGGAGGCCGCGGCCAAGGGCGAGCACTTCGAACGCACCGTGCAGACCGGTTTCGACGACAGCGGCCGGCCGATCTACGAGAGCGAGCGCATCGACCCGAAACCCATGCCCTATCTGGTCGTGGTGATCGACGAAGTGGCCGACCTGATGCTGGTGGCCGGCAAGGACGTCGAAGGCGCCGTGCAGCGCCTGGCCCAGATGGCCCGCGCCGCCGGCATCCACCTGGTGATGGCCACCCAGCGTCCGTCCGTGGACGTCATCACCGGCACCATCAAGGCCAACTTCCCGACCCGGATCAGCTTC
>JBEBYB010000255.1:0-4112 GCA_040391295.1 Phenylobacterium sp. | reverse complement strand
CCCCGCGCCACCTGAGTCCGGGGCTCGAGCGGCCCGGCGAAGGTGCTCAGATGCCGCGCGCCCTGCCACAGCTCGGCGCCGAACGCATGCGCGTGCCGCGTGGCCTGTTCCATGGCCGCCACGTCGGACGGGCAGTTCCATTCCTCCACATCGGCGAACCGGCCGACGGAATCGAGCACATAGAGACGATAGTCCATGGGGCTTCCTCCTTACCAAGAGGCAACAGGTCAGGCCCCGGGCAGGTTCCCGGCCTATGGCGCCGCAAGGGAACCCGCCTAAGCTCAGGCCAGAATCAAATTTGGGGATGAGACGATGACCAAGCGCGTATGGCTGACGACCCTGGCGGCTTGCGCGGTCCTGGCGGGCTGCGCCACCACGAGCGGCGCCGGCCCCCAGACCGCAGCCGTGGCGACGCCCGGTCCGCTGAAGGAAATCATGCCGGGCTTCCTCCCCGGCTATCTCGCTCCGGGAACCGCGCCCAGCAGCCTCTCCCTGCTCCCCTCGCCGCCGGCCGCCGGCTCGGCCGCCCAGGCCCGCGACGACGAGGCCGCCAAGGCCGCGGTCGCGCTCCAGAGCACGCCGCGCTGGACGCTCGCCACCCACGACGCCGAACTGAAATTCCCCGCCGCCGCGCAGACCTTCGCCTGCGCCATGGACGTAAAGATCAGCGAGACCGACACCCCCAACCTCTACCGGCTGCTGCGCCGCACCCTGGCCGACAACGGCCTCTCGACCTATCCGACCAAGAACAAGTTCAAGCGGGCCCGGCCCTTCACCGTCAACGGCGCGCCGATCTGCACGCCCAATGAAGAAAAGGTGCTGCGCAACGACGGCTCCTACCCCTCGGGCCACAGCGCCATCGGCTGGGGCTGGGCGCTGGTGCTGACCCAGGTCGCCCCCGACCGCGCCGACGAGGTCCTGGCCAGGGGCCGCGCCTTCACCAACAGCCGCGTGGTCTGCAACGTCCACTGGCTGAGCGACACCGAGGAAGGCCGCACCATGGCCTCGGCCGTGGTCGCCAAGCTGCAGTCCGACGCGACCTTCCAGGCCGACGTCGCCGCCGCCAAGGCCGAGGTCGCCGCCGCAAGAGCCAAGGGCCTCAAACCCGACGGCGACTGCGCGGCCGAGGCGGCGCAGCTCGCGGCGGGATAGCGACGATAGCGGACCGCGCGCCGCCTGCGCTCTTGACGCGGGGCGGCGGGCGCCGTTCCGTCCGACATGCCTGATCCTGCCCCCCTCCGCCGCCTGATCGACCTGCCCGGGATCAAGGATCTCGAGCAAAAGGCGTTGATGAAGCCGCGCTACGCCGACGCCGACGCCCGCGCCGAATTCCCCGAGATCGACGACTGCTCGCGCGCGATCTTCGGCCTGACCCAGGACGAGGCCGACGACGTCCCGCGCCCGCAGGGCTGGGACAAGATCGACCGCCGCCCGCTGCGCGATCAGGTCGAAGCCTTCGAGGCCGAAGGCTGGGACGTCACCGACGACAAGCGCCGGCCGCTGCGGATGCTGGACCACTTCGCCCCCCAGCTCTGGCTGGCCCTGCGCGGCGTCGCCGGCGAGTTGCCGTTCCAAGCCGAGGTCGAGCCCGACCCGATGAAGTCGTCGCTGGCCATGGAAGCGGCCCGCTTCCGCCGCGACCGGCGCTGATGGCGCCGGCCAGCCTGATCACGCAGTACGGATGGTCCGATCGCCTGGCGCGGGCCTTCGCAGCCCACGCCAGCGCAGGCCATATCCCCGGACGGATCATCGTCCAGCAACGCGGCGGCTATCTCGTCGTCACCGATGAGGGGGAGGTCGAGGCCAAGGCCTCGGGCCGCCTGCGCCACGAGGCCGGAGAGGCGGGCCATCCGGCCGTCGGCGACTGGGTGGCGCTGTCGCCGGACCTGGCCCAGCGCACCGCGACCATCCACGCCATCCTGGCCCGCCACACCGCGTTTATCCGCCGCGCGGCCCACCTGCGCCGGCCCCAGGTCCTGGCCGCCAATATCGACGTCGCCTTCGTCGTCACCTCGATGAACGCCGACCTCAATCCGCGCCGGATCGAGCGCTATCTCGCCGCGGCCTGGCAGAGCGGCGCCCGCCCCGTGGTGGTGCTGACCAAGTCCGACCTCTGCCCCGATCCGCAGGGCCAGGCCGCGCAGATCGCCGCCCTGGCCGGCGACTGCCCGGTGCTGACGGTCTCGGTGCGCCAGGGCCTGGGCCTGGAGGCCCTGCTCGCCCAGGTCGCCCCGCGCGAGACCTGCGTGCTGATCGGCTCGTCCGGGGTCGGCAAGTCCACCCTGGTCAACGCCTTCCTGGGCGAGGACCGCATGGAGATGCAGGCGATCCGCGAGTCCGACGACCAGGGCCGCCACACCACCAGCCACCGCCAGCTGGTCCTGCTGCCCGGCGGCGCGCTGATCCTCGACACCCCCGGCATTCGCGAAGTCGGCCTGATCGACGCCGACGAGGGCGCCAGCGTCGTGTTCGACGACATCGAGCGCCTGGCCGAGGGCTGCCGGTTCAACGACTGCGGCCACGCCCACGAGCCGGGCTGCGCCATCCGCGCGGCGCTGGAGAGCGGGGTGCTGGACCGCGCCCGCTGGGCCCACTTCCAGAAGCTCGGGCTTGAAATGGCGGCGTTGGAGGAGAAGGCCGAGCGGGCGGCCAAGGACGTCGAGCGCCGCCGCAACGCCGCCACTCAAAAGGCCTACCGCTCCACCAAGAAGGACGCCCGCGGCGGCGCCGACTGATCATCCCCAACCGAAACCTTTTGCAGAATCTGGCCCGCTCGCCCCCCGAACGGGGTAGGTGTGGGAATTCAGCCCTGCGAGAGATGATCATGCCCGCCTACACCATCGTCACCACCAGTGCGACCCAAGGCAGCGATGCGGCCGAGGTGAACACCCTCACCGACGAGTTCGGCGACCTGAGCGAAGCCGTGGGCTATTCGCGGCGCATGGCCGAAGAGATGGTCGGCCTCGCCCACCAGCTCTCCCTGGACTTCGACTACAGCAATGTCGGCCTCTATGACGGCGACCTGCTCGACGAGGACCTCGACCCGGAGCACCCCGCCTTCGTCGGCATCTGGATCCTGGACGAGGAAGGCGCCGCCTTCATCCTCGCCGGCGACTTCCGCGAAAGCATGGCGGAAGCCGAAGCCCCCTAGCCGGCGACGACCCGGCCGGTGCGGCGGTCCCACACGTCCATCATCGCCCGCGCCGCCAGCGCGTGGAGCGTGGCGCGGTCGTCTTCGCGGGCCGAGAGCACCACGTCCGGGGGCACGGCGAAGCGCTCGCTGAAGGCCTGGAACAGCCGCGCGCGGCCGGCATAGCCGCAGCGGGCGGCGATCTCGCCGAGCGAGAGATAGTCCGGCGACGTCATCAGCAGCCAGGCGTTCTGCAACCGCCGGTCGTTGATGAAACGGGTGACGCCGCCATAGGGGGCGAAGGCGCGGTAGAGGGTGGCGCGGGAGACGTCCAGGCGCCTCGCGATCCAGCCGGGCGACAAGGCCGGCTCGCCCAGGTGGTCGTCGACCAGCGCCTCGGCCATGGCCTTGAGCATGCGCGGCGCAGGCCGGGTGCGCCTGACGTCGGTCAGGGCCAGGCCCAGCATCTCGATCGCGGCGCGCAACACCGCCGAGCCCTGCGCCTGGGTCATTCGCGGCGCGTCTTCGCAGAGACAGGCCAGGGTGCTGGCGATCACGCGGGCCAGCGGATGCTCGCCGTGGATTTCCGCGCAGTGGAGATCCAGCCGCCGCAGGGGTTCAGGCAGCTCCCCGCGCGCCAGGACCATCATGATCGCCTGATAGTCGCTGCCCAGCAGCGTGACCGCCTGCGCCAGGTCGACGATGAGGATGTCGCCGCCGCGCAGCCGCCGGCCCGTCCTGGTCGGCTGCACGTCGAACGCGCCGTCCTCGACCACATAGATGAACAGCTGGTCCGCGCGCGTGGCGGCGATGCGCGCGGCGTCTCGGGTCAGCGCGATACGGCCCCGCACTTTCGAGCGCGCGACGACCGCCTCGGGCAGCACGAAAGCTTCGGCGGAGAAGTCGAAACCCGGCTGCGCCGCCATCTTGGCGGGATCGATGAAGAAGGCGAACGCCACCGACTGCGCCAGCCGGCGCGCCA
>JBEBYB010000254.1:0-4152 GCA_040391295.1 Phenylobacterium sp. | reverse complement strand
GTAATGAGGGGGTCAGGTGTTCGAGTCACCTAAGCGGCACCACCTTTTCCCTCGCAGGGAAACCTCAATGAAATCAAGCTCTTCCTAAGGTCGCCCCGAGCGGGGGTGTAGCAGTTTTGCCCGATGAGGTGTAGCAGGCATCCAGCGGACCTATGGGGCCGATGGCGACGCATGCCCTCGGCTTGGACCGCTCGCCCGGCAGGCAGGCTCTGCTTCTTTCGAAGTTAAGATTTTTGGAGCAGCCTTTCTCGATGGATCACTATGGGCCGACAGCTTCACCAGAGGACGCTCGCGCGGTTGCCAACCACTTTTTGGGGCTAGCGCACGCAGCGGGGATTCCGCTCACGAACTTGGCCCTCCAGAAGCTCGTCTATTTTGCTCACGGCCTGATGCTGTCTCGCCATGGCCGCCCGCTCGTCGATGGCTACTTCGAGGCTTGGGATTACGGCCCTGTCCATCCGCTTCTGTATGGGGCGTTTAAGGGATCTGGTCGGGATCCTATCTCCCAGCCTGCCGCCCGGAGGGACCTCCGCACTGGAGATGTGTCGCCTGTGTCGTCGTCGCTTCGGCCAGAGGCGGCCGATGTCGTTGCGGAAATATTCGCCAAGCTCGGCCGGCAACCGGCTGGGAGACTTGTCACCCTCTCACACGCTGTTGGCGGGCCGTGGGAGAAAGTTGTGAACAAAAATGGAACACTCACGGGACTCGGCCTACGCATATCTGATACGCTGATATCCGAGCGATTCCATCGCCATCTCGTCGCGGTTGGGTCGCCAAAGGAGCGCATCGGAGACGCTGTTGTCGAAAGCCCGCCTGCCTGAAACTGACTTGGCCCGCATCGCGCCATTGGCTGTCGATGATCAGTGGCGCTTGCTGAGAAACATGAGGTCGGGGTTCTCCCCCATCACCTATAGGTCGGCACGACGTTTCTCCCTGGACGCCTTCAACATCCAGAAGTCACTGCCGATGATAGTTGATAGCCCCTCCAGAGAGGTGCTGTTGGAAGCGGTCCGGGCGGCCTCTAAGGCAGGCGACGAGGCAGACGCCAATGTCGAGGTGATCGGTCTGATCTACGACTTCATCCGCAAAGAGGGCATCACGGCCATCGCCGAAGACTTCGCACCCTTGAAGCTGGCTCCCGGTTACAGCGCTTCCTACTGGACCAACGCCATCCTGCGATGGGGGGAACGGCTATTGGTGGTGAACACGGATTTTCGTCGGGGGTCCGGATATTCTCCCGAGGGCCGGCGTTTCTCGATTTCTGTCGCGCACCAAAGGATCCGCATGATGGGCGGCGACTTCGCGGGCATCGAGTTGGGCATCCTGAACTTCCCGACGCACCGGAACCGTCCCCGCTCGATCAAGCTGGCCGTGCCCGAAGTCGAACTGTTCACCTTCGATCAGCTAGCCGAGATGACGGCTCAGACGCTCTCGATCTGGGAAGCCGTTTGCAATGAGAAGGCGAAGGAAGAGCGCGCCAAGGCCGCCAATGACGACGGCCCGCTGTTCACTTTCGGGAAGACGAGCGAGGGCTCCTAAGGCGTCGTCAGGGCTGGAGAGATAACTCCCGCACCTTCCCCAGCAAGCGGCGGAACTCGGCGTCCACTGCATCGCTCGTCCAGCGGTTCACGAAGCGGCAAACGATCTGAAGGTTGCCGCGCTCATAGTGTCCTGAACTGTCGATCCGGTCGAGAGAGCAGATCATCTCCTTGTCGTCGACCTCGGGCTCGAACTGGAGCGGGATGCCGGTGATCGCGCATAGGTGTTCCTGGTCGTGCAACAGGTTGAGGACGTAGGCTCGCAGCTCATCCTTGCTCAGGTCGCAGTTCTTTTCCTTGACGCTGCGAAGCGCCTGCTGCCCGTTGGTCTGGCTCGCGGTGCTGAGCGCCTGATCAGCCATGACCCATGCGGCTCGTTCGATGGGATCAAAAGTCTTCACCGCTCCGGCCTTGCTGGACGACCGCTCAACCTTCTTCTTCCACTCCGAGCGTTCGTGCCACCCGGACAAGTCTTCGCCCGCGATGAGCGCCTGAGCGTAGGCGGCGTTATCGGGTTGGAGTTGCTGGAGAGAGCCCTCAGTGAATAGGAAGTCCTTGGCCTTGGGGTGCAGACCGTTCCAGCTCAGCCGCCCGCCCTTTCGGTTTCGATCCGACCAAGGCTCCGCTGGCTTGTGGAGCTCATAAATCTGCGGACCGTCACGTGATGGATTGAAGGACGCCGCCAATTCGATCTGCACCGGTTCGTCGCAAGTCGTCGTCCACCACAGCTCCTCTTTGGCGCGATGAATCCAAAGATCTCCAGAGGTCTCGCTAATAGCCTCCATCAGGCTGAACCAGCGTGAGGCGACGGACCGTGTCGGGACTTCTTCTCTGGCCGTCTTCTGATGTGCCAGGGCGTGAGCAATGAAGCCCTTCCGGTCGCCTCACCGGCGCGGCGGGAGCGGCGACCAAGTGCGACAGCTGCCCCTGGTAGGCTAGGGCCATGGTCTCGGCCAGCTTCCGTTCATCCCGCCTGGCGACGATGAAGCTGTCGTGGACGGGCAGGATGCGGTAGAGACGGCACGATCCCGCGCCGCGTGCCTGGAACTCCTCGGCGTCGCCCAGGGGGTCCTCCAGGGGGTCGCCCGGGGAAGTCCCGCCACTGGTTCGATGCGCTCCTAGGGTGACCTCATGGCCCACCATCATCGCCGCCCAGGACCGCAGCCGATCCCGCATGGCAGTGGTGTCGGGCGTGTCGTCGTAATGCAGAAGCGGCTTACGGCCCCGTCGCGTCTTTGCTGGCCCCTTCAGGCGGATCAGCTCGAACCTGTCGTTCAGGGCGACGTCGTCATCCGTCAGGCCTTGTTCACCGGCCCAGCCCAGAAGCCCGTCGGTTCCGCGCAGCCGGGACAGGTAGCCCCGGCCCGACTGACCGAAGCCATGATCCTCCCGCCGGTAGCTCCCGGCACGGCCTTCGGCGAGTCCTGTGCTCGTCAGGAAGTCCGTAACGAGCGTGACCGTGGTCTTCGAGGCGTCAGGATGGCGGTAGCGGTCCGGTCCGACGTAGCCCCGGTCGCCGCGCGAGTAGGCCAGCCAGCGGGTCGGCGTATCGCGCCGAGCCAGCCAGAGCTCCAGCGTTACGGCCTCCAGTATGACCCGGAGCCGCCCACGGTCCGCCGCCCGTCGCTTGCGCGCCCGCTTGGGCTCCCACGCCTCCAGGTCGTCGAGAAGGGCGTCGATGGCCGCGCTCGCCCGGGAAGTGGTCGCTTCGCGGTCCCAGCGGATCGGGCGGCTGTCGGTTAGATGTCTGCGGTCCGGGGCCGGGTGAGCCTCATGCTTAACGCTCATCTATACCTCGTCCTGTCCGGCACCGCGCAGGCCGCTCGATCCGGCATCCGCCGTTCCCGCTTCTGCCCGGACACCCTTTGGAAGGCGCACGGCTTCCACCGCCGCGCGGCGCTGATCTAGAGAAGGACCTGCCGAATAGACCCCTAACGTCATGCCCTGGCGGCCCTCCTTGTCGCCGCAGCCGCGTTCTTCGCCTACATGGCGTGGGGCGGTTGACCGGCTTGCTCGGCTTTCGTCGCGAACCACCGGCGGAAGGAGTGGAAGTCGGCATCAGACTGGCGGCGTCCGTCCTGACGCGCATCCAGGCCTAGGCCGCGACGGTAGTCCGTGAAACGTTCCGAGATCTTGTAGCCTCGTCGCTCGGGCCGACTGGCTGGGGCAGTCAGCTCCTCCAATAGGTAGGCGTCAGCCGCCTTTCCCTTGACCCGGCGAGCGACTAGGGCGGCTAGGTCTGGGTGGATCGGCACGGAGCGCTCCCCGGCGGCGGTCTTGCTCTTGGTGACAACGAAGACGCCGCCCTCGGCATCCCGAACGCGCAGATTGCCGATCTCGACCTGACGCATCCCTGTCAGGGCGGCGAGAAGCATCATGTCTCTGAGTGTGGCGTTAGCGGGCCCTGACAGAAGGGCCTTGATCTCGTCGTCCGTGAACGGCCGCTTCTCGGCGTTCCCGCTCCGGTCTACCTCTCGACGCGACAAGCCCGCCCATGGGTTCTCCTGCACGATATGACGGCGACGCAGCCAGCTCCAGTAAGCCGACAGGGCGGAGATATAGCCGCCTCGTCGAGATTGATGACGCTATCCGCTGCCTCCGCCGCCTTTTCGAA
>JBEBYB010000253.1:0-4180 GCA_040391295.1 Phenylobacterium sp. | reverse complement strand
CCCTTCACCGCGGTGCAGACCTCGACCACGTCATGCTTGAACAGCCAGGCCTTGAAGTCCGGGATCCCGAGGTCCTGGGCGTAGACCACCTGGTCGAACGGCTCGCTGGCCGGATTGAAGACAAAGCCCGGCGGCGGCTCGTCGGTGATCAAGGCGACGAGGTTCCAGTCGGGATGGAACTTGCGCAGGGTGGAATAGAGCACCCGCGCCCGGTTCAGATAGGCGAAGGTGAAGCTGGAATAGCAGGTGACCTTCACGCGGCCTCCACAAGTTCGGCCGTGAGTTTGCTGAAGCTCAGGTCGTAGGTCTTCGGGTTCCGGCGCGCGCGCGCCAGCTTCAGGATTTCGCCGCTCTCGAACCAAGACAGGAGCTGATGCTCGTCGGGCAGGACGACGCCATGTTCGGCGTCGCTCGCGAACACCGCGACATTGCCGCTGTCGGGGCAGGTCACCACCGCCGCCCCGGCCGAGGCCGCCTCATAGGCCACGAACGAAAAGGTCTCCAGGCATAGCGACCAGACCATGGCCGCGTCGATGGACAGCGCCTCCATCGCCTCGCGCATCGCGAACGGCTGGTCGGCGGTGACGGTCACCGGATGGTGCCGGGCCAGCGATCCGGCCACCGGCGTGCTGGCCATGTGGATGAAGGCGTAACGCGGGTCGTGGGCGAACCGGGCCGCCAGATCCTGGAAGATCGGCCACCCCTTGTGGACCGACGGCGTGCCGGGGAAGGCGAAGCGGAACGGGGCGTCCGGCTCGGCCGGCGGCCGTGGGCGGGTGCTGGGAACAAGATAGGCGTTTGGCAGCACGACCTGCGCCTGGGCGTCAAGGCCGCCTTTGCGCCAAGACTCCAGAGCCACATCCGACGGCGAGGCCACCGTCAGGTCCAGGCGATCGAACAGCAACTGATGCTCGCGCACGTGGGCCTGGCGCCAGTCGCCATAGACGCAGATCGAGCATGCCGGACTGCCGGACGGCGGCGCGCCGCAGTTCTCTACATCGTTGCGCAACAGGTGAATGCCGGCGCAGAGGCTGCCCATGTCGTGCAGCCAGAAGAAGCCGGCGTTCATGCCGGCGGCGCGGACGATGTCGATCACGTCGCGGCTGGAATGGCCGAGCATGTTGTGGATCGCAAAGCTGCGCGGCGCCTGCGCCGGTTGCGCCCGAGCCTTCACCGCCTCCACGATGGCGGCGGGCGTGAAGACGCCGATGCTCTCGCCGTTCCAGAGCACGCCCATCGGCGTCTGCGTCGGGCCGCTGCGCACGGTCGGCCAGCCGTTGGCCGGATGGATATGCAGGTGATTGCGCCCCAGCGCCGCGAACTCGGCCGCCTCGCGCTGCACGCAGAGCTGCGAGCCGCCGACCGAGCGGCTGTAGTCGTCCTGGCTGAAGGTCACATGCAGGCCGTTCGGGCGCGAGCGCCCCATCGCCTCGATCAATGCGCTGGCGGCCAACGGCTCGACCGGCCGCGCCCAGGCCCGGGAATCGGCGAGCCTGGCCGCGAACGGCTTGAGGTTCGCCAGCACGTCATGGCGGAAGCCAAGCCGCGCCTTGGCCTGGCGGCCTTCCCCGCGGCCGGTCTGCACATAGTGCAGGAACGGATGGACGCCGCTGGCCGCGACATCGGGATTGAGCTCGAGATAGTCGGCGACCGAGAAATCATCGCTCGGGTCGCGCCCTTCGCGCCAGCCGTGGCTGAGAAAGTGGTCAAGCTGGTCGGCGCCGGACACCGCCACGTCGTGGTTCATGGCCAGGTAATATTGCGGATCGAAGAACCCCGCCGCCGCGGCCCGCTGCTCGCGGCTGATGATGCCGGCCGCGATGATGCGGCGATCGGCCTCGGTCATGGCGTGATAGGCCGCCGCGTGCGCCGAAGCGACGATTTCGCGCCCCTCGCGATAGCCCGTGGTCAGATAGTGGACGAGCGGGTTCGCGCCCGCCTCGGCGACGTCGGGATGCCGCGCCAGATAGTCGCGGGTCGAGAACCAGGGAGCCGGATCGCGGCCCTCGAGCCAGCCGGCCTCGCCATAGTGCAAGACAGGATCGACGTCGGCCAGGCCAAGGCCAGGGTTGGTTTGCTTGTAGAAATCGGCGTCGACCGCCAAGCCGAGCACATAGTTGACGCGATCTGGTGTGGCCACGGCGGCCATGCTGCGATGTTCCCGTGCGACGCCAAGCCCAAGGCGTGGTTTGCATCAGATGAACGGCCCGATCAATGGCCCCGCCCTTGCCGCAGAGCGCGAGCGGCCATACAGCGGGAGGCGAATGGGCCCCGGGGGCGGGACGGCGAGAGCAGCGAAGATGCAAACCACCTCCGAGCGATCAGCCTATCTCGTACTGGGCATGCACCGTTCCGGCACCTCGGCGACGGCTCAACTGCTGGCCCTGGCCGGGGCCGAACTGCCCGACAATGTGATGCCGGGCGACGAGCACAACGCCAAGGGCTACTTCGAACCCTGGAAGATCTCGGTCTTCAACGACCAGCGTCTGCGCGCCGGCGCGAGCGCCTGGGACGACCCCTTCAACCTGCCCTACGCCCCGCTGGCGCCAGAAGACGAGGCCGCCTGGCGCGAACGCGCCGTGGCCCTGTTCCGCGCCGAGTTCGGCGAGGCGCTGCACCCGCTGCTGAAAGATCCGCGCGTTTCGGTCCTGCTGCCCATGTGGCGCGAGGTGCTGGACGCGGTGCAGATGCCGGCCCGCGTGGTGATCCCGGTGCGCGGCCCGTTGGCGGTCGCCGGATCGCTGTCGCGCCGCGACGCCTTCCCGGTCGAAAAGTCCGTCCTGCTGTGGACGATCTACATGCTGGGCGCCGAGGCTCACACTCGCGACCTGCCGCGCGCCTTCGTCTCCTACGACGGGCTGCTGACCGACTGGCGCGCGGAAGTGGCGGCCATGGAAAAAGCCCACGGCGCGCCGCTGCCGCGCCTGAGCCCGCGCGCCGCCGAACAGATCGACGGATTCCTGACCAAGGACCTGCGCCATAACGGCGGCGAGGGCGACCTCGCCTCGGTCCCGCTGGTCGGCGCCCTGGCCCAGGAGGTCCTGGACTGGTTCAACGCCGCCGCCGCCGGCCAGTCGCCTGACCGCGCGGTGCTGGATCGCGCCGCCGCCAAGATCGCCGAGATGAAGGCCCAGATGGGCGTCTTCGTCTCCCCCGTGACCAGCGCGCTCGACGCCACGCGCGCCGAACTCCTCTATGAGCGCCAGCTCGCCGAGGTGGAGCGCAAGCGCATGGAAGCCCTGGAAAGCGAGCTCGCGCTCCTGCGTCAGGAGCGCGCGCGCATCGAGGCCGTGGTCGACACGGCCCTGGACGGTCGCTAATCAGCGGCCCCGAGATTTAAAGCCTTGGCAAACGACACCCAAACTCCCGAGCAGGACTCGCTGGCCGACATCCTGTTGGCCAAACGGCGCGACCTGCACCGCGCCCGCCGCGTGGTCGCCGAAGACCGCTGGAACCGCTTCCGCAAGGCCGCCGCCCGCCGGGTCGGCCTGTCCGAGAAGGGCCCCTCCGAACAACGCTTCGACCTGATGCTGGCCCGCGCCAAGTGGCCGGGCCGCGCGGCGCTGATCGCGCGCTCCGGCCTATGGGACTTCCGGCTGAACCGGTCGGTGGGCCGCGACGGCGGCGGCGTCAGGGGGCTGGTCTCCTATGTCCGCGCCGGACCCGACGCCAGCGCCAACCCCAAGGCCCTGTTCGACCAGGCCTGGTATCTGGAAAAGAACGACGACCTGACCGGCTCGCGCTGGGCGCCGCTGGCCCACTATCTGGTGGCCGGCGACAAGGAAGGGCGCGATCCGCACCCGCTGTTCGACCTGAAGGACTATCGCGGCCGCCACGCGGTGAAGATCGCCGCCACCGGCCTCTCGGCCCTGCAGCACTTCGTCCACAAGGGCGCGATCGAGGGTTTCGACCCCCACCCGCTGTTCGACGTCCGCTACTATGTCGGCCAGGCCGAGGAAGTCGCCGATTCCGGCGAGAACCCGCTGGTCCACTATCTGCGCGAGGGCTGGCGCAAGGGCTATGAGCCCCACCCGCTGTTCTCGGGCCGCTGGTATCTGGCGACCAATCCCGACGTCGCCGAAACCGACGCCGCCCCGTTGCTGCACTACGCCGCCAGCGGCGCCGCCGAGGGCCGCAGCCCGCACCCGCTGTTCGACGCCGGCTGGTACATGGACCGCTA
>JBEBYB010000252.1:0-4191 GCA_040391295.1 Phenylobacterium sp. | reverse complement strand
TAGGCGGGCATGCGGTGCATGGCGCACAGCTTGTTGCCGTCCGGATCGCGCAGATAGGCCAGGTACATCTTGCCCATGCCGCCGGCGCGCACGCCGGGGGGCTCTTCGCAGGTGGTCCCGCCATTGGCGACGCCGGCCGCGTGCCAGGCGTCGGCCTGCTCGGGCGAATCGCAGGCGAAGCCGATGGTCGCGCCGTTGGCGAAGCTGGCCGGCTCGCCGTTGATCGGCTCCGACACCGCGAACACGCCGCTCTTGGTCACGTAGAACATCCGGTGCCCGTCGACGACCGACGGCGGCACGTTCAGCGCGCCCAGCAGCGCGTCATAGAAACCCTTGGCCTTGGCCAGGTCGTTGGTCCCGACCATCACGTGTGAAAACATCTGGCTTTCCTCTGTCTTGTTCTTGATCGACCCGGCCGCCCAGCGGCCTGTCGCACACGCCATAGCATTCCCAGCCAAGCCTTGCGCAAGCCGATCCGCGCCGCAGGCGACCCTAGCCGCCGATCACGATCTCGACCCGCCGATTGCGCTGGCGACCGGCCTCGTCGTCCGACCCGTCGGGCCCCACGTTCGGGGCCACCGGCCGCTGGGCGCCAAAGCCCTTGGCGGTCAGCTCCACGGCCGCGTCCCCCAGCCGCGCCCTCAGCGCCGTCTCCACCGCCTTGGCCCGGCGCTCCGACAGCCCTTGGTTATAGGCGTCCGACCCCTTGGCGTCGGTGTGCCCCTCCACCGTGATCGGCTTGCCCAGCTTCCCCGCCCCGGCCGCGATGGCGTCCAGCACCGGCAGGGCGTCCTTGCGAATGTCCGCCTTGTCGAAGTCGAACAACACGTCGCTCTGCAGGTTCAGCCGGAGTTGCTCGCCTTCCACCTTCGCGCCGACCCCCGGGAACCGTCCGCTCAGGTCGGAGGCCAGGTTCGCCAGCGGCTCCGAGCGCCCGATCGTCGCCTGCTGCAACCCGGTCAGCGGATCGATCCGCGCGGTCAGCACGTCGATCCGTCCCCGCCCCTGGGCCAGGGCCGCCTTCGCCGCCGCATCAGCCCTCGGGCTGCCCGAATCCAGCGGCCCCCACACCTCGGCGGCGGCTGACGAGACGACGAAAAGGGTCCCCGCGGCGGCCAGGGCCGCCCGGGCGCAGATGCGCGTCATGACAGGCCTCAGCGGTCGCTCAGGGGGATGTTCTCGATCGCCTCGACCTCGGGCAGGGTCAGGCTGACAGTCTTGATCTCGGCCGGCGGGGCCGGGAACTTGCCCCACCAGGTCCCGGCCAGCGGCGCGTCCTTGGTCACCTTGACCATCATGTCCGGCGGGGTCAGCGGCATGCCGTCGGCGTCGGTCAGCAGGAAGTATTTCCGGTCCCCCGCCACCACGGCGATCTCTTCCTGGGCCTTTTTCGGATTGCCGTAGAGCGTGTGGAAGTCGGTCCCGCCGCCCGGCGTCCGCACCGGGCCAAAGCGGACCTTCAGGGTCAGGATGCCGTTCTGCCGCACCGCCTCGACCACCTGGGCCTCGGCCGTCCCGTGCGAGGTCATGCCCCGCGCGATCACGCTCTCCTTGGCCGCCGCCCGCACGTCCTGCGCCTGGGCCTTCGCCTCGGGATCAGCCCCCGCCGCCGCGACCGCCCCCGGCGCCCCGCCCTCGGTCGCCTTCTCCCCGCAGGCCGCCAAAGCCAGCGCCGAGCCCAGGCTCAACACAACCCAAATGGAACGCCACGCCATACCGATATCCCCAACAACGCCTAGCCGGCCACAAGTTCGCCAAACGCCCCTAGGTGGTGATCGGTTGCCGTAAGGCGGCGGTTTTTATGCGGGCGCGCAATGCTGAGTGGCGACAGTTGGTGCTGGCCCGGACATGCGAGGCGAGCGGCCGGCGCCTCGCGACGGACCGCCATTTGTCAAGTAAGTCGAACCGACATGCCGCCGTCCACGATCATCGGACTGCCGGTCATGAACGAAGCCCGATCTCCGAGCATGAAGACGGCCGCCTGCGCGATTTCGTGCGGCAGCGCCATGCGCTTGATCGGATGCAGTCCTGCGATGAACGCCATCGTGTCGGCGTCGCCTTCGCCGCCGCCGGGGGTCACGGTCCCGCCCGGCAGCAAGGCGTTTACGCGAATGCCCGATGCGGCATATTCGGCGCCGAGCGATTGCGTCAGGCCGATCAGGCCCGCCTTGGCGGCCGCATAGGCGGCCATGCCGGGCAGCCCCCCGTTGCTGAAACCGACGAACGACGAGGTGAACACGATCGATCCGCCCGCCAGCATGGCGGGAATCTGCGCCTTCGCAGCCAGGAAGGCGCTGCTTAGATTCGTGGCGATGACGTCGTTCCAAGTCTCCAGCGTCATGTCGACGACGGAACTCATCTCGCCGACGCTTCCCGCATTGTTGAACGCGCCGTCCAGCGATCCGAAACGCGCCAAGGCCAGGTCCGCCAACGCCTGCGCATAGCCCTCTTCGCGCACGTCCCCCGCTAGCCAGGCAGAACGCCTGCCGGCGCCGCTAAGTCGATGCTCGATCATCTGGAGCCTGTCGCCACGCCGCGCTCCCAGCACGACATTGGCGCCTTCTGCGGCGAACAAGCTCGCCGCCGCCTCGCCGATCCCGCTACTTGCGCCGGTTATGATGATCGTCTTGTTCTTGAGTTCCATGCCTGGGTCCTTTGGCCGCCGTGGCGTCCGTTCGGATCGCCAACGCACGATTTAACGGCCGGTCGGCTCGGCGGCTGGCGGTAAGCGGCCCTGGAATCAGCTAATCGGTGCGCCGCTTGCTCAATCGGCGCTCGGGCGCGGCCCGAGACGAATGTTCTCTAAACGTTCCAGTTTGCTCCCGCCCGTGCTACGCTCGGCCAATGCCCGCGCGCGCCTATCGGCACACTCACCCCCACGTCCGCCAGGACCTGCTGACCCGCCTCGCCGCCGGCGAACCGATCATGGCGGTCTGCGCCGAGCCGGGCATGCCCTCCTACGCCAGCGTCCATGCCTGGGCGCGGGCCGAGCCTGGTTTCGCCGATGAACTGGCCGCCGCCCGGCGGCGCGGCGCGTTCATTCGCCGGGGGGCGTTCGACGGGGCCAAGGGCCAGGCCGTGCTGACGCGCCTAAGGGCCGGCGAGCCGATCGCCCAGATCCTGCGCGATCCGGCCATGCCCAGCCGCCGGGTCTACGCCTATTGGCGCGTCACCCAGGCGCCGTTCGCCGAGGCGATCTATCGCCTGCACCAGGCCCGCGCGGCCGAGCGCGCCCAGGGGCGGCGGGCGCGCTACCGCAGCTTCGATCCGGTGCTGGCCGACGCCATCGTGGTGCGCGCTTCACGCGGTGAGACTTTGCAGACCATGCTGGGTTCCGCCTCCGGCCTGCCGTGCCGGGGCGTGATCACCCGCTGGCGGCGGGTGCAGCCGGAGTTCGACCAGGCGCTGCGTATCGCCCTTCGCATCGGGCGGCGCCGGAGGCACGCGCCGGGCGGCTGCACCCCGGCCTTGACCCAGCTCATCGCCGACGAAATCCGCCAGGGCGAGTCGCTGTCGAGCCTGGCGCGGCGGCCCGGCATGCCGTGCGCGAGCACCCTCTACGCCTGGGTCCGCAAGCAGCCGGCCTTCGCCGCGCAGATCGCCCAGGCCTGCGAGGATCGCGAGGACTGGTTCACCGACCAGGTGATGATGCTGGCCGACGGTCCGGGCGAGATGAAGGCCCGCTACCGCCAGATCGCGGCGCTGAAATACCGGCTCGGCCGCCTGCAAAACCACCCCGGGGCTCGGCGGGCGCGGGCCGAGCGCGGCGGCGATTCCTCTCCCTCGGGAGAGGCTAGGTGAGGGGGCGTCGCGCCGCGGCGCCCTGCCGACGATCGAGACAGCCGCAACAGCCAGATGCTCCCCCTCTGGGAGGCCGGCGAGACATGTCTCTTCCTCCGGCTTCGTCATCCCCGGTTCTCCGGTTTCGTCATCCCCGGGCGCTTGACCCGGGGATCCATACGCGCCGCCGTCCCGGCAAATCCCCGAACGCGGTGTCTATGGATGGCCGGCTCAAGGGCCGGCCATGACGAACTGAAGGGGGGAGCCGCACGACCCATTCCTCTCCCTCGGGAGAGGCTAGGTGAGGGGGCGTCGCGCAGCGGCGCTCTGCTGACGATCGAGACAGCCGCAACAGCCAGATGCTCCCCCGCTGGGGGAGCTCCCGGCCTCTTGGCCGGGTGAGGGGGACTT
>JBEBYB010000251.1:0-4194 GCA_040391295.1 Phenylobacterium sp. | reverse complement strand
AAATCTGCGCGGTAGGGTAGAATTGCACCTCTGACGGATGACTAGCAGGGCGCCAGAGTTCTCGGCCTTTAGGCGAGGTGTTGATGACTGACTACTTCTCAGAGGAGGCGGTATGCAGGAAAGCATAGCGGAATTTATGGAGCGCAGGCGGCGCGAGGTTGAAGAGTTGAGCCGCGACGCCGCTGCCACAGCCTTCGGGGCTTACAAAAGCGCCGTTAGAGCGCGCGAAAGATTGATCCTCTCCGCGGCGGACGGGATTGCACAACACAGCTCCCGGTTCATCGGTGGCAAGAGGCCGGAACCAAGGCCCCAGCCGTCCCGTCCGGCCGCGCCGGCCAATGATGTTCGACCAGCGACGGTCAAGCCGGCGCAGGCTCGGCGACCCAATGGTCAAACGCAAGGTAACTGGCTGGATCGAAATGATCGGGCCAAGGCTGTTGGCGGTGATGTTGCACGCGTGGCCGGCAACGCGGCGGGGCTGGTGACAGGCGCTGCTAACGCGGCTGAAGGTTTGGTCGACGGAGCGACCTTTCTATCACGCCTCGTCGATCCACTCGACGCCTGGAAGAGCCCGCGGGGTCAAAGTGCCACCGATCAACTTCTCAACGTCGGTAGAGGAGCGGTAGATTACACGAGCAAGGCCATCGCGGACCCGTCGATCCTGGCGCGGGACGTCCGCAGTAAAGCGCGCCAGATGCGTCTTGATCTCGACCCAACCGCCACACCCGCCGCCCCTACATTCTCCGGCGAACTTGAGCGCAACTTCACCATTGGACAGAACCAAGGCGAGTTGGCGTTTGACGTTGGTTCGTTGGCTGTTGGCGGTCCGCTCGCTAAGGGAGCTGGCAAACTCGGAGCGGCCTCAAGGGCGACCGTCGGCCCCGAGAAATATGTCGCGCAGGGATTTAGCCCTACCGGAGCGGCGTATCTCTCAGAAACATACCGTGGGATGGGCCATCACAACGCGCCTCGACGCTATCGACTTCCCCAGATCCTAGGCGGCGGACCATTGCCCACCGCGTTCAGTGACGGACCGTTCAATGTTCTGAAACCTGAAGGCATGACTCGCGGAGACTTCTATCGCCTTCACTTCGAGGTGGATGACCATTTCTATGGCGCAAAGCTACCGGCCAGAGTCGGCGGCGAGCGCTGGAGCGGTAAGAAGTTAGGTTTTGAGAAACACGATACGCTCGGGCGTCTTTGGCACGGAACGCCCGCCCCTATGAAGGCGCGGATCGGGGGCTCTTCGGCCAGCGCCGGCGGACTAATCCATGATTTCGACGGGGAGAAACAGTGATGCAGATCAGGCCTTGCGCGGAACTCTATGCGGACTTTCCAGACGACCAGATCGAGGACGAGGATGGCGAGATCGTCGAGTTCGGCGGGCGCGGGGTCGCCGAGGCGATAGCCGCCATTCTGCAGCGGCTGGAGTACGATGTCTCCCAGCCCGAACATCAGCAGGAACACGGCTGGGACTTCGAGGTGACACACCAAGGCAAGAGGGTCTGGATGCAGGTCTCCGACCTGGGAGAGGTCTACATTCTCTCAACCGAGTACAAGCCGAAGTTCAGCTTGTTCAAGAAAAGCGACCCCACCTACCCCGAGCTTTTAACGCGCTTGAATGTCGAGTTGCGGGCCGATTCCCGCTTTCATAAGGTGTGGTGGCGCCTGAGAAATGATGTGCTGGCAGAAGCGTCAGGCGCGAGCGAACCCGTGAGTACCTAGGCCTCGATGTCGTCCCCGCCCATTCCGCCTACCGCCACGGCCGCCGAGGCGCGCGCTCTGCTGGAGGCCGCTGGCTGGCGGCAGATCGGTGTCGGGGATTGGTCCTGGGTGCTGGCCGATCCGAGCGACACCCTGGCGGCGCGGGTGACCCCGTTCGATCCGGCCTATCGCCTGCACGCCCAGGCCTGCCTGGACGGGCCGCCGAACCGGTGGCTGCCAAGGATCGAGGCCATCCTGCCGTTGCGGCGCGAAGGCTATGTCGTGGTCATGGAACGGTTGTGGCCGGCCGACGAGGACCGTGCCGACGCCTTCTGCGGCGCGCTCGGGATTCGCAACGACAGCGGCTATGCGCCGCCGGACGGTCTGCCGTTCCCCGAAGCCGATGATGACCTCGCCGCGTTGCGCACGCGGATCCGGGCGCTGATCGACGAAGGCGCCGGGCGGTTCAAGCTGTGGGGCGGATCCGACATCCGGCCCGGCAACGTCATGATGGACGCCAAGGGGCGCCTGAAGCTGGTCGATCCAGTGTTCGTTCGCGGGCTGGGGATTGTCGAGGCCGTGCGCGACGGCCGCCGTGACCTGCTGGCTGATTTCTCCCGCGAGGCGCTGGAGGATTTCATGACCATTCCGCCGTTCCAGCCCGGCGAGGACACCGACGCCCTGCGTCGCCGGCTCCACGAGATCTACTAGAGCAGGTCGCTACGTCCCTTGGCCTTCAGGGCCTCGACCCCGGCGCGGACGGCGCCCGGCGCATCGCGGCGCGTGACCAGCACCACGCCGTTCTCCACCACCACCACGATGTCCTCGACCCCGGCCAGCACCACGACCGGGCCGTCGCTGCGAGCCAGGCAGTCGCGGGTTTCGACGGCGATCACTTCACCTTCCAGGGCGTCGCCTGAGGCGGTCTTCGCCGACAGCTCCCAGAGCGCGTTCCAGTTGCCGACGTCGGCCCAGCCGATATCGGCCTCGACCACGCTGGCGCGGTCGGCTTTCTCCATCACCGCCACGTCGATGGCGATGCTCGGCGCGGTCAGGAACGCTTCGCCCAGGGCGACCAGGTCGCCGGAGCGGCGAGCGCCGGCCAGCGCCGCCTCGGCCGCCGCCGCCACCTCCGCCGCCAGCAGCCGCGCCTGGTCCAGAAAGGCGCCGGCCTTGAACATGAACATGCCGCCGTTCCAGCTGTAGTCGGGATCGGCGACGAACCGCTTGGCGGTCTCCAGGTCCGGCTTCTCGACGAAGCTCGCCACCTTGCGAACCGCGCCCTGGCCGGTGGCCTGGATGTAGCCGTAGAGGGTGGAGGGTCCGGTGGGGGTGAGACCGAGCAGCACGATCTCACCGGCCTCGGCCGCCGAACGGCCAGCCTTGATGGCGGCTTGCAAGGCCGCGACGTCGGCGACCAGATTGTCGGCGTGCAGCAGCACCATCAGGGCGTCGGGATCGATCTGCGCGCCGTAGGCGGCGACGGCGACGGAGGCCGGAGCGGTGTTGCGCGGCGCCGGCTCGGTGATGATCGCCGCCGGGGCGATCCCGACCTCGGCTAGCTGCTCACGCGCCAGGTCCGCCTGGCTGGCGGCGCAGATCACGACCGGCGCCTCGAAGGCCTCGCCGGTCAGCCGCAGGGCGGTGTCCTGAATCAGAGTGTTGCTCCCGCCCAGCCGGTGAAACTGCTTGGGCCGGGCGGTGCGCGACAGCGGCCACAGGCGCGTGCCCGCGCCCCCCGACATCAGGACGGGAATGATCTTGCGGGACATAGTCAGGCTCAAGCTGCGTCCGCCGCCGGCGGGTCGAATTCGGAGACCAGGTGGCCGGGGGCGACCTCGCGCAGCTTCGGCGAATAGACCGGCGCGGCCGGGTCGGCGCTGAGTTTCGAGGGCAGGAACCGCAAGGCGCTGCGCGGGTCCATCGGCGAGGGCGGCTCGCCCACCAGCCGCAGGCGCTTGCGGCTGCGCTCGCGGACCGGGTCCGGGATCGGCGCCGCCGACAACAGGGCCTGGGTATAGGGGTGCTGGGGCGAGGCATAGAGCTGGTCGCGGTCGGCTTCCTCCATCACCCGGCCCAGATAGAGCACCATCACCCGGTGGCTGATCTCGCGCACCACCGCCAGGTCGTGGCTGATGAAGATCATCGCCAGCCCCATCTCCTTTTGCAGCAGGATCAGCTGATCGATGATCTGGGCACGGATGGAGACGTCCAGGGCCGAGACCGCCTCGTCGCAGATCACCAGCTTAGGCCGCAGGATCATCGCCCGCGCGATGCCGACCCGCTGGTTCTGGCCGCCGGACAGTTCGTGCGGATAGCGGTTGATCAGGGTCGGCGAGAGCCCCGCCCGCTCCATCATCCCGCGCACCTCGGCCTCGCGTTCGGCGGGCTTCAGGTCGGGCCGGAAGGCGCGCAGCGGTTCGGCGATCGAGTCGCCGATGGTCATGCGCGGATCGAGGCTGGCCAGCGGATCCTGGAAGACGATCTGCA
>JBEBYB010000250.1:0-4255 GCA_040391295.1 Phenylobacterium sp. | reverse complement strand
AACTGCAGATAGACGTGGTGGACGTGGTCGTTGAACGTCTCGGTCAGGCCCATCCGCATCAGCCGCTTGGCCGACTGCACCGCCAACGGCGCATTGGCCGCCATCTCCAGGGCGATCTCGCGGGTCTTGGCGGCCAGTTCGGCGTCGGGGACCACGTGGCTCACCAGGCCCAGTTCCAGGCTCTCGCGGGCCGACAGGGTGCGGCCGGTGAAGATCAGCTCGGCGGCCTTGGACCAGCCCAGCAGCCGCGGCAGGATCCAGGTCCCGCCGGACTCCGGCACCACCCCGCGCTTGACGAAGGCGGCGGCCATCTTGGCGCTCTCGCCGGCGATGCGGATGTCGCAGCCCATGGCCGTGTCGAGGCCGTAGCCGGCGGCCGAGCCGTTCAGCGAGCAGATCGTCGGCTTGTCGCAGGCGAACAGCACGGTCGGCGGGGTGTTGCGAAGGTCAAGGTTCACCGACACCGTCGAGACCTGCTTGTCCGAGCCGATGCCCGAGCCTTGGGTGGCGTCCACCAGGTCGAGCCCGGCGCAGAAGGCGCGGCCGGTCCCGGTCAGCACGATCACCCGCACCTGCGGGTCCTCGTTGGCCTTGATCAGCAACTGGGTCAGCCGCGCCAGCATCGGCCCCGAAATGGTGTTCAGCCGCTCGGGCCGATTGAGGGTGAGGGTCGCGATCGCGTCGGACACCTCGTACAGCACCTCGTCCGCGCGATCCTTCGCCGGCATCGTATCCACCGCTGCGCTCATCGGCTTTCCATCCCTTTATGTTGTAAACTTACCCCGACCCTAGGCGCAGGTCCGGCGTCGGGCAAGCGTGGCCGGGACTCAGAAGATCAGCTTGCGCACCGTCAGCTTCACCGAACGGCCGACCGGGTCCATCAGGTCGGGCTGATAGCTGATCGGCGTCAGGCCCGCGGGGGTGCGGACCTCCTGGCGGCTGTCGAAAACGTTGTTGATCGACAGCGTCGCCCGCGCGCCGCGCAGCCACCTGTGCTGACGGGCGATGGGCTGCTGGCCGAGGTCGGCGAACAGCCGCAGGTTCACGGTGGCGAAGTCCTCGAACTCCAGGGTCTCGGCCGCCGTGCCGCCGTCGACATGGGTCGCGCTCCGCCACTTGGCGTTCATGGCCACGCCCAGCCCGGCGCGGGTGTAGTTGGTCTGCAGGTCGATCTGGTGGCGGGGCGAGCCGCCGCCGTCGCCCAGCGCCCCGCCGTCCAACAGGTCGAGCACCGGCAGGCCCGGCCGGATCAGCACCTCGTCGCGGAACGCCAGCGTGTGATAGAGGCCGACCTGGAACACCCCGCCGCGCGGACCGCCGCCGCCGAAGCCGCCAAATCCGCCGCCGCCGCGACCGCCGCCGCCCGGACGACCGGAAAACCCGCCTGGCCCCGAACCGCCGGCCGACGCAGGCGGACCGCCGCCCTCGCCCGCCGGCCGTTCGCTCGCCGGCGGCTGGCCCTCGCGCGGCGGCTGGCCTGGCGTCGTCGCCTGGCCGGCTGCGGCTTCACTGCGCGCCCGGCGCATGGCCGAGATCTGCTCGGGCGTCGGGGTCGGCCCCACCGGCCGCGAATAGGTGAAGCCCCAGCGCAGTTCGTCGCGCGACTGACGCGCGAAGTTCACCGGCCGGGCGTCGATCTGCACCAGCACCCCGTCGGCGCCCCGCCGGAAGCGTTCGGGGAAGGCGTCCTCCACCTGGGTCGAGGCCGAGGGGAAGGCCACCACGGCGTCGTCGGTGCGGGTGGCGACATAGTTGGCCTGGAAGTTCAGATTGGTCTTGTCGAACGGCTTGAAGCTGAAGCCCAGCTTCAGCACGTCGCGCTGGCCGCCCTCCAGGTCGCGCGAGCCGCCGGTCACCCGGATCACCTCCACCGTTTCGCCGCGCTCGAAGTCGAACACCCGCACGCCCGGCGTCGCCGTCACCGGATCGCCCAGCTGGTTCATGGTCGGCGCCTGGTCGGTGCGGCTGAACGAGGCCATCACCCGCACCTTCTTCACCGGCGTCCAGTTCAGCCCGGCGCCCAGCGTCGCCAGATCGCCGAAGTCCGACAGGTTCTGGATCCCCAGGTTCAGATTGCCCGACACCTTGCCGATGGTCTCGCCCAGCCCCTCGCCGGCCCGGGTGATCGGCACGTCGAAGCTGGCCTGGAGCTGGCCGATATGGCGCGTCAGGTCGCTGGTCTGGCCAAGCCCGGCCCGCAGCGCGTCGCTCTCCAGCTCCATCGTCGAGGCCCGCGCCGTCAGGGTCGAGCTGATCTGCCCGGCCGGCAGCGATCCGAACGCCCGGTTCAGCACCAGGTCGGTCTGGGCCGAGGTGGTCACCGCCCGCGTCCAGTCGGTATAGGCCAGGTCCGCCAGCGCCCGGTCGGTGTTCGACTTCGAGACGTTGCGCGCGGCCTCGGCCGTGGCCGACCACTGCCAGCCGGCATAGGCGCCGCTCAGCGCCCCGGCCATGCGGCCGTCCTCGACCAGCGAATTGCGGATCAGCGGCTCGCCGGTCGCCGACGACCGGCCAAGCCGCGCCTGGGTGTCGGTGGATTGGAACGTCCCGTTGAGCGTCCCCTGCACGCCCCGGCCCAGCGGCTGGGCCAGCACCGCGTTCAGCGTCACGTCGGTGGAGCCGGGCGCCAGGGTGCGGAACGCGCCCTCGCCGTCCTCGACGTCGCGCTCGCTCTCCAGGATCGGTTCGGCCTCCGTGACCTTGGCGTCGAGCGTCAGCCGCCGGCCCTTGTCGATCTTCAGCAGCCCGCCATGCGCCGCCAGGCTCTGGCCGCCGCCGGACTGGGTCGGCGTAGATCCGATCCCCTCGGCCAGCCAGGCGCGGAAACGCTGGCGCAGCACGATGTTCACCACCTTCTGCTCGGCCGGGTAGCCGTATTTCAGCGAGACCTCCTCGGGCAGGATGTCCACCCGCGCGATGGCCTCGGTCGGCAGGTCGCGGATCTCGGAGAACCCGGAGGTCCGCGCCCCGTTGATCAGCACCACCGGCCGCCCGCCGCCGCCCTGGCCGCTGGTGGTCTGCGGCGCCAGGGCGTCCAGCAGCTCGGTCACCGTGCCGGCCCCATAGGCGCGGATCTCGCGCGGCGAGATGCTCAGTTCGGGGGCGATGTCGCCGATCACCGCGCCGCGCAGGGTGCGCGTGCCGCTGACCACCAACTCCTCGACCTCGGTGTCCTCGTCATACTCGGCGGCGGTCTGGGCCTGGGCCGTCCCGGTCATCAAGGCGAGCGAGGCCGCGCCGGCGAGCAGTCGAAGGATCAGGCCGGCCGGAACGCGGCCGCGGGGAAGAACGGAACTCAAAACGTCAATCCTGGGCTCGGGAGGGGGGAGAAGCAGCTTGCCCGCCACGGCTATAGTGAAACGGATGAACGGCGACCTTCCGTCGCTGTCATGCCGCCAATTTTTCACCCTGTCGCCGACCTGCAATCTGGCCGCCGCCTTTACGCCCCGATCGGCCGCTCCACCTCGTTGCCCTCCTGGTCGGTGAACTGCGGCCCGCCGTCGGCGTCGGCGAACCGCTGGATCAGCACCGTGAACGGCTGCGGCCCCGCCGCGCCCTCCCCCGCCTCCGGCCCCAGCGCCCGGCGCGTCCCGTACTTCTTGGGCGCCAGCATCGCGGTGTGCCAGCGCAGGGTCTCGATCCGCAGCCGGTCGGACCGCACGCTGGCCTCGGTCGCCTCCATGGCGATCTCGCGGCTGAGGTCGAACAACAGGTCGGCGGCCATATCCTTGGCCCGCAGATACATCTCGCGGAAATCGTCGTTGCGCCGCGCCCAGTTATAGATGGTCACGCTGCACGGCATCGCCGGGTCCGCCCCGATCGCCAGCACGCTCTCCCCGCCCGCGATCCGCAGGCAGATCGCCTCGGCCAGCTCCGGCGTATAGGGCGAGAGGCTGCCGCCCCGCCGCCCCTGGCGCGTCAGCATCTTGCGCCACATCCGCGGCTGGTCGGCCTGCCGGTCCAGAGCGATACGCCGCATGCGCCCCGCCAGCTTGGCCGCCTCATAGGCCGCCCCGAACTCGGGATCGCGCGCCGCCCAGTCGCCAAACGTCCGCCGCGCCGGCATCCCCGGCTCGCGCGCCAGGGCGTGCTGGCTCTCGCCGGCCGCCAACCGCCGACAGATCTCCCGCCCGAGCTCCGGCGAATAACGCACCGGCGCCCGAACCCCGGCCCGCGCCGGCGGTGGAAAATTGGCAGGCATCCAGACCCCATGAGACCCAACAGGCTCAAAGCCTCTCACGGCGCCCCTGAAACG
>JBEBYB010000249.1:0-4284 GCA_040391295.1 Phenylobacterium sp. | reverse complement strand
GTCCGCGTCGCGAACTCACTGTCGCCGGTCACCGCCACCACCTGGTCGTCGAACGAAGCGTGGGCCGAGGTGTAGAGGTGCGAATAGAGCCCGCCGTTCTCCATCAGTTCGTCGTGGTTCCCCTGCTCCAGGATCCGGCCCTGCTGCAGCACCACGATGCGGTCGGCGTCGCGGATGGTCGCCAGCCGGTGGGCGATGACGATGCAGGTCCGGCCCGAGAACAGCACCTTCAGCGCCTTCTGGATCGCCTGCTCGGTGAACGAGTCGATGTTCGCCGTGGCCTCGTCGAGGATCAGGATCTGCGGATCGGCCACCAGGGCCCGGGCGAACGAGATCAACTGCCGCTGGCCCATCGAGATGTTGCGGCCCCGTTGGCCGAGCTTGGTCTGATAGCCGTCCGGCAGGCGCAGGATGAAATCGTGGGCGCTGACCGCCTTGGCCGCTTCGACCACGTCCTCGAAGCTCGCCCCTTGGGTGTTGTAGCGAATGTTCTCCTCGATCGTGCCGGTGAACAGGAACGGCTCCTGCAGCACCATGCCGATGGTCTTGCCCAGCGAGTCCAGGGTCACGTCGCGCACGTCGTGGCCGCCGACCAGGATCTGGCCCTGATCGACCTCGTAGAACCGGTGGGTCAGGGCGATGATCGAGGTCTTGCCCGATCCGGTCGGCCCGACCAGGGCCACCACCTCGCGCGGGTTCACCTTCAGGCTGATGTCGTGCAGCACCGGCCGGGCCGGGTCGTAGCCGAAGGTGACGTTCCTGAACTCCACCGTCGCCGGCGTATCGGCCAGCGGCTGGGCGCCGGCCTTGTCGGTGATCGCCACCTTGACGTCGAGCACCTCGAAGATCCGGTGCCCGGCGGCCATGGCCCGCTGCATGATCGTATACTGCATCGACAGCATGCGGACCGGGTCGAAGAACCGCTGCACATAGAAGATGAAGGCGACCATCACCCCGACCTCCAGCCGCCCGCCCATCACCGCATTGCCGCCGACCACGATGACGATGGCCATGGCCATGCCGGTCAGGACATCGACCGTCGGCACCATGATCTGGCTCATCCACGAGGCGCGGGCCTGGGCGACGAAATTGTCGTGGGCCATCTCCTTGTAGAGCTCGAAGTTCACCGCCTCGCGGCGGCTCTCCTGCACGGTGCGCACGCCGTTGATGTTCTCGGCCAGGGCCGAGTTGGCGGTGGACGAGGCGTCGCGCGCGTCGCGGAAACTCTTCTTCGAGAACGGCAGCCAGACCGCCCGCACGATGATCAGCAGCGGCAGCACGGTCAGGGTCAGCAGGCCCAGCCGCCAGTCCATGCTGATCAGGACGGCGGTGATGCCGATCAGCATCGCCAGGTCGCCGACCGCCCCGGTCGAGCTTTCCAGAAACTCCTGCAGCGCGTTCACGTCGCCCTGCAGGCGCGACATGATCCGGCCGACATGGGTCTTGTCCATGAACGACAGCGACACGTCCTGGAAGTGATCGAACATCTTGCGGCGGACGTCGAAGATCACCCGCTGGGCCAGCCGCGCCGACAACCACTGCTCCATGAAGAAGGCGGTCGTGTAGAGCGCGATCAGACCTGCGAAGGCGATCAGGATCTGGTCGAGCAGTTGGCCGTCACGGTTGACCGCCGCGGTCACCGCCCGCCCGATCAGCGCCGGGATCGTGACCGCGCAGGCCGCTGAGATCAGCACCGCGACCACGGCGATGAAGAACGAGCGCTTATGCGGCTTCAGGATTTGCAGGAACCGCTTGGCCACGTCGATGTCGAACGTGCCGAAGATGTCCTCGCCCTCGGAGGTGCCGAGCGAGGCGCGGCGGCGGGGCGGCGGGGCTTGCACGGTCTCGCTCATGCGCCGACCTCCTGGAGAATGGCGTCCTCGTCCAAGGTCGCCTCGGCGTCCGAGCGCGTCTGAAGTTCGTAGAGGTCGGCATAGACGCCGCCCTGCTTCACCAGTTCGGCGTGGGTGCCGCGCTCGACCACCGCGCCTTCGTCCAGCACCACGATGTGGTCGGCGTGCATCAGCGAGGACAGGCGGTGGGCGATAATGATGGTGGCCTTGGCCGCCGTGGCTTCCGCCAGGGCGTCGCGCACCCGGCGTTCGGTCACCGCGTCGATGGCCGCGGTCGAGTCGTCGAAGATCATCACGCCCGGTCCCGGCACCACGCCGCGCGCGATGCTCATCCGCTGGCGCTGACCGCCCGACAGGGCCACGCCGCGCTCGCCCACTCGCGTCTCATAGCCCGACGGCAGGCCGGCGATGTGGTCATGAAGCTGGGCGGTTTTGGCCGCGCCGACGATGCGATCCTCCTGCGCCCAGGGATCGGCATAGGCGACGTTGTGGCCGATGGATGAGTCGAACAGGAACGCCTCCTGCTGCACCAGCCCGACATATTCGCGCAAACTGGCCAGGGTCACGTCGCGGATGTCCTGGCCGTCGATGGTGATCGCCCCGCCGGTCACGTCGTAGAAGCGCGGGATCAGGTTGGCGATGGTCGACTTGCCGCTGCCGGGCGGGCCGACGACGCCCAGGGTCTGGCCGGCGCGCACCTCGAAGCTGACCCCATGCAGGATCTGCTTGCCGCCCCGCTCGTAGCTGAAGTCGACGTTCTCGAAGCGCAGCGTCCCTGCGGTCGTCGCCAGGGGCTTGGCGTTCGGCGCGTCGGCGATCTCCGGCTCCAGGTCCAGCACCTCGAACAGCCGCGCGCCCGAGGACGTCGCCCGCGCCGCCGAGTTGAAGATCATGGCGATCTGCCGGATCGGCGATTGCAGCAGGGTCATGTAGGTCAGGAACTCGGTCAGCTTGCCGACGCTCATCGTCCCGCCCGCCACCTTGTGCCCCCCGTACCAGAGCAGCAGCCCCATCGAGCCGTAGAACGAGAGCGTCATCACCGAGACCGCCCGGAACCGCAGGGTGATACGCTTGTAGGAGAAGTTCAGCGCATCCAGCGAGGCGGCGTCGAACTTGGCCATCTCGAAGCGCTTGCCGGCGAAGGCGCGGACTACGCGAATGCCCTGGAGGTTTTCCTCCATGGTCAAGGTCAGCACCGCCATCAGCTCCTGCACCCGCAGCCAGGTGACCCGCAGCAGGAACCCCATCCGCGCCAGCGCCCAGCCGGCGATCGGCACGAAGGCCAGGCCGATCAGCCCCATGGTCAGGTCGGCCGACAGCATCATGTAGCTGGCGAAGCCCAGCAGCAGCACCAGGCTGACCGCCTGCATCACCCCGCCCTGAATGAAGACCCGCGCGCCCTCCAGGTCGAGCATGCCCCGCGTGATCAGGTCGCCCGAATGGATGCGGTCATGAAAGCCGAACGACAGCCGCTGGAGGTGCTGGAAGAACTGGAGCCGCAGGTCGTAGCCGACCCGTTGGCTGACATATTCGCCCAGATAGCCGGACATCATGGTCAGCAGCCCGCGAATCACCGTCGCGGCGATCACCAGCATCGCCGTGCCCCACAGCGCGGCCTGCGCCTCGCTCGCATGGGCGGCCCCGCCCTCGAGCAGGGCCTGAGCCTGATCGACAGCGCCGCCGAACAGGCGCGGCAAGGTCAGGCTGGCGATCGCGGCCCCCAGCGAGCAGCCAATCGCCACCGCCATCCGCCCAGGGTAACGCAACGAAAGCGCCGTGATTCTCTGCAGCACACGCGGCATCTCGCTGACGTCGACCTTGATAGAGCCGGAGTCAGAGGGTCGCGCACCCCGCCGGGAGGGGTGTGACTCACTCATCAGAAATTCCATCTTCAAGTATGGAATTCATTTTGAGGCGCCGCCTCGATGCACGCCAGACTTGTTTTGACGTATCCGGAGAATATCGGCGGCGACTAGGCGGCGCGAGCGCGAACGCCATGAACGAACGTCACGGACGTCGCTGGCGGGGGCGGCCGGGTGCGCAAGCGTCCACCCTTGCGCCAGATCTTGAAGGCTTCCCAATGGATCGCGGCCATGACTCCCAAGGTCATCAAGGGATGTGACAGCCATGCGTGCAACAGCGACCGGTCGGTCAGTTCACGCCTGATCCCTGAGAACGCCGCCCCCATCACATGGCCCTCGGCGTCGTGAACATCGACGATGATCGAGACCGTCTCGCCCGGCGCGCGGATCCGGAAGGCGTAGCTCAGGTCCATGTCCATGAACGGCGAGACATAGAAAGTCTTGTCGCAGGTCTGGGTGATCGGCCCGCCGCCTTCGACCGGGATCAGATAGATATGCCGTTCGCCGAAGGTGTTGGTCACCTCGTAGAGGATCGCCGAAAGCGCCCCGTCCAGACGGTGGCAGAAATA
>JBEBYB010000248.1:0-4295 GCA_040391295.1 Phenylobacterium sp. | reverse complement strand
CGCTTGGCGAAATCACTGCGAAGTCCTATGGCGTATACGACAAGGGCGAGCGCCTGGTCTTCAAAGGCGGGGTGCGCGGTCGCCTCGATTCGAAGTAGAGCTTGAACACTCGAACTTTGAGGTTGGGTTTCCCAAATAGGCTGCATGAGCATGAGCGGGCTTGAAATGATGAAGCTGGTGGCCATTTCGGCCCTCGCCATGGGCTTGGCTGGCCCGGCGGCGGCTCAGCTCGCCCGAAATTCCGACGCCCCGGTGGATATCACCGCCGACTCGCTCGAGGTCGTGAACGCCGAGTGCCTGTCGATCTGGAGCGGATCGGCCGAAGCGCTGCAGGATCGCACCCGGCTGCGGGCCGACGTGCTGAAGACCTTCAACCAGAAGGGCGCGGCCAAGGCTGGCGGCCAGTCGGCGCCCTGCGGCGCGCTGGAGCGCATCGAGGCGATCGGCAACGTCTTCTATGTCACCCCGCAGCAGCGGGTGCGCGGCAACAACGCCGTCTACGAGGTCATTTCCGAGCGCATCGTCATCACCGGCGATGTCGTGGCGGTGCAGGGTCAGAACGTCATTCGCGGCGATCGCCTGACGGTCAACGTCGCCTCGGGCAACGCCCAGATGGAATCGGGCGCGAAAGGGCCGGGCAAGGCCCGTCCTCGCGCTGTGATCTATCCCAACCAGCAGACGGCGGCCCAGCCCGCTGTCCGACGTTAGGTCCGCGCTTGAAACCGGAACGCTTTGAGTCGCTGCCGGCTCTCGAAGGCCAAGGACTGGTTGTCGACAATATCGGCAAGTCGTTCCGTGGCCGGCCGGTCGTGAAGGGCGTTTCCCTGCGCCTGGCGCGCGGCGAGGTCGTCGGCCTGCTCGGCCCCAACGGGGCGGGCAAGACCACCTGCTTCTATATGATCACCGGCCTGATCCCGGCCGACTACGGTTCGATCTATCTGGACGGCGAGAACATCACCCGCCAGCCGATGTACCAGCGCGCCCGCATGGGCGTAGGCTACCTGCCGCAGGAAACCTCGATCTTCCGGGCCATGACGGTCGAGGAGAACGTGATGGCCGTGGTCGAACTGCGCGAGCGCAGCCAGACTCGCGCCAAGGCGACGGTCACCGAGCTGCTGGAAGAGCTGCGGATCGAACATCTGCGCTCGTCCCCGGCGATTTCGCTGTCGGGCGGTGAGCGCCGCCGGGTCGAGATCGCCCGCGCCCTGGCCAGCGAACCCTCGTTCATGCTGCTGGACGAACCTTTCGCCGGTATCGACCCGCTCGCCATCGCCGATATCCGCGAGGTGATCACCTATCTGAAGGGCCGGGGGATCGGCATCCTGATCACCGACCACAATGTCCGCGAAACGCTGGACATCATCGACCGCGCCTCGATCATCGCCTCGGGCGAATTGCTGTTCGAAGGCACTCCAGATCAGATCGTCGACGATCCCGAGGTCCGCCGCGTCTATCTGGGCGATCACTTCGGCTGAAGCTCACGCCGCCGCGCCCTTGGCGGCGTGGCGTTTGTGTTCGGCCTCGACCTGGACTCGCCAGCGTGCGCGCAGGGCGCCGGGACGTTCCGGGTATCGTTCGTCCAGGAACTCCGCGGCGGCCACCCGGTCCGTGCGGAAATTGCGGAAGTCGGCGCGCAGCTCGCACCAGCCGACCAGCAGCCGCACCGTCTCATGATACCCGACCGTGACCGGCCAGATGGTCCGCTGACTGGCCCGGTCCTGCTCGTCGCGATAATCCAGGATGATCTTGCGCCCGCCACGGATCGCCGCGCGCACCTCGCCCATGTCCAGGCGGTCCGGCGGCGTTTGGCGCCAGGCCGGAACGGCCCGGCCGGCGGGTTCGAGCACGAAGGGTCGCAGGCGCTCAGGCACCGCAACCGCGATCTTGGCGATCAGGTCCTGGGCCGCGCGGGCCAGCGCCGGGTCGCCGCGGCCCGCCACCCACTGGGCGCCTAGAACGGCGGCCTCGATCTCGTCGGGCGTCAGCATCAGCGGCGGCAGGTCGAAGCCCTGGTCGAGCACATAGCCCATCCCGGCCTCGCCGCGGATCGGCACCCGCTGGCCCATCAGGGTGGCGATGTCGCGATAGATGGTGCGCTTGGAGGTCTCCAGTTCCTCGGCGATCGCGTCGGCGGTGATCGGCGCGCGCGCGCGGCGCATGATCTGGATGATCTGGAACAGGCGGTCGGCGCGTCGCATGGAAAGCCGCTTCATGAGGAGAGCATCGCTGGTCGATGCTGACAGCATGGTGGCAGCAGCGCGGGCCTAAGCCAACAGGGTCGTTTCAACGGAGAGGCCCTGATGATCACGCTGTACGGATTTGGCGAGAGCTTCGGCCTTCCCGAGGTCAGCCCCTATGTCACCAAGACCGAGACCCATCTGCGGCTGGCGGGCCTGCCCTATGTGAAAGAAACCTCCGCGCCGCAGTTTTCGCCCAAGGGCCAACTGCCGTGGATGAACGACGACGGCGAGCTGATCGCCGACAGCCACTTCATCCGCCTGCATCTGGAGCGGAAATACGGGATCGATTTCGACGAGGGGCTCTGCGCGCTCGAACGCGCCCAGGCCTGGGCCGTCGAACGGATGATCGAGAACCATTTCGGCTGGACCCTGATCCACATGCGTTGGCTGACGCCGGAGAATTTCGCCAAGGGTCCGGCCCATTTCTTCGACCAGATGCCCCCGACCGTCCAGGAGGACGTGCGTCGAGAGGTTCAGGGCCGAGTGGCCGAAACCGTTCGCGCCGTCGGGATCGGCCGGCATTCGGAGCCGGAGATCCTGGCTCTGGGCTCGCGCTCGCTCGCGGCGCTTTCGGCCCTGCTGGGCGATAGGCGGTTCTTGATGGGCGCGCGGCCGACCAGCGTCGATGCGGTGGCGTTCGGCATGCTGGCCGGGGTGCTGACGCCGTTCTTCGACGCCCCGCTGCGCGACCGTGCGATGATGTTCGGCAACCTGACCGCCTATGTCGACCGGATGATGGCCGGGGTCTATCCGGAGTTCGCCTGGGCGCCGCTGAACCTCCCTGCGGACCGTGTCGCGGCGTGAGAAATCGAGCCCCGGCAAAGCTTGTTCGCGGAAGTTAACTAATCGGTGGGGGAACCTCGCCTAGCCTGAGGCAAGATTCAGGCCAGGAGGCGGATTTGGCGCTCGGCGCGCGTTTAGAGCTTCGTCAGGGGCAGGGGCTGGTCATCACGCCCCAGCTGCAGCAGGCTATCAAGCTGCTGCAGCTCTCCAACATGGAGCTGGACGCCTATGTCGAGGGCGAGCTGGAACGCAATCCGCTGCTGCAGCGTGACGAGCGCGAAGCCGAGGCCGAGCGTGACGAGGCGCCCCGCGACACGGAAGAATTTTCCCCTGAGCATCTGACCGACCACGCCGCGGCGGCCGATCTGGACGTCAGCCATGACCAGGTCTCGCCAGGCGAGCACGCCACCGGCGACGCCCAGGAAGCCCAGCATGCCGGCGGAGCCATCGACTGGTCGAAGGCCGGCAAGGGCGGCGGCGGGTTCGAAGACACCGACGATTTCGAAAGCCGCCTGACCCGCGAGAAGACGCTGTCGGAGCATCTTCACGACCAGCTGTCGGTGGTGGGCCTGTCGCCGACCCAGGGCGTGATCGCCGCGGTGCTGATCGATTCGGTCGACGAGGGCGGCTATCTGCGCTGCGATCTGGTCGAGACCGCCGAGCGCCTGGGCTGCGAACTCGCCGCGATCGAAGAGGTGCTGACCTGCCTGCAGGGCTTTGAGCCGACCGGCGTCTTCGCCCGCGACGTGCGCGAGTGCCTGATGCTGCAGCTCCAGGAGCGCGACCGCTGCGATCCGGCCATGGTCGCCCTGCTCGACAATCTCGACCTGCTGGCACGCCGCGACCTGAACGCCCTGCGCAAGATCTGCGGCGTCGATGACGACGACATGCGCGAGATGGTGGCGGAGCTTCGCGCCCTGACCCCGCGTCCCGGCGCGGCCTTCGGCGGCGAGCCCAGCCAGCCGGTGGCCCCCGACGTCTTCGTGCGCGAAGGGCTCGGCGGCCTTTGGCACGTGGAGCTCAACACCGACACCCTGCCCAGGCTGCTGATCGACCAGCGCTACCACGCCCGCGTTTCGGGCGGCGCGCGGACGGATCAGGAGAAGGTCTTCGTCGCCGACTGCATGGCTTCGGCCAACTGGCTGGTGAAGAGCCTCGACCAGCGCGCCAAGACCATCCTGAAGGTCGCCAGCGAGATCGTTCGCCAGCAGGACGGGTTCCTGGCCTTCGGCGTCGAACACCTGCGGCCGCTGAACCTGAAGACCGTGGCCG
>JBEBYB010000247.1:0-4314 GCA_040391295.1 Phenylobacterium sp. | reverse complement strand
GAGCCGCGCTACGTCATCTCGATGGGCTCGTGCGCCAATGGCGGCGGCTACTACTATTTCAGCTACTCCGTCGTGCGCGGCTGTGACCGGATCGTTCCGGTCGACATCTATGTGCCCGGCTGCCCGCCCACGGCTGAGGCCCTGGTCTACGGCGTTCTGCAACTGCAGAAGAAAATCCGCCGGACGGGGACGATCGAGCGATGAGCTGGCCTGTCACCGAGGACGCCCTGCACGCGCTGGGCGCCGAGATCGTCACCTCCGCAGCCGGCGCTGTCGCCGGTTATGACGTGGCCTATGGCGAACTGACCCTGACCGCTCCGGCGGGCAAGATCGTGCAGGTCCTGACCCAATTGCGCGACCAGTTCGCTTTCCAGCAGCTGATCGACCTCTGCGGGGTCGACTATCCGGATCGCGTCCAGCGGTTCGACGTGGTCTACCACCTGCTGTCGCTGACCAAGAATTATCGCGTCCGCCTGAAAATTCAGACGGACGAAGACACGCCGGTCGCCACGGTGACCGGGGTCTATCCCTGCGCCGACTGGTTCGAGCGCGAGGCGTTCGACATGTACGGGATCTTCTTCGAAGGCCATCCCGACCTGCGCCGGATCCTGACCGACTATGGCTTCCACGGCCATCCGTTGCGCAAGGACTTCCCGATGACGGGCTATGTCGAGCTGCGTTACGACGACGAGCTCAAGCGCGTCGTCTATGAGCCGGTGAAGGCCGTCGAATATCGAAACTGGGACTTCCTCTCGCCGTGGGAAGGCGCCGATTACGTGCTGCCGGGCGACGAGAAGGTGGCCGGGGCCGGCGCGCCCCAAGCGGGAGGCACGAAGTGATGGCTGACGACGCTTCGACACCCGTGACCACCCCGGAAACTCCGGTCCGCAAGTTCAACATCAATTTCGGCCCGCAGCACCCCGCGGCCCACGGCGTTCTGCGTCTGGTCCTGGAACTGGACGGCGAAGTCGTGGAGCGGGTCGATCCGCACGTCGGCCTGCTGCATCGCGGCACCGAAAAGCTGATGGAGTACCGGACCTACCTCCAGAACATCCCGTACTTCGACCGCCTCGACTACGTGGCGCCGATGAACCAGGAACATGCGTTCTGCCTGGCCATCGAGAAGCTGCTGGACCTTGAGGTTCCGATCCGCGGCTCGATCATCCGGGTGATGTTCTCGGAAATCGGCCGAGTGCTGAACCATCTGCTCAACGTGACGACCCAGGCGATGGACGTGGGCGCGCTTACTCCGCCGCTGTGGGGCTTCGAAGAGCGCGAGAAGCTGATGGTGTTCTACGAGCGCGCCTGCGGCGCTCGTCTGCACGCCAACTACTTCCGTCCCGGCGGCGTCCACCAGGACCTGCCAGAAGCCTTGGTCAACGACATCGGCGATTGGGCCGACGCCTTCGCGCGTCCGATCGGCGACATCGACAAGCTGATCACCGGCAACCGCATCTTCAAGCAGCGCAACGTCGACATCGGCGTGGTGAGCAAGGAAGAGGCGATCACCTGGGGCTTCTCGGGCGTGATGGTGCGGGGTTCGGGCATCGCCTGGGACCTGCGCCGCAACCAGCCTTACGAGTGCTACGACGACTTCGAGTTCGACATTCCGCTGGGCGTGAACGGCGACTGCTACGACCGCTATCTCTGCCGCATGCAGGAAATGCGCGAGTCCGTCCGGATCATCCAGCAGTGCGTTGCGCGGCTTAAGAAAACCCCCGGTCCGGTCATGACCGAGGACAACAAGTTCGCGCCGCCGCGCCGTGGCGAGATGAAGCGTTCGATGGAAGCGCTCATCCACCACTTCAAGCTCTACACCGAGGGCTTCAGCACGCCGCCGGGCGAGGTCTATTCCTGCGTCGAGGCCCCCAAGGGCGAGTTCGGCGTGTTCCTGGTGTCTGACGGCACCAACAAGCCTTATCGCTGCAAGATCCGCGCGCCGGGTTATCCGCACCTGATGGCCATGGACTGGATCAATCGCGGTCACATGCTGGCCGACGTCTCGGCGATCCTAGGGTCGCTCGACATCGTGTTCGGGGAGATCGACCGTTGAGCGCGCCTGCCTGCATCAGCCCCTTCGACGTGGCCGAGGCCCAGCTCGAGGCCTACAACGCTCATGACCTCGATGGTCATTGCGCGTGTTTCGCCGACGACGTCGTGGTCGCCGACCTGAACGGCGCGGTGACGATCAGCGGCATCGCCGCCTATCGCGCCAAGTACGAGCAGGTGTTCGCGGACTTCCCGCAAAACCACGCCGAGCTGCTGAACCGCATCGTGGTCGGCAACAACGTCATCGACCATGAGCGGGTCAAGCGTTCGCCTGACGCCGACCCCTTCGAGGTCGCCGCCATCTACACCATCGCCGACGCCAAGATCGTCCGCGTCGACTTCGTGAAGTGAGGATCGCTTGAGCGTTCGCCGCCTCTCCCCGGACCAGCCTGCGAGCTTCGCCCTCTCGAAAGAGAGCCTGGAGCAGGCGCAGTGGTGGATTTCGAAGTACCCGGCCGGCAAGCAGCAGTCGGCGGTGATCCCGATCCTGTGGCTGGTCCAGAAGCAGGAAGGCTGGGTCTCCGAGCCCGCCATCCGCGCTGTCGCCGAAATGCTCGGCATGGCCAAGATCCGGGTGCTGGAGGTCGTGACCTTCTACACCATGTTCATGCTGGAGCCGGTCGGCACCCATGCGCTGGTCCAGGTCTGCGGCACCACGCCCTGCGCCCTGCGCGGTGCGAACGAACTGCTGGCCCACTGCAAGAAGCGGCTGGGTCCGAAGGATCACCGCTCGGCCGACGGCAAGTTCTACTGGCAGGAAGTCGAGTGCCTGGGCGCGTGCTCGAACGCGCCGATGGCGATGATCAACGACTAATACTACGAAGACCTGACGGTCGAGAGCTTCGACAAGTTGCTCGACGAGTTCGCCGCGGGCCGCACGCCCGCGCCGGGTTCGGTGATCGGCCGTCAAGGTGCGGCCCCCGAGGGCGGCCCGCTGGTGCTGAGCGATCCGTCGCTCTATGACGGCAGCCGCGCCAAGCCCATCAAGTCTCTTCCGAACGCGCCCAAGCCTGGCAAGGACGCTAAGGAGCCGGCGGCGTGAGCAGCATGATTTTCGTCGCGGGCGTTCGCCCTGCGCAAAAGGGAGTGTAGGGGCCTTGGTCGGCATCCTCGAAGACAAGGACCGCATCTTCACGAACCTCTACGGCGTCCATGATTGGGGCCTTGAGGGCGCGAAGGCGCGCGGCTGCTGGAATGGCGCCCGCGAAATGCTGAAGCAGACCCCGGAGTGGATCTGCGACCAGATCAAGGAATCGGGCCTGCGCGGACGCGGCGGCGGCGGTTTCCCGACCGGGTTGAAGTGGACCTTCATGCCGAAGGCGCAGAGCGAGCGACCACACTTCCTGGTCGTCAACGCCGACGAGTCCGAGCCTGGCGCCTGTAAGGACCGCGAGATCATCCGCAACGATCCGCATCTGCTGATCGAGGGATGCCTGGTGGCCAGCTACGCCATCCGCGCCCACACCGCCTATATCTACATCCGCGGCGAATACGTGCTTGAGCGCGAGCGCCTGGAGGCGGCGATCAAGCAGGCCTACGAGGCCAAGCTGATCGGCAAGGACAACGTCCACGGTTGGGACTTCGACCTGCACGTGACCCACGGCGCCGGGGCCTATATCTGCGGCGATGAAACCGCGCTGATGGAGAGCCTGGAGGGCAAGAAGGGCCAGCCGCGCCTGAAGCCGCCGTTCCCGGCCGGCGCCGGCATCTATGGCGCGCCGACCACCATCAACAACGTCGAGTCGATCGCGGTCGTCGGCACCATCCTGCGCCGTGGCGCCGGCTGGTTCGCCGGTTTCGGCCGTCCGAAGAACTCGGGCATCAAGCTGATGGCGGCCTCGGGCCACGTCAACAAGCCCTGCGTGGTCGAAGAGGCCATGTCGATCCCGATGCGCCAGTTGATCGAAGACCACTTCGGGGGCGTGCGTGGTGGCTGGGGCAACCTGAAGGCCGTGATCCCGGGCGGGATTTCGATGCGCATGATCCCGGCCGAGGAGGCCGAGGTCGCGCTGATGGACTTCGACGACCTGGCCGGGCGCCGCTCGGGCCTGGGCACCGCGACCATGATCGTGATGGATAAAGACGCCGACCTGGTCCGCGCCATCGCGCGCGCGTCCTACTTCTACAAGCATGAGAGCTGCGGCCAGTGCACGCCGTGCCGTGAAGGCACGGGCTGGATGTGGCGGGTCATGGAGCGCATGGCCACGGGTGAAGCCGAGATGAAGGAGATCGATCTCCTGCTCGACGTCGCCAGCCAGGTCGAAG
>JBEBYB010000246.1:0-4324 GCA_040391295.1 Phenylobacterium sp. | reverse complement strand
GCGGCACCATGGCCTGCCACGGCTCGGTGCGTTCGGGCCGCGTCCTGTCGGCGCCTGAGATGAACGCCCTGCTGCGCCAGATGGAGGCCACGCCTCACTCCGGCCAATGCAACCACGGCCGCCCGACCTATGTGGAGCTGAAACTAGCCGACATCGAGCGGCTGTTCGGGCGGCGGTAACCTCCCAAGCTCGTCATCCTCCGGTCAGCGGCACGCTGATCCGGGGGATGACGAGCGTCGACGGGCCTCACCACCAATCCAGATCGGTGCGCTTGCCGTCGAGGATCACGCCCTTCAGGCGCGCGCGGCCGTCGTCGCCGACCGACACCACGGCAAAGGCCGGCGCCGCGCCAGGATCACGTCGTCCACGCAACACCTTCTCCATCGCCTGCGCCTGGTCCTGGCCGGCGTGGAAGCGGTCGACGCCGATATCCAGGGTCACCGCCTCGCGGCTTTCGCCGGCGTCGCCGAGCGCCACGCGTGAGCAATAGACCCCGCCGCGGATCAGAACATCGCCGCCGTAAGCCTTCGCGGCCTCACGCGTGGGGCCGGCGCCGACAAACCGGTGCTGAGCTCCGTCGGCGCGCAGGGCCAGCCAGCCGCCCTCGCTGAACGGCTGAGTGCGCGGCGGGCAGGATTGGCCGGGCGGCAGCGCCTGGGTCAGGCGCAGCAGGACATAGTGGCCGGTCAGCAGGTTGCGCGGATCGACCGCCTCCATGGCCAGCACCACCTCCTGGCCGGCGGTTCGCGCACGGCTCTCGAAGATCACCAGACCGACGAGCATGGCGACCAGCAGCAGACCGGCGCCGAGGATACGGGCGGGAAGCTGCCTCATCATGTCGCCACCTTGCGCGAGCGGGTCAGGAAGCCCGCCGCCAGGGCGATCAGGGCGCAGGCGGCGAACAGCCCCGCCGCCGTCATCAAGCCAAGGCCCAGGTCGAAGAGGATCGTGCAAACCCCGGCGATGATCGCCACGACGCCGGCCGCGGTGACCATGCTCTGGCGGTCGTGCATGCCCAGCGCGATCACTCCGCCCGCCAGAACCAGCCAGACGGCGCGATGGGCGATCAGATAGCCGCCCCTCACCTCGTCAAAGCCGCCGACGGCAAACAGCGCCAGCGCGCCCCAGACGAACCAGAGGAAGAAGACGCCCGCGGTGCGCTGGTCCGAGAGCTGGCGCGCCGCCCCGGCCAGGCAGCCCAGCACCACGCCGCCGGCGATCAGGCCGGGCGCGCCCCAGGTCTGCTCATAGAACGACAGGGCCGAGAGCAGGCCGACGATCAGCGACAGCGCGGCCATATGGGCCAGGGGTTTTGAATCCCAGAACCAGGACAGCGCCATGCCGACCGGCGCGGCGAAGATCAGCCAGCGGCTCGCGCCCGTCTCGAAGCCGCCGGCGAACTCGCCGAGCATGATCAGGGCCAGGGACGCGACCGCCGCGCCGCTGGATCGTCCGGCGACAGCAAGCAGGGCCGCCGCCAGGCCGGCGCTGCGCAAGGCCCGCTGGGGGTCGCCGGCGATGTCGAAGATCTGCCCGGTCAATCCGATGGCCCCAGCGAAAACCAGGGCCGCGACGCTGAGCAGGGTGTTGGTGAGGATCGGCCTGGCGCCGTCCCTCGCCGACCATGCCGCCGCGCCGACCACCGCCAGAAACAGCGACAGGATCAGGCCGAACCGGGCCAGGCGCGGGATCACGTCCCAGTTGGCGGCGATGAAAGCGATGGCCGCGATGCCCAGCAGCAAGGCGCCGATCACCGCCAACGCCACGGAGGCGTCCACCCGCCGGCCGTCGGCCACGCTGGACAGGATCGCGGTGCGATTGCCGGCCGGCACCAGCCCCGCCTCGATCCACCTGTCCAGATCGGCTTGCAGCCGATCCTTGTAGCCCGCCATCTGCGCCCTCCGGCCGCTTCGAAGGCCCAGACCCTCGCCCAAGCCGTAGCGGCGCGCAACCTCACGCGGCCACGCGCCGCCAGCCGTCAGGCGGCGGAGGGCCGCCAGGCGATCATGCCTTCGGTCCGCGCCCGCACCTCCGACGAGGCCAGACAGGTGGCCACGGCCTCGTAGCCGGGCGCGCCGGGATAGGGCGCGACCATGATCGGCGGACTGTGGTTGGCCGGGCAGAGAATGATCGTCTCGCCAGGCCCCACGGCGGCGAGGTCCAAGATCGTGCTGGACCGCGTCATCAGGAACAGCGGCTTGGCGTCAGGACCCCGACCGCGCAGATGGGCGATCAGCGCCTCCTGGGTCGGCTCGTCCAGGCCCTGCTCCACCATATCGACGACAAGGACGGTGGGGCTTTCGGCGTCCAGCTCGACCAGCAGGGTGATCAGAGCTTCCGACGTCGCCGCGCCATCCTCGATCAGCCAGGCCAGAACCTGATCGACTCGCGCCTTCAGAGCCGGCTTGGCGTCCAGGCGGGCGCGAGCCGCCTTCCCGCCATCGGCCGAACGCTCCAGCCCCAGGAAAACCGCGCCGGGCAGGGTCTCAGCCAGGCGCATGGCCAGCCGCGTCTTGCCGCAACCCAGCGGGCCGGTGATGTAGTTCAGGGACGCGACATCGCGCAGCTCGAACCGCTCCCCGCCCCAAGGCCAGGGAAGATCGAAGGCGACGCTGATCGCCCCGGCCGATCCCAGCATGCGCGCCAGATCGCCGGCCGCCGGCGCCCGGCCTTGAGCGAGGTCGGCCCGCAAACCGCGAACCTTCTCGATGCTATGACCGACCTGCCGCAACCGCCCTTCGAGCGTCGCCTGGTGGGCGGCCAGGGCGGGCTCCAGGCCTTGGGGATCACCGGCCAGCACCCGCGCCACTTGGGCGAGGCTGAGACCAAGGCCGCGCAGGGCCGCGATCTCGGCGGCGCGGGCCATCTCATCGGGGCCATAGGCCCGCCATCCAGCTGTCGTGCGGACCGGGGCGACCAGGCCGCGCTGCTCGTAGAGGCGCAGAGCCTTGGCGGAAACGCCAAGTCGCCGGGCGGCCTCGGATGGGTTCAGGAACTGGGCGGAAGAGCTCACGAATCACCTCGTTGTTGGCTGACCGCTTCGCTTATCGGGGCGGTCCCAGGGACCAGGTCAACCGGGTGTTTGCGCGCCACGCCCTTGAGAACTGGACGTCGGCGCGGCGTTTCGCCATGATCACGACGTTCGCCTAGAGAGGGTTCATGTCTGAGATTGCGTTCGAGGCCCGGGCCTAACCGCCGAACCGGCGTCCTCGCCTAACATCGGCTGTCAGGTCCGTTCGTTCGTACCCGCCTCCCCACGGGATTGGCGCGGGTGCGTCTCGTCACGCCTGAACGTCGGACATTCCATTGAACATCTCGAAACCGCAGCAACGGACGCTGCACGCCCTGGCTCAAGGGGGCAAGATCGTCATTGAGCGCAACGAACGCGGCGATCTGGTCGCCGCCGAGTGCATCACCCGCGACGGGTGGGCGCTGAGCGACTGCGATCTCTTTGTCTTCAAGAGCCTGAAGAAGAAACGGCTGATCGCCAGCCGGGACGGCAAGCCCTACCTGATCACCAGGGAGGGCCTGCTCAATCTCCGCAGTCAGCTCGACAACCGGACCTCAATGCGGGCCTGGTGAGAACCTGAGGAAGTGGACGCGTGCGGCGCCGTAGTCGCGCGCGTCCAGCTTTTCGAAGCCGTCGACGGCGAAATCCGGTTCGTCCGAACCGCGCTCGAACATCACCACCGCGCCGTCCGCCAGCCAGCCGCCTTCAGCCAGGCGGGCCAGCGAGATTTCGCCCAGCCCCTGGCCATAGGGCGGGTCGAGGAAGGCCAGGTTGAAGGCCGGACCATCCGCGCCCGGACGAACGCCCAGATCAGTGGCGTCGCGCCGATGAACCCGCGTGCGCCCGAACAGCCCCAGCGAGTCGACATTCTGGCGGATCGCGCCGCGCGCCTGCTCGTCGGTCTCGACGAACAGGCAGAACGCCGCGCCGCGCGACAGAGCCTCGAAGCCCAGCGCGCCGGAACCGGCGAACAGATCAACGATCCGCAGGTCTCGAATGCCGGGCGACCAGGCGGCGTGCTCAAGGATGTTGAACACCGCTTGGCGCGCGCGGTCCGACGTCGGACGTGTCTTATCCCCGGCCGGCGTGGTGAGCGCCTTGCCGCGGAACTCTCCAGAGACGATCCGCATCAGTCGCGCTTGGGTCCGCGCGGACCAGACTTGGGCGGACCAGACTTGGGCGGACCTGACCTAGGCGGGCCGGAACGCGGAGCGCCCGACTTCGGAGGCCCCGAACGCGGGGGGCCTGAGCGCGGAGGACCAGACCTGGAGGCGCCATCCTTGGGCGGCCCCGAACGCGGGGGACCAGACCTCG
>JBEBYB010000245.1:0-4337 GCA_040391295.1 Phenylobacterium sp. | reverse complement strand
CTCCGGGCTCGCGAAGCGAGATCCGGGGGACCCAAGCGGCCTAGCCAGTTCTGCAACTCAGCTTGGGTCCCCTGGATCGCCTTCGGCGACCAGAGGATGACGAGGAATAGCTAGAAGTCGACGGCGATGCCTTTGCGTTCCCAGTCGCCGAAGCGGGTCGGCTCCAGGCCCTTGGGGCCGCCGAGTTCGGCGATGCGCTCGGCCTGCGCCTTGTCGGCGGCGTGGCGCGCGGCGGCCTCTTCCAGGGCGCGGCGGGCGGCGGGCGTCAGCTCCTTGCCGGGAGCCGCATTGGGCGGGATTTGATCGCTCATCACCTCGATTTAGGCGCTTGGGAGCGCGCGCGCCAGTGCAGGTGGGCGCAATCGCCGCTTGCCTCAGCCCGCCGATGAGGGCACGCCGCGCCGGTGACTGAAGAACGCGACATTGGCCTGCCCGCCCGCCGGGCCGCCATCGACATCCTTTCCGCTAGCCTCGCCCGCCGCGCCGGCCTGGACGAAGCCCTCTCTCGGCCCCTGTTCAAGGGGCTGGAGCCGCGCGACCGCGGGTTCGCCATGGCCTTAGCCATGGCCACCCTGCGCCGGCTGGGACCCATCGAGCGGGCGCTGGACGCCAAGCTCACCCGCGCCCCGCCCGAGGAGGTTCGCAACATCCTGCGGATCGGCGTCACCCAGGCCTTCCTGATGGACGTGCCGGCCTTCGCCGCCGTGACCACCAGCGTCGATCTCGCCGCCAGCCATTCCTCGACCCGGGCCTTCAAGGGCCTGGTCAATGCGGTGCTGCGCGGCCTGCTGCGCGAGCCGCCGAACCTCGACCTGCCCGAGGCGCTGTGCCCGCCCTGGCTCTATGCGCGCTGGGTCGCCGCCTTCGGGCGCGAGGCCGCCGACGCCATGGCCGCCTTGATCGCCGAAGAGCCGGCCACCGACCTGTCGCTGAAGTCCCCCGACCAGGCCGAGCGCCTGGCCGCCGAACTCGAAGGCGAAGTGCTGCCCGGCGGCACCCTGCGCACGCCGCGCAAGGGTGATGTCGCCGCCTGGCCCGCCTATGACGAGGGCCTGTGGTGGGTGCAGGACGCTAGCGCTGCGATCCCGGCCCGCCTGCTGGAAGCCAAGCCTGGCGAAACCGTGCTCGACTTCTGCGCCGCGCCTGGCGGCAAGACCATGCAGCTCGCCGCCACCGGCGCCGAGGTGGTCGCCGTCGACCGGTCGCCGGCCCGGCTGGTGCGGGTGAAGGAAAATCTCGACCGCACGGGGCTGACCGCTGACGTCGTGGCCGCCGACGCCGGCGAGTGGGAAGACGAACGCGAGTTCGACGCCGTACTGCTTGACGCGCCGTGCAGCGCCACCGGCACCTATCGTCGTCACCCCGACGTGCTGTGGGCGGCGCGGCCGAGCGACGTCGCCGCCCTGGCCAGCGTTCAAAGCCGGCTGCTGGATTCGGCCGCCAGGCGGACCAAGGTCGGCGGGCGGCTGGTCTATTGCGTCTGCTCGCTGGAACCCGAGGAGGGCGAGGCCCAGACCACGGCCTTCCTGATGCGCCATCGTGATTTCAAGCTGAGCCCCGCGCAGCCGGGTGAAGGCGGCTCGCCGTGGGCCAGCCAATTGGCCGACGGAACCTTGCGCCTGCTGCCGCACCATCGGGCCGGCGGCCAGGACGGGTTCTATGTGGCGCGCTTCGTCCGCACGGGTTGAGCGCTCGGCCTTGTCCCTGGGGCGAGGCTTAGCTAAGTCCAGGGCATGACGCGCGCACCGATCATCGCCCCATCCATTCTCGCCTCCGACTTCGCCAAGCTGGGCGAGGAAGTCGCCGCCATCGAGGCGGCGGGCGCCGACTGGGTGCATGTGGACGTGATGGACGGCCACTTCGTGCCGAACATCACGCTCGGCCCGGACATCGTGAAGGCCCTGCGGCCGCACGCCAAGATCCCGTTCGACGTCCACCTGATGATCGCGCCGGCCGATCCCTATCTGGAAGCCTTCCGCGAGGCGGGCGCCGACCTGATCAGCGTCCACCCGGAGAGCGGTCCGCACCTGAACCGCACCCTGAAGCGCATCCGCGAACTGGGCGCGAAGGCCGGCGTAGTCTTCAACCCCTCGACCGATCCCAGCGTCATCCAGTGGATGATGGATGAGATCGACCTGATCCTGGTCATGTCGATCAATCCCGGCTTCGGCGGTCAGAAGTTCATGCACTCGCAGCTGCGCAAGATCGAAACCCTGCGCAAGATGATCGACGCCACCGGCCGCCACATCGAGCTGGAAGTCGACGGCGGCGTGACCGCTGAGACCGCGCCGCTCTGCGTGTCGGCCGGCGCCACGGCGCTGGTCGCCGGCACCGCCGTCTTCAAGGGCGGCCCGACGAAATATGCTGAGAATATTCGCGCGCTGAAGGGCGGCTAGCGGCGTGGCCGGAGCGTTCCCGGCGATCTCGAAATCTTCAGGCGGCCTCTGGGGGCTGGCCCTGACGCAGGGCGCGTTGCGGCAGGTTCGTCGCGAATGGGCGGGGTCGCCCATGCATCGCTGGATGCTCGCGCGTCCGCGGCCCGAGGGCCTGGCCGCGTTTCCCAAGGACCCGCGTCCTGCCGACAAGGAGGCGGGCCGCCGCATCCTGGCGGGCCGCTTCACCTTCGCCGGCGTACTGCTGGATGTCGGCCCTGGCGGCGATCCCTGGGACCGGCCGAGTCCCAGCCATGGTTTCGCGGTCGGCCTGCACGGCTTCGACTGGATGCGCGACCTGCTGGCGCTGGGCGATGAGGGCGCGGCCGAGGCGCTGCGCCTGACGCTCGATTGGCACGGCGTGTTCGGTCGCTGGAACACCTTCTCCTGGAGCCCCGAGGTGCTGGAGCGCCGGGTGCTGCATCTGGCCTGCGGGGCCAAGGCGATCTGCGCCAAGGCCTCGGACATGGAGAGCGGGCTGATCGCGCTCGATCTGGCCCGCCAGGCCCGGCATCTGATCTCGCTGGTCGACGGCCCGGTGCGGGCGGCCGAACGCGCCGCCGCCGCCGCCCTGGCCGGAACCGCCCTGGCGGGGGATGTCGGTGAGAAGCTGATGGCCCAGGGCTTGGCGCGGCTGGCCCAGACCTTGCCGGTCACCGTGCAGCCGGACGGCGGCCACGCCTCGCGCTGTCCGCGCGCGGCGCTGGAGCTGTTGTTCGATCTCCAGACCCTCGACGAGGCCCTGGTCCAGCGCGGCCGGATCGCGCCCGAGGAGATGATGCGCGCCATCGACCGTCTGAGCGGCACGGTGCGGTTCTTCACCCTGACCGACGGGGCCTTGCCCGAGCTTCAGGGCGGCGAAGCCGGCGCGCGCGCCTATGTGGCCGCCGCCCGCGCCGCCGAGAACGCCGTGGCGCCGGTCCCGGCCTCGCGCAACGGCTATCATCGGCTCGAAGGCCGCAGCATCCAGGTGTTCGCCGACGGCGCAGCGCCCGCTCAAGGGCCATGGAGCGTCACCGCCTGCGCCCAGCCGCTGGCGATGGAAGTTCTCGTCGGCGGGCGACGGCTGATCGCCGCCAGCGCCTGGTCGCCGGAGGCCGCCGGACCCCAGGCGCTGCGGCTGGTCGACGCCTCCTCGACGCTGTCTCTGGCCGACCAGGCCTGCGGCGAGCCCCTGCGCGGCTTCCGCGCGGCGGCCCTCGGACCTCGGCTGATCGGCGCCTATGAGAACGTCGAGGCCAAGCGCTACGAGGCCGAGGGCGCCCTGTGGCTGGAACTGGCCCACGACGGTTGGGTCCAGCGGTTCGGCCTGCGCCATGAGCGCAAGCTGTTCCTCGACCTGAACGCCGACGAACTGCGCGGCGAGGATGCGCTGGTCGCCGTGCAGCCCGGCCAGGGCGGCGAGGCGGGGCGGCGGTTCATTCCGTTCACCTCGCGCTTCCACGTCCATCCCGACGTCAGCGCCAGCCTGGCCCGCGACGGCAAGAGCGTGCTGCTGCGCGCCCATGAGGGCGAACCTGGCTGGTGGCTGCGCAACGACGCCCAGTCGGCCGATATCGAGACCTCGGTCTATTTCCAGGACGGCAAGCCGCGCCGCAGCCAGCAGATCGTGCTGCGCGGCCAGGCCCGCGCCGACAGCGGCGCCCGCCTGCGCTGGAAGTTCGCGGCGGCTGAGCCGCACTAGGTCTCGCCGCATCGAGTTTCCTCTCCCTCGGGAGAGGCTAGGTGAGGGGGCGGCGCGAAGCGTCGCTCAACTTTCCAACCGCTGTGCATTCGGAGGGGCCGTCCCCCTCACCCAACCTCTCCCCAAGGGGAGAGGAGAAGGGTCGCATTGACCCGCACGCTCTCTGGGCCTAATCCGACGTCATTCCGCGTGACTGGCGAATGAAGGTGGGCGACCACCGG
>JBEBYB010000244.1:0-4341 GCA_040391295.1 Phenylobacterium sp. | reverse complement strand
CTAGTCGCCCTGCCGGAACGGCGAGTACTCTTCGGACAGCCATTCCATCTCGCCCTCGACCGCCTCGCGCTCCCTTTCCAGGAAATCCTCGACCGGCGCGCGCAGGCGCGGGTCGGCGATGAAGTGGGCCGAGTAGACGGGGCTGGGCAGGTAGCCGCGGGCGATCTTGTGCTCGCCCTGGGCGCCGGCCTCCACCCGCGCCAGGCCGCGTGAGATCGCGAAGTCGATGGCCTGATAGTAGCAAAGCTCGAAATGCAGGAACGGCACCTCGTCGACGCAACCCCAGTTACGGCCGTAGAGGCAGTCGTCGCCGATCAGGTTGAGAGCGCCGGCGATCCAGCGGCCCTCGCGCCGCGCCATCACCAGCAGCACCCGGTCGGCCATCCGCTCGCCCAGCAGCGAGAAGAACAATCGGTTCAGATAAGGCCGGCCCCACTTGCGCGAGCCGGTGTCCATATAGAAGCCGAAGAAGGCGTCCCAGTGATCCTCGGTGATCTGCGCCCCGGTCAGGGGCACGATCTCGACCTGCGCCTGGGCGTCGCGGCGCTCGCGACGGATGGTCTTGCGCCGGCCCGAGGACAGGGCGGCCAGGAAGTCGTCGAAGGTCCCGTAGCCGCGATTTTCCCAATGGTACTGCCGGCCCTGGCGCAGGGAGAGCCCCTGCCCGCCCATCCACGACCACTCATCGCGCGTCGGGAAGTTCACGTGGAAGGAGGAGGCCTCATAGCGCTCGCACAGCGCCAAGCCGCCGCCGAGCAGGATACGCCAGGCCTCCTCCCGGTCGACGCCGGGCCGCACCAACAGGCGCGGGCCGGTGGCCGGGGTGAACGGCGCGGCCGAGATCAGTTTAGGATAGTAGCGCCCGCCCGCTCGCTCATAGGCGTCGGCCCAGGCATGGTCGAAGACGTATTCGCCCTGGCTGTGGGACTTCAGATAGGCCGGCATCACGGCGGCCACCCGCCCCTCTGCGTCGTGAACCGACAGGTGCTGCGGCCCCCAACCGGTGCGCTCGACCGCGCAGCCCGACTCCTCGACGATATCCAGGAAGTCGAAGGAGACGAACGGGTTGCCCAGATAGGCCGGGTTGGCCGCGCAGCCGTCCCAAGCCTCACGCCCGATTTCGGCGATACGGCGGCTGACCTGCACCGCCGGCTTGAGACTCACGCCGCGAAGCCCTCGAAAATCAGGTTGTCGCAGTGGTCCTTCACCGCGTCCCATTGGGCGGGATCACGAACCGTCCAGCCGACCACCGGCATGCCCTCGGCGCGATACTTGGCGACCCGTTCGTCCGGCAGCATGTCGATGTGCATGGCCAGAAAGTGCGGCCGGGCGATCGCCACGTGCTCCAGACGCGCAAAGGCCTGGCGCTGGACATCGGCCAGTTGCGGCGCGCGCTTGTAGTCGTAGCTGTCCAGGCCGCGCAGCACGCCGGGGAATCGGTCGGCGAACCAGGCGTGGGAATAGGGATTGAAGCCGATCACGCAGGTCGGACCGACATGGTCCATCAGCACTTCGTGAACCCGCTGCTCCAGCGGGCCGACCTCGCCATAGGGGGTCTTGAGCTCGACGTGGACCATGGCCCGGCGACCGATGACGGCCAGGGTTTCCAGCAGGGTCGGCACATATTCGTCCGTGCCGGCGAGCCGCATCTGCGCCAGATCGGCGGCGCTGTAGTCGCCGATCTTGCCCTCGGCGCCGGTCATCCGCTTCAGGTGGTCGTCGTGGAAGACCACCGCCTCCCCGTCGGCCGACAGCTGGACGTCGAGTTCGACGCCGTAGCCGGCCTGGCAGGCGGCCTGGAAGGCGCCCAGCGAATTCTCCGGCGCGCCATCCGGCGTCCACAGCCCCCGGTGCGCCACCGGCGGGTGAAACAGCAGATCCCAGCTTTCGCCGAAGGTGTTCTTCACCGAATTTCCACCACCGCGTCGACCTCGACGGCGAAGTTCAGCGGCAGACGATAGACGCCGACGGCCGAACGGGCGTGCTTACCCGCATCGCCAAACGCGGCGACCATCAGGTCCGAAGCGCCGTTCACGACCTGGGGAATATCGAAGAACTCAGGCCCGGCCTGGACGAAGCCGCCCAGCTTCACCACGCGGACGACGCGGCCTAAATCGCCGTCGCAGGCCGCGCGCATCTGGGCCAGCAGGTTGATCCCGCAGATCCGCGCCGCACCCTTGGCGGTCTCCAGATCGACATCCTCGCCGACGATCCCGCGGACGCCGCCGGCGGCGTCCAGCGAAACCTGGCCGGAGATGTGAACCAGCGCCCCCGCCCTGACGAAGGGCACGTAGTTGGCGACCGGCGGATTGGGTTGCGGCAAGGTGATTCCGAGCGCGGCGAGACGTTCTTCGACTTGAGACATACCGAAGGTCTAGCGCCCGGACCGGACCCCGAAAAGAGAAAAGGCCCGCGCCATGAATGACGCGGGCCCTTCCGGGGGAGAAGCCTCAGATACGCGAGGTTACTAGGGGGTCTTAACGAGCAGCTTGAAGGCGTTCGACCGCGGCGGTGACGCGCTCGTTCAGCGGCTTCACCGAATCCTTCACCGAGGCGGACATGATCTCCGACATCTTGGTGAACTCGGCGATATAGGCCTCGAACGCCGACTTGGCGTAGGTGGTTTGCAGTTCGACCACTTCCTGGATCGACTTGGCGCCCGACAGCGACTTGGCGGCGGCGACCTGGTTTTCGACGGCTTTCTTCGAATAGGCCATCGCCTGCGCGCCGAGGGCTTCAGCGCCCTTGGTCGAGGCGGTCACCGAAGCGATCACGGCTTCGAGGTTCTTCTTGGAGTGGGCGTTGACTTCGTTCAGCGAGGCCAACGACTTCTCGACAGCGTCCTTAAACGCGACGTTGCCGGCGGTGGTGAACTGTTCGACGGTGTTCTTGACGGTTTCAGCGGCCATGGGCGGGCTCCTGGATCGAGATTGGGCGGCGGTCGCCGCAACGCAAACGGGGGACGGGATAGCCTCAGATTTCGAACAGGGTTTTCTCATGTTGCAGTGCAGCAGTCAAGCGACTTTGTTGCAGTGCACAATCGCTCATCACGCGAGTGTTGATCGAGATCGCCGCGACAAAACGGCTCGTTCAAGTCCTGTTTACCATCACGCAAGGCTCAGGCTGTCATGTTACGATTCTTCTAAGGCGGCGGTTGCGTCGCCCAACCCCGTATCGACGGACGAACCGTATGTTCGAGCGCGCCCGCCGCCTGTTTGCGTCAATCGCCCTCGCCGCCGCGACTGCTGTCGCGCCGGTGGCCTCGACCGCTCAGGCCCAGATCCCATATCTCCAGCTGTCCGAAAGCCAGCCGAAGTACGCCGCGGTGGTCGTCGACGCGAAGACCGGGGAGGTTCTGTATGCCAAACGCGCAGACAGCCCTCGGTATCCCGCGTCGATCACGAAAGTGATGACCTTATATCTGGCGTTCGAGGCGTTGCAGGCTGGTCGGATCAAGCTGAGCGATCCGGTCGAGATCTCTCCGCGCGCCGCCGCCCAGTCCCCGACCAAGCTCGGCCTTCGCCCCGGCGAGACCCTGACCGTCGACCAGGCCATGCAGGCCCTGGCGATCAAGTCCGCCAACGACATCGCCGTCGCCCTGGCTGAAAAGCTGGGGGGGTCCGAAGCCCGTTTCGCCGCCATGATGACCCTGCGCGCCCAGGAGCTGGGCATGCGCAACACCCGGTTCGTCAACGCCTCGGGCCTGCCCGACAGCCGCCAGATCTCCACGGCCCGCGACATCGCCATCCTGTCGCGCGCGGTGATGCGGGACTACCCGCAGTACTACAAGCTGTTCAGCCAGCAGAGCTTTACGTTCCGCGGCGTGACCATGCGCAACCACAACGGCCTGCTGGGCCGCATGCCCGGCGTCGACGGCCTGAAGACCGGCTACACCAACGCCTCGGGCTTCAACATCGCGGTCTCGGCGGTGCGCGACAATCGCCGCCTGATCACCGTGGTGCTGGGTGCGCCGTCCACCGCCACCCGCAACAACAACGCCGAGGACCTGATCCTCACCGGCTTCGACGTCATGGCCCGTCGCGATCGCGGCGAGAAGATCACCGTCGCCCAGAACCTGTTTGAGCCCGAGCCTCGCGGCCCCGTCGTCCGCCCCTCGATCGAGCAGGGCGACAACGACCAGGACGGCCTGAAGATCGTCCTGGCCTCGGCCAAGCCGACCCCGGCCGCCTCGCGCACCAAGCTGGTGGAAGAATCCTCGGCCCTGCGTGGCTCCAAGAAGTCGGTCGGCAAGTGGGCCGTCCAGGTCGGCGCCTTCAAGTCGAAGTCGGACGCCAAGGAACAGCTGGCCCTGGTGACCAAGCGCTTCGGCAAGCACTTCGA
>JBEBYB010000243.1:0-4346 GCA_040391295.1 Phenylobacterium sp. | reverse complement strand
CGCGCGGACCAGTTGAACGAACTCGGCGCGCAGGCCGTAGGGGTCTTCGCCGCGCGCGCCTTGGGCCAAGTCGGTGATCTGCGCCCAGCCGAAGCCGGGGTCCAGGCGCGGATCGGCTTTCAGCATCTGGCCGAAGGCGGCGACGGCCAGGGCCCAGCGGGCGGCTTCCGGCGCGGCCTGGACGCTTGCATAGGTGTCGCGGGCGCCGATCGGCCGTTCCATCAGCTTCGACGTGCTTTGTCCGGGCAGTTTGTAGCGCACCTTCAGATAGGCCAGTTCGCCCGTGGGGGCAGGCACGGGGGTTTTGTGGTTTCCATAGCGCAGGGGATCGCTGGAGGGCCGCGCGCCGACCGAGGTGATCTCGTAAAGCGCGGTCACCGAGGCGCCCGAGCCGACCTCGCCGGCGTCGACCTGGTCGTTGTTGAAGTCCTCGCGCGCCAGCAGGCGGGTCTCATAGCCGATCAGCCGGTATTCGCTGACCGTGGTCGGATTGAATTCGACCTGGATCTTCACGTCGTCGGCGATGGGGAACAGCGAACTGGCGAAGTCCTCGCGGAACAGCTTCCGGGCCTCGTTCAGGGTGTCGATATAGGCCGCCGTCCCGTTGCCGTTCTGGGCCAGGGTCTGCATCATCACGTCGTTATAGTTGCCGCGTCCGAAGCCGTAGACCGACAGGTAGACGCCGTCCTTGCGCTTGTCGGCCACCACGTCCTTGAGCTTGGCCGGATCGGCGACCCCGACATTGAAGTCGCCGTCGGTCAGCAGGATCACCCGGTTCACCGCCTTGGAATCGAAGTTCTGGCGGGCCAGGTCATAGGCCAGGGTCAGGCCCTGGCCGCCGGCCGTGGAGCCGCCGGCCCGCAGGGACTGCAGGGCGCACCGCACCTTCAGCTTGCTGCGCCCGTCGGTGGGGGCGAGGACCGCGCCCGCCGACCCGGCATAGGCGACGATGGCCACCCGGTCCTGCGGCCGCAGCTGATCGACCAGCAAATTCAGGGCCTTGGTCGCCAGCGGCAGGCGGTCCTCGCTCCACATCGAACCGGAGGTGTCGACCAGGAAGACCAGGTTCAGCGGCGGCTGCACGGCGCGCGGCATGTCGTAGCCCTGCAAGCCGATCTGGACGATCTGTCGCTGGCTGGACCAGGGCGAGGGCGTCACCGCCACAAAGGACTGGAACGGCGCGGCGCGGCCCGCCGGCTTGGCGTAGCCGTAGTCGAAATAGTTCACCAACTCCTCGACCCGCACCGCGTCCGAGGGCGGGCGGCGGCCGTCGTTCAAAAAGCGCCGGACATTGGCGTAGGAGGCGGTGTCGACATCCACCGAAAAGGTCGAGACCGGTTCCTCGGCGACCTGCTTGATCGGATTGGCGACCGCGCCGGGATAGCGCTCGGTCTCCATCGACCGGTGCGAACCGCTCATGACGATCGGCGGCCGCGAAGGCGCTGGCGGCGCCATCCGCGGGCTTTCAAGCCGGTTGGCCACCGGCGGGACAGGCAACGGCGGGATCGTGGGCAGCCCCATTTGGGACGGCGGCGGCGGGGCCATGGAGTAGATCGGGCCGCGTCCTGGCGCGGTGCGCGGCGACCCGCCATAGCCGCCGGTCGGGGCCGGGGCGAAGCCGAGCGCCTCGCAGGCTGCGGGCGTCGGCTCGCCGTCGCGAGCCCTCACCTGGGCCATGGGCGCGGAGGGGATCGCAACGAGGCCCGCGAGGGCGAGCATCGATGCGCTACGGGAAATCTTCGGCGCCGACATAGCGATCCTCGCTCTCAAAGGGGCTTCACGGCTCAGCTTGGCGCTCGCCTTGCGGCGAAATATCGACCTGATCGCGGCTTGCTGGGGGCGGGGCGGGGCGAAGCCGGCCGCTGTCAATCCGACAGCGCCGCTGGGCCCACCGTCGGCGGCGTAGTCTATACGGCCGGCGAGCACGTGGACGCTCGCCAGCTTGAACGTGCTCAATGACGCAGCAAGGAGGGGATTTTCGCTCCCGATCCCAGGCGGACCGCATCGGCAGATGCCCTCAATAGGTGCCTCGACCGGAGCCAGCCGCCGATAGCGGGGCGCGACCGACTTAGCTGTTGCCGACGCCGGACGCCGCCGCGTTCAAGACCTTCCCGAGCATTTCGGTGGCGCTGAACCCTGCCGGGGCCTGACGCGGCGGGAATTGCTCGAACGTCGCGGCATGAACCTGAAGGATGTAGGCCGCCGGCATGACGGTCCACAGCTTCTCGCCCACGTAGATCGGATAGTAGGGGGCGTCCATGTGTTGCTCGAACGGGTCGTTCCGGAGGTTCACCGGCTGAGGAACCGTAGGGGTCCGCGAGGCGCCGGCGAACCAGTCGTCCTTCAGCATGAAGTGGACTTTCCAGTTGCGATAGCGGATCGCGAAGAGGTTGTGCTCGCCGTAATAGAAGAACTCCTCGCGTGGAGACTCCTCCACCTCGCCCATCAGGTAGGGCAGCTGGTTGTAGCCGTCGAGGTGGACCTTGAAGGTCTTGTCGCCCGCCTGGTGGCCCTTCAGCAGCTTGTCCTTGATCTCAGGTTCGCCGGCCGCCGCCATCAGGGTCGGCACGACGTCCTCCAGTGAAAAGATGCCGTTCAGGACCTGGCCCTGCGGTATTTTTCCCGGCCAGCGGATCTCGAACGGTGCGCGGAAGCCGCCTTCCCATCCGAGGCCTTTTTCGCCGCGGAACGGCGAGGTGCCGCCGTCCGGCCAACTGAACTTTTCGGCGCCGTTGTCCGACGTGAAGACCACGACCGTGTTGTCGGCGATGCCCAGGTCATCGAGCTTCTTCAGCAGTTCGCCCACCACCCAGTCGAGTTCGGCCATGCCGTCGGCATAGACGCCGAGGCCGGTCTTACCGGCCCAGCGTTCTGAAAGCCGGGTCCAGACATGCATGCGCGTGGTGTTGTGCCAGAGGAAGAACGGCTTATCGGCCGCCTTGGCCCGGTCCATGAAGTCGAGCGAATGGGCGAGCAGATCGTCTTCCACGCTCTCCATCCGCTTGCGGGTCAGCGGTCCGGTGTCCTTGATCGTCTGCTTGCCGATCCGCCCGAAGCGAGCGTCGATGGTAGGGTCGTCGGCCTCGACGGCCTTGCACTCCAACACGCCGCGCGGGGCGAAGAGCTTGTCGAACTGCGCGTTGCCCTTGGGATAGTCGGCTTGCTCCGGCTCTTCCTCGGCGTTCAGGTGGTAGAGGTTGCCGTAGAACTCGTCGAAGCCGTGGACGGTGGGCAGATACTCGTTGCGATCCCCCAGATGGTTCTTGCCGATCTGGGCCGTCATGTAGCCCAGCGGCTTCAACAGCTCGGCTAGCGTCGGATCTTCCTTCTGCAGTCCCTGCATCGCCCCCGGCATCCCGACCGTGGTCAGCCCGGTGCGGATGGGCAACTGGCCGGTGATGAAAGCCGCGCGGCCGGCGGTGCAACTGGCCTGGGCGTAGGCGTCGAGCAGCATCGCGCCTTCCCGGGCGATCCGGTCGATGTTGGGGGTCTTGGTCCCCATGACGCCCCGGTGATAGGCCCCGACCTCGAACCAGCCCAGATCGTCGGCGATGATCGCCAGGATGTTGGGGGGCGGCTTGTTTGGTTTGGTCATGGCTGTCGCCTTCGTCAGATGACGTTCGCCGGCAGGCTCCGGCGGCTGGCAGCGACTACGGCGGGATTAAGCGCCTTGGCCAATCAGGTGAAACCCGCTCAACGGGCAGAACCTTGCCTTTCGGCCAGGCGTCTTCTCCTGGGGGGCCGCCTCTCACCCCCCTTCTCGGACTCTCCGACCGTCTGCGCCTGGGCTGGGCGATGACGCGATCAGATATATCTGGGCGAGTAGCTGGCGGTCGGCTCACATGACAAGGCCGCGCCTGGCAGGGCGCGGCCCGTCGTCGGTGTGTCGGCCGACTACTTCTTCAGGGCGTCGCGGGCGGCGTCTTTCAGATCGCCGACGCCCTTTTGGATTTTGCCGGCGATCTTCTCGGCCGCGCCTTCGGCTTCCAGGCGCTCGTTGCCGGTGACCTTGCCGGCGGCTTCCTTGATCGAACCGGTGGCTTCCTTGGCGGTCCCTTTGACGGTGTCCTTGTGCATGGGAATTCTCCTGTTGGTCCAGGCGCTGGGGGGAGGCGCGCCTCTGAGCGGAGAACTACGCATGGGGCCGGCGTGCGTTCCGGTCAGCGCGGGCTGAACTTGGTTCCCTCCGACGAGAGCCGGATGGGCGTTTTTCCGCGCAAGCGGGCGCTCTTGCCCGTCACGCGGCCACGCCTCATTGCGCCAACGCCCCGCGACGGCTATCTCCGTCTCTGAATTCCCGTCTTTTCGAAGAGCGAGCGCGGACGCCTCATGGCGCAGCAGTACAT
>JBEBYB010000242.1:0-4366 GCA_040391295.1 Phenylobacterium sp. | reverse complement strand
ATCGCTCACGGGCTAATGCGGCGATCGGCCTCGTCATCTCCGTAGTGTGCAACCGTCCTCAGCCGTCGCAATAACCTGGCGCTAGACGCCCACGCTGGCCCCTCGCTTCGGCGGGGGGCCTTTTCGTCATTCAGCGCGTCTTGAACATCGATGCAGGCTTAGGCGCGTAGTCCCCGCGCGCCTTCTTGATCACCTCGGCTTCCGCGGCTGCCTGGCCGGGCTGCACACCCTCCCGCGCCTTTTTTCGCCAACCCTCGCGCGACTGCTCGTGAAGCGCTTCCCAGGCCGGCGAGGGCAGGGGCGGGCCGAAGGGATAGACTTCCTGCTGCAGTTCGCGGGCGCGGGCTTCGATCTCGTCGTCGGTCATGCGTCGCGGGTAGCGCGATTCCGCCAAGTCAGTTCGTCGTGGGTTTGGGGCGCTCGTCCCTGTCGTCGTATTCCCCCGCTCCAAACATGCGCGCCACGGTCATGCACCCCTCGTCGTCGTAGTCGCAGAGTTGCAAACCTCCATCTTGAACCGGCGAGACCACGTCGAGGAAGACATGTTCAAGCGTCACGAAATCCACGTTGCCGGGGATTATCACCGGCAGTTCGGGGTCGATGGCGCTCAGCGCCTCGATGAGCTGACGTACATTCATGGCCCGGAAGCTTGCCGAACTGTCGGCTGGAGAACCATCCAAAAGAACAGCGCAGGGACAGTACGCGAACCCCCGGCCAACTTAGCGGCGGGCGGGGCTGGGGTGTTCTATGCGTCGTTTGCAGCAGCCTGCTTGGGCCTGATCACCACGATCTCCAATGTCGCCTCCACGAAGACGTCGGGATCATATTCATCGAAGTCGGTCTCTGAATTGATCTCTAGGCTAGCGATAGCTGCTCCTGCGACCGCGATGATGGGGTGGCCATCCCCGGGATCGATGCCAACCAGACGATCGGCGGGCATTTGTTGCAACTGCGCGATCAATTCGCCGACGAGCATGTGACCTCCTGTAAAGCGGCTTAAGCCGCCACCACCTCGGGCGCTCGGCCCCGAGCAATCACCTTCAACGAGCCGTCGGGCAGGGGCCGCTGCAGCACTTTGGCCTCTTCCCACGGCGCGGTGAGCCAAATCTCAGCTTCGGCCGGCGTCGTCAGGATCACCGGCATGGCCTTGCTGTGGACGGCCCCAACCTCGACGTTCGCCTCCGTCGTGAGGAAGCCATAGAGGTCGCAGGTCTCCCAGCCGGTCTTGATCTTCCGGACGCACGAATAGTCCGGGATGTGGATTCCGGCGAAGTAGGCGAGGGGCTGATCGTTCGAAAGCGCGAACCAGACGTTCTCACGCGACCCGCCCACTTGGTCAGGCTCGGCGAAGTTGTTCAGCGGGACCAGGCAGCGGTTCGCCACGCCGAGATACGGCTTCCAGTGGCTGCTGTTTGTGTTGCGGACGTTCGTCGTTCCACCGTCGGGCTCCATCTTCAGCAGTTCAGTGAAGTCGACGTCCTTGCCCTTGGAGTGCAGCTTGTCCGCCCGCTTCGTCGCGGCGTCCATGAGCGCCTTCTTCGAACTCGGCAGGCCCCAGCGGGAGAAGAAGGCCTGATGCCGCCCGTCCGCCGTCCGCCGCACGATCGGCGCGCGATAGTCGGGGTAGAGTTGTTCCTTCCACGTCAGGTCAATGTTCGACGTGCCCTCGGCCGCGCCGGCCGGCAGGTCCAGCTCGTGATCGAGGAACTTCTCGTGGGCTGAAGCCCAGCTGAAGATGTCGCTTTTCAGTGAGTACAAGTTGCACATGCGCAGGAGCTTGGCGCCTGATCTCGCTCAAATCCAGACCGAGACTTTGCCGATCTCCTGGCACTTGCTGCACCGGAGCCGGCGGCGGATGTCGAACGGGGTCGCGTCCTCGCCGAAGAGGGTGAAAGCGTCCTTGCAGGAGAACGAGGCCTCATGCCCGCAGGAGCAACGCATCTTCAGCAGCGTGTTGTAGGACATCATCCGGCCGAGGGTTTCGTACTTGGTCATCGGGGCTCTTCCGGGTCCGGTGGCGTGGGACCAAGCGCTCCGGACCACCCGCCTTGCTCGGGGGCGTTCGGATCGACCAATTCACCGGGGCCGAAGGCCAGAGGATCGCGCTTCGCCTGGCGGACCCGCGGCGGCTTGCCCAGATGCTGGAAGCCGGAGCCGCCGCGTGCCTGGGCCATGAAGAAGACGCGGCCTTCGCATTGAGCGCCGATCCCGATTATCTGCTTGCACCGTCCAGTCTTGTCCCAAAGCGTCACGCCGGGCCCGCCCAGGCGGACTACGTTCTCAAGGTCAACGACCTGCACGTTCCTGCAGGACTCGCACTGGGCGCGAACCTTCCAGCCAGCGCTCCACATGTCTGCGGCCGTTCGGACTTTGTCGCGCCACTCCGAAATGTGGATGCGATCGAGATTGCGCGAGCCCATGGCGGTCTCACGGCCTGCGGCGTCTGGAAGCATGGTCGAGCGTCATGCGCTAGACGTGAACGCAAAGAGAACATCGAAGTCAAGACCGGAGCCTGCGAACCCGGTTCGCGGGCTGCGCCTCTACCGGTTGCTCTCTATGGCAGAGCAGGGGGCGGGAGGTCTCTCGCAGGGATATACCGCCGACCTAAGACCCCCAGGGCTTCGGTAGCGAGCCTGTCGACATACTCGTCACTCAGGCCTGTTGCGATATGATCGCCGATCCGAAAGAAAGCTTCCTGCCGATCCCGTATCCGACAGGGCAAGGTTAGACACTCGGGCCCGTGTTCTGTGCCGTAGATGAATGTTGTTGCGAAGGTCTCTTGTTGCCAGCCCTTCCAGAACTCGCCCGCTGGCAGCGGCAGTGGCTGATCCGACAGTTGAAATTCAGCTACCGTGTAGGAGGCGTCGCGGTTCCGCGCGACGACCGCAATCCGCGCGGCCTCACCCCCAGGATCATAGGCCAAAACCCGAGTTGCCATCCTGACGGTCGCCGCTTCTTCACCGACAGGGTCGACTTGGTAGAAAAAATCGAGGGTCTTTGGACCCCTCATCCACTTGCGGTCGCCGCCCAGGTACACGAACTCGACATACCCGCCCCACGAGTTTTGAGCGTCGTCGATGATCTCTCGGGCGAGTCGATTGCCGTTGATTGCAGCGCAAAACGCGCGAATACGGTTCATGACGTGGCGACCGACCGTACCGAGCTGGGGATCAAAACGGCGGGCGAGCGCTTCGAGATCCTGATCTCCGCTACCGATCGAGGCGCACAAGCCGAGGTTTGGCAGTTCGAAGATGGGGCCACGCATCATTGAGTTTACTTCATGGCTCGGTGCCGGAAAGGCATAGATCCCGATCGCTTCTACGCGTGGGTAATATTCATTCACAGCGTCGCCAAAGTGTCTCATCGGCCGGCCACTTTTTACCCAGTCATCCAAGCGCCAGCGCAGAGTTTCCCGCCGGTCTCTAATCAGCGGGCCTTCTCCGGCCATGGCGACTGCAGCTTGGCCGATAATCTGAACTTTCCGCTGTAGCGTTACGCTCGATACAGCTCCCTCCATGTCGCTGCCGATAGTCGAGGGAAGCCGTTTAACGGTGGCGTCGAGCCCGGACCAAGTGACCATCGTGTCCGCGAGCAGAACTGGCACGCATCCTTGGGAATGGTCCTCTGGATCAACCCAGGGGCTTACATAGAGGCAACCAGTCATTCGCAGGCCTCGCTTGTGGTCTGGCGGGCTGAGTGAGAATAGCCCCGAATCCGCGGATCCATCGGGCCCATGCTCTAACACGCCACATCGTAGCTGGGTTCGGTTTGCCTAAAGCTGTACCGGCCGCCTGCTACCAACGCTGACCCGTTTACACGCACCGTCTAAGTGATTGAAAAACGTTCGGCGGAAATCCGGCGCGTTTACAGAGTAGGCGCTGATAACAACTGGGGACTGAGCGGTTTTGGTACCGCCATTCTAGCAGGCGCGATCATAGGTTGGGTGGGCGTGAGTAAAGCTGTAGCAGCCCCCGTTTTTGTCCAACAGGCGGCAGCGTGAGAGCTTGGCGACGCGGGAGTTCATCGCGTGGCTCAGGGCCGCGGCGAAGATCACCCGATCGACCGTGCCTACGACGCACATAACTGCGGTCCAGCGCGCCGGTTTAGGCCGAGGAGGGAGGGGGATGACGTTCGAGAGCTTCATGCGCTAGTGAACAGAAGCGAAACATCGCGGTCAACGAACAGCAGCGACGTGCGACAGTTTTGGTGGGGAAAACCGTCAGACTCGCTCGGCAAACCCAGGCGGGCGAGGGGGTGAACTGAACAGGAACAGTTGGACGCGCGCGTGCAAAATCAAAAGCGACCAGCCGCCTTTTAATCGAATGGTCGTGAGTTCGAAACTCACCCGGCCTACCATCATCTGGGT
>JBEBYB010000241.1:0-4369 GCA_040391295.1 Phenylobacterium sp. | reverse complement strand
CCGCCGCCGCGCCCCACCCAAACCCGGGGAACACGGCGGCCAAGCCTTCATGGATTGGAGGGCAGGGGCCGACGCCCCGACCCCGGCAGTCAGTCCGCCTGCTTGTTCTTGTAGATGACGCCGTCCTTCATGATGACCACGAAATTGCGGTCAGGATCGGCGACGAGATTGATGTTGGAGGTCGGATCTCCGTCGACCAGGAGCAGGTCGGCCAGCGCGCCTTCCTCAACGACGCCGAGCTTGCCCTTGTAGGGGGACCGCAAGCCCGACAGCGCCAGGAACTCCGCGTTCGTGGACGTGGCCTGGCGAAGGATCTCCGCCGGCGTGAACCAACGGGTGAGGCTCGCCAACAGGGCTCCCTGCCGCCGCGCCATGGCCTCGGAGAACAGCACGTCCGTCCCGAAGGCGACCTTCAGCTTGTACTTCTTCGCCAAGGCATAGATGCTGTCGGTGCCGGCGATCACCTCCTGGGCCTTCGCGTACTGTTCGGTGCCAGGCGGGAACATGTTCCCGAAATCCTCTTGCAGGATGGGCTGGGTGGAGAGCCACGTACCCTTCTCGGCCATGTATTTCGCGGTGGCGTCGTCGATCAGATGGGCGTGCTCGATCACCTTGATCCCGGCGTCGATCGCGCGACGGACCGCCACCGGCGTATAGGCATGGACCATGACATAGGTCCCCCAATTGTCGGCCGCCTCGACCGCGGCCCTCAGTTCCTCGGGCGTGAAGGTGGAGACGTCGAGCGGGCTGTGGGGCGAGGCGACGCCGCCGCCTGCTGTCAGCTTGATCTGGCTGGCGCCCAGCATCAGTTGCTCGCGCACGCGCTGGCGCATCATGTCTGGGCTGTCGACGATCATCGCCCCGCCCAGTTCCTCGATCCGCGACAAGGGCTTGGATCCGTCGCGCGGAATCTCCGACAACTGGCGGAAATCGCCATGGCCGCTGGTCACGGTGATCATCGCCCCCGACGGCCAGATCCGCGGGCCGGGCACGACGCCGGCGTCGATCGCCTGCTTCACGCCAAAGCTCGGGCCGCCCACGTCCCGCACGGCCGTGAACCCGCGCATCAACGTCGCGGTCGCCTCGGCGCCGGCCTGGATGTTGTTGAAACCGACGTCGCCGAAGGTCAGCTGGGCCGGCGTCGCGCGGATGAGCGTCATGTGCCAGTGGGCGTCGATCAGGCCGGGCATGAGCGTCCTGCCTTGCCCGTCGATGACCTCGACGCCGGGCGCTTCAAGATTGCCGCTGATGCGTGCGATCTTGTTCCCGCTCACCAGCACCGATGTCGGCGCCGACAGGTTCGCCGATTTGCCGTCGAACACCCTGACGTTGCGAAACAGGACGTCGGCCAATGCGGCCGTTGGCGTGCTTGTCGCTAGAATCGCGCTTGCCGCGACAAGCGCCTTACTCAGACTGAACACCGTTTCAAGCCTCCCTAGATGCGTTTCGCCCTTCAGCTTGCACCTTAAAGGTGACCGCCCACAAGTGGCCCCTTCCGGTTGACCGCGTCCATTGCTCGCCGTCCATAAATGTTCCGCGCGACGCGGTTGGCGCAGCGACGCCGGGTTCAGACCAGAAAAAAAGCCCCGCCCAGAGGGCGGGGCCTGGATCGGCTCGGCTGATTAAGCAGCGCTGAGAGCGCTCCGGCGGCGCGAGGTGCGCATCATCGAACCGGCGGCGCCAAAGCCGATGATCATCATCGCCCAGGTGGCTGGCTCGGGCACGGCGGATGGCGAATCGCTGAACTGATTTGTGGCCCAAATGGCCTTGCCGGGTTCGGAATAGTAGAAGTACCCGAATGTGTAATCATCACGGGATGCGTTAATAATGGTAAGGAAAAAATCATCAACGCCCCCGGTTAATACGTTCGCTCCGGCGGCTAAACCTCCAATCGTGAGGCGGTCCGAATTTGAAACATAGTTATATGCCATTGTTGATGGTTGATTGATGTTAAGATTGTTGACTAGGATTCCTGATGTTGCATTCTGTACGTTGATGTTATCATCAAACGATACAGTGATTGAGCCAATGACAATGTTCATTGGAGGCGTAGTGGCTCCGGAAACGCCGATGCTCGTGAAATCATGTGCAGTGAAATTGAACGTCTTGGTGATGACTGCCGCGGTTGCGGATGAGGCGGTCGCGACGGCAATCGCCGTGGCGACCATAAGATTACGAAGTTTCATGAGGCCCCTGTTGTTCCCTATTCGTTGAACTGGCGGCGGCCTGGGCGGGCAGGGGGCGTGATCCCAGCGCGAGCAAGCAGCGCCAACCCATCCATGCGCGCCTGGATTCACGTACCCTCGGTATGGCGCCCAATTTCATATTGGGAAAGGGATTCAATCCCTGCGTGTGCCATTGGCGCTCTGGCGCCTCCACCGGTGACGTAATGTCTGCAATCGACACCCTTGGCGGACATACAGGCCAGAAAAAAGCCCCGTCCAGAGGGCGGGGCTTTTCCGGTTCGAAGTTGGCTGAAGCCTACTTCTTGGCCTTGTCCAGATCGGCTTGCAGGGCCTTGATCTGGTCGTCGGTGACCGCGCCTTGGCTCATCGGCTGAACCTGCTTCAAGGTCATGCCCTTGAATTGCTCATAGGCCTCGTGGGCGGTCAGGCCGGGCAGGTTCTTGTCCAGGGCGGCCTTGCCTTCCGGCGTGGCGGCGATGTCGGCGATCGGCGTGTCGCCGGCCGAAGGCGCGGTGGCGACGGCCGCAGCGGCCGCAACGGCGGGCGTTTGAGCAAAGGCCGGAGCCGTGACGAGCACGCCGGCGGTTAGCGACAGGCCGACAGCGGCCGAGATGATCAGCTTTTTCATCTGAGTGTTTCCATATCCCCGTTTTGAGAACGCGGATTTCAGCCTTTGTTCCGCGGAACGTGCAAGGGATTTCCAGCGTCCGGCTTCCGCTTCGCCGCGAGGGGCGCTAGGAACGCCACATGACCGATACGTCGAAATTGATCACCGGCCGCACCGGCCAATGGGAAGTGGTTCTGGGCCTGGAGGTTCACGCCCAGGTCGCCTCGAACGCCAAGCTGTTCTCGGGCGCCGCCGTCGGATTCGGCGCGGGCCCCAACCAGCAGGTTTCGCTGGTCGACGCGGCCATGCCCGGCATGCTGCCCGTCATCAACCGTCACTGCGTCGAGCAGGCGGTGAAGACCGGTCTTGGCCTGGAGGCCAAGATCAATCTGAAGAGCCATTTCGACCGGAAGAACTATTTCTACCCGGACCTGCCGCAGGGCTATCAGATCAGCCAGTTCAAGGACCCGATCGTCGGCGAGGGCGTGGTCATCGTCGAGCACGACGACGGTTCGACCTTCAACGTCCGCATCGAGCGCCTGCACTTGGAGCAGGACGCCGGCAAGTCGCTGCACGACCAGGACCCGAACTCGACCTATGTCGACCTGAACCGGGCCGGCACGGCGCTGATGGAAATCGTGTCGATGCCCGACATGCGGTGCTCGGCCGAGGCGGCGGCCTATGTGAAGAAGCTGCGCACGATCCTCGTCTATCTCGGCACCTGCGACGGCGACATGGAGAAGGGCAACCTGCGCGCCGACGTCAACGTCTCGGTCTGCCCCGTCGGCAACTATGAGAAGTTCCGCGCGACCGGCGATTTCAGCTACCTGGGCACGCGCTGCGAGATCAAGAACGTCAACTCCTACCGCTATATCCAGCAGGCCATCGAGTACGAAGCCCGCCGCCAGATCGAGATCATCGAGGACGGCGGCAAGATCGATCAGGAAACCCGCCTGTTCGATCCGGGCAAGCTGGAGACCCGTTCGATGCGCTCGAAGGAAGAGGCGCACGACTATCGCTACTTCCCCGATCCCGACCTGCTGCCGCTGGAGCTTGATCCGGCGTGGGTGAAGGCCATCCAGGACGGGCTGCCCGAACTGCCGGACGCCAAGAAGGCCCGTTTGCAGTCGCAATACGGCCTGACCGCCTATGACGCCGGCGTGCTGATCATCGAGCAGGCCAGAGCCGACTTCTTCGAGGAAGCCGCCAAGGGCCGCGACGCCAAGCTGGTCTCGAACTGGGTGACCAACGAACTGGCCGCCAAGCTGACGGCCGGCAATCTGGACATCGTCGACAGCCCGCTGAAGCCCGACGTGATCGCTGAACTGGTCGCCCTGATCGAAGAGGAGGTCATCTCTTCCAAGATCGCCAAGGACGTCTTCGAACGCATGTGGGCCGGCGAGGGCGCTCCGCGCGAGATCGTCGAGAAGCAGGGGCTGCAACAGGTCTCCGACACCGGGGCGCTGGAAAAGATCATCGAGGACCTGATCGCCGCCAATCCGGGCCAGGCCGACTCGGTCAAGGAAAAGCCCCAGGCCATCGGCTGGTTCGTCGGCCAGGTGATGAAGGCCACCGG
>JBEBYB010000240.1:0-4385 GCA_040391295.1 Phenylobacterium sp. | reverse complement strand
CGGACGGCGTGCGGGGCATCGCGGCCTTGCGCGCCGCCATCAACTTCGCCGTCGGAGTCTCCGACAGCGCCGCCAGCGTCTCGGAGACCATCGCCTTCACCTCTTCGGGGCTGTGCTTCAGGCGTCCGCTCTTGGTGCGCTCGCCCGGCTGACGGGGACGGCCACCCTTGGAGCGAGGGTTGAGGCGGGGTTTCGTGGCTTTGCCCATGAACGGGGCCTTTCAGAACAGGGTGTATCGGTGAAGGGTTCGGGGGCTTGCGCTGGCTCCGCGCCGGGGGAGGGGGTCGCGGTCGTCGACGACGATGAAACGGCGAGAGAGGATGCCGTGGGGGAGGCCGACGATCTTCTCGATCTGACGGTCGGTTCGGCCTTTCGCTCGTTCGGCCAGAACGGCTTGCTGTTGGGCGTAGGTGACGCGGGCGATCATGCTGCGGCCTCGCTGACCGAGCGCACCAGCAACTGCTTCGGCACGCGTGTTCCGGGCTGGTCGGGCGCAGGCCCCAACTCAGGCGCCCAAGGATTTCCATCGCGCCACAACTGGACCAGCACGGCCCAGCGTTCCGGGGTGATATCGTCGGGCGCAGATCCCGGGCGGACCTCGCCGTAGGCACCGTCGCGAAGCTTGTTCCAGGTTTTGGTCTGGAACAGGTCATCGAGCGAGAGACGCCATCCGCGCTCACCGCCGCCGCGGCAGAACTCGCTGCCCTCAGCCGTCGCCAGAACCAACCTCCAGCCCTCGATCCCGTGGGCTTTCAGCCGGGCGTTGATCCGCTTCCGCCGGTCCTCGGTGAAATCCCTCGCGGTCGGGAGCCCGGCCCGCCGCGCCATGGCGTTCCACTCGTCGAAGGCGGCCCGAGCCAGCCCAGGTGGAACGGCGGGCGCCGCGCCGCTGGCGGCGGGAGAGGCGTTAGCCTCTTCTATAAGTGTCCCTGTCCCTGTCCCTGTCTCTGTCCCTGTCCCTTTCTCTTGGAGGCCATGTCCCGGGGGACATTCCGCCTTGTCCCCGGGGACGGGGGCCTGCTTGGGCGGGGACACCGGAGGGACATAACTAGCCGCAATGAACTCATCGAACGTCGGAGACGGCATCTCCACATAGCCCTTGGGGTCGTCTGCCTTGTTGCGCTGGTTCGCCTTCTTGATCCGGGCCAGTTCGGTCCGCCAGCGCTGACGCAGCTTGCCATCCCATGCTTCGGCGACCTGTTCGGCGACCACCGGATGATAAAGCCGCCCGTCGCTGCACTTCACGAAGCCGCGCAGGGCGCCGTCACGGTGCTTCCTGAACGTCTTCACGTCTCGCCCCAAGCCGATCAGCTTGGTGAGGACGGTGTCGTTGTCTGGAAGGCTGCCAGCGGGCAACTGATGCCAGGAGGCCGCCCAAAGGAGGACGGCGTACCAGCACGCCTCAGGGCTTTCCTCGGCGGCGAGGTCACTGTCGCGCAGGCGGGCGACATGCAGGGGCATGAAGGGGAAGTCCTGAAGATCGCTCTCAGGCGGCGTCATGGGGGCGGGAAACGTCATCACCAGTCCCTCACGGCTGAGCAGGCGGCCTGACAGTAGGTGCGCACCTGAGCGGGCGGCCCGTTCGAGTTCTTTTCGATCAGCCAGTAGAAGTGGTTCTGGACCTTCGCCAGCTCGGCCAAGCGGTCAGCCTTCGCCAGCACGTCCTCGTGTTCGAACGGCTCGCGCAGATAGTACTCGGGCCGATAGAGCATGATCACCTGACGTGCGTTCTCGGCCAGCGCACCGGAGTCCTTGATGCTCGATAGCGTCGGCCGCTTTTCCTTGGCGCTGCTGGTTTCGACAAGGCGGTTCAGCTGGGACATGGCGACCACCGGCACGCCGAGCCGTTTCGCCATGATGTCGATGTCGTTGCACACGTCTCGGGTCTCGGCCGTGACGCTACCGTTCCGCGACTTGGTGGGGGCGACCTTGCCGATGTGGTCGATGATCACCGGGCCGGGCTTGATCCCCTGTCGGGCCCACTGTCGATGCAGACGTCGCGTGGCGGCCTCGATCTGAGGGATGGTCAGGCCAGGGCGCATGTCGAAGTTGATCGGCCAGCTCCGGACGACCTTCACCGCCTCACGAATCCTCGCGACCTCGTGCTGCTCCAACATGCCCTTGATGGCGCGGTCGATGGTCAGGTTCGTCGTGACGCCAGAGTACGCCGCCGCCGAGCGGTCATAGATCAGGTCGCAGGCGAGGCGCATCGCCATCGGGACCTCAGACATCTCCAGAGAGAAGTAGGCCACGCCGTTTCCGGCGGCGCCGTTCGCCTTCGCGATCTGGAGACCGGCAAGGCTCTTGCCCATACCAGTCCACGCGGCGAGAGCCGTCGTCTCCCCGGCGTTCAGCCCTCCGAGCTTCTCATCGACCTCCTGCAGGCCCACAGGGAACTCGATGGCGCCCTTGCGCTGCATGACCTTCGCCAAGGCGTCTTCGATCATCTCTCCAGCGGAATGCCAGGCTGTTTCGAAGTCGGTGTTCTGGGCGATGGCCGCTGCCTCTCGCTCCATGTCGGTCAGCAACTCCAGCCCCGACGCATCCGACGTATCTCGCGCACGGGCCGAGATTTCTCGGGCCAAGGCGTCCAGTGACCGGCGCAGATAGAGGTCGCCCAGCACAGGGACGTTTGCGAGACCACCGGGGGTGCTGGCCTTCTCCACCAGCTCCGCCAGGCCGTGTACGCCGCCCCATTCGACAAAGCCTTGGTCGGCGCCCATGTGGTGCGCGATCACGGCCGGATCGAGGTTGAGGCCAGCGGCTTTCATGCCGAGCAGCGTGGCCCAGATACGACTGTGCACCGGATCGTGGAAATGCGCGGGCGTCAGGCGCTCGAAAGCGTCAGCCATGCGCTCGGGCGAGTAGAGGGTCGCGGCCAGCACCTCGACCTCGCTCTGCGCAGACCAGACGACGCCCGCGAACTGATCAGGTCGACCGAAGGTCATCGCATTCATGCGCGGCGGCTCCAAACATCTGCCCAATCGTCCCCGACGGCTGTGGGGATCTCGATCTCGACGTCACAGGTGGATCGGGCGCGCTCAGCCAGATCTGCGGCAGCAGCGAAGCCGGCGCCGTTCGCGTCGTTGTCGGCCGCGATGATCAGGCGCCTCACTCCGCGGGGAACGACGAAGTTGCGCAGGCCCGAGGTTGAGAAGGTCGCCCAGGTCGGCACGCCTCGAAGCAGGGTGAACCCCCGCGCCGTCTCCATTCCTTCCCCGACAGCCAGCGTTCCGTCTGGCGAGATCGGAGCCAACTGCAGGGAGGCTCCCATCATCGAACCGATCATGATGCGCGAGCGGCTTCCGAACGCCTTGCGTCCTTGGCTGTCGAGATAGGTCAGGTGCAGACCTTGGGCCCGGCCCAGATGATCCCGCGCGAGGCAGACCATCGCAGGATGCGGCGGCGGGGGCGGCGGATCATCCTTCATCCGGTTCCACGGCACGGCGCGCGGCGCGGCAGGGCTGAACCGAATGTCGGGGCAGACCAGTGAACGCTCCGACGAGAGCAGCAAACGCGCACCCAGATAGGCGGACACGACCGTCCCGGCCGGTTCTACCGTCTGGCTCCACACCCGCTCGCAGAAGGCGTGTTTCTCAGCCAGCAGAGCGGCAGCTTCAGCATCCCTCAGACGCTTCGCTGCGCGCGCTTCGGCGGGCGTGGGCTGATAACCCTCGCCAGAGGACAGGCCAAGGTGCGCCCGTATCTCGCTGACGCTGTGGTTGCCGGTGAAGTCGTGGAAAAGCACCCGCCCGTCGGCCGCAGACCTGAGGCTTAGGCTTCGGTCCCTCTTGGAATGACCGGGCCCGGGCACGCGTGCTTCGCGGCCGCCGTTCACCAACTCACCACCGACGCGCTTAACGATGTCCCGTAGGTCGGGCACCCCGCTCATGCCGCTGCTCCGTTACGAAGCAGGACAGCGGCCAGCATGATCATCCCGCCGATGGCAATGGTTAGGATCAGGCCTTGATGGTCTGCCGGGTGCGGATCGCCAGCAATCATCTGCCAGCCTGCGGCGACGGTCACGAACGCGCCGATGATGAACATGGCCACGATCATGCCGCGCCCCCTTCTCCGGACTGCTTTGCTCGCACCCCCATGTGAATGAGGAAGTCGCCCGCCTCTCGAGAGCCGAGGGCAAGGGTCAACTTCACGGACAGCGCGACCGCCAAGAGCTTCTCCCCTGATCCGGGGCGCTCATCGGCGACGGCAGCAATCGCGGAGTCGATAAGGGAATGGGCCATCACGACCCTTTCGGACGGGCAAGGCGCGCGCTGCGGGAAAGGAACGACCTCGGCCATCAATGCACCGCCGGGGCCGTGATTTTGGTCTGGAGGGTCTGAAGCGAAGCGACGGCCTCCCCCAGATCCTTGTCCGCGATCTCG
>JBEBYB010000239.1:0-4480 GCA_040391295.1 Phenylobacterium sp. | reverse complement strand
GGAGGAGACGGGCATGGGTCCCAGATGGCCCACCCGCCCTCCGGCGGCAAGCGGGTCATGACATGTGGCCTCGGCTGTCATCCCGGTTTCGACCGCAGGTGGCGCCGCATGCGAGCGCCTCTGCCGGCAAGCGGCGCGGGGCATCACTTCGCCGCCAGCAACGTCCGATTGTCGTGTTACTCGGCAAAAGCCATGCTAACCGACAGCATGGCTCGCAGACTTACCCTCGACTTCCTGAAGACCGAAAGCGCCTCAGGCCTGATCCTGACGACCGCAGCCCTGGCGGCGGTGATCTTGGCCAACTCGCCCTGGGCCGAGCACTACTTCGCCTTCATCAGGCACGAGATCCCCGTCCAGATCGGCGCCTTCCATGAGGTGAAGCCGGTCTACAAGTGGATCAAGGACGGGCTGATGGCGATCTTCTTCTTCGTCGTCGGTCTCGAGATCAAACATGAGATTCTGCGGGGCGAGCTATCGAACCCCAGGCGCCTGGCCCTGCCGGTGCTGGCCGCGATCGGCGGCATGGCCGCGCCCGCCCTCGTCTATCTGCTGATCAACGCCGGCCCGAACGGCTCGCCGCAAGGCTGGCCGACGCCGACCGCCACCGACATCGCCTTCGCGCTCGCCGCCCTGGCCGTGGCCGCGCCGCGACTGCCCTCGTCGCTGCGAATCTTCCTGCTGACCCTGGCCATCGCCGACGACCTCGGCGCGGTGGCTTTGATCGCCATCCTGTTCACCTCGGACGTCGATCTCTACGCCCTGGCGGGGGCGGGGGCCGCCATCGGCCTGATGGCCCTGATGTCGAAGTGGAAGACTGCGCCCTATCTCTTCTATGCGGCCTGTTTCGCCCTGGCCTGGGCCTTCTGCCTGAAAAGCGGGGTCAACACCTCGCTGGCCGGGGTGGCGGCGGCCATGACCATCCCCATCGACCCGCGCAAGCCGGGGCACGAGGGCCCGCTGAAGCACTTCATGGAAAGCCTGCATCCCTATGTGGCCTTCCTGATCCTGCCGCTGTTCGCCTTCGCCGCCGCCGGGTTTTCGTTCGAGGGGCTGTCGTTCTCGACCCTGCTCAGCCCGGTGCCGCTCGGCATCGCGCTCGGCCTGTTCGTCGGCAAGCAGATCGGCGTGTTCGGCGTCGCCGCCGCCGTCATCGGCCTGAAGCTGGCCCGTCGGCCGACCGGCGCGAAGTGGCTGGAGCTCTACGGCGTCTCGCTGCTGTGCGGCGTCGGCTTCACCATGAGCCTGTTCATCGGCGGCCTGGCCTTCGATCCGAACGACACCCTGGCCCAGACCGAGGTCCGCATGGGCGTGATCGCCGGTTCGGTGGTCTCGACCCTGGTCGGCATGATCGTGCTGAGCGTCGCCCAGCGCCAACGCGACCGCGCCGAGGCCTAAGGCCCCAACGGGGTTGCGTCCCAGCTTCTGCGTCGTAGGCTCGGCGCAGAAGAAAAACACAGGGAGCAGACGCCATGGCGCGCGACACCGCAGGCGGGTTCGCACACGACAGGTTCTCGCCGGTGCGCGAGATGTTCGACGCCAATCTCGCCAACGGCGGCGATGTCGGCGCAGCGTTCTGCGCCACGCTGGAAGGCGAGACGGTCGTCGATATCTGGGGCGGCTTCGCCGACGAGGCGCGCACGCGGCCCTGGGAACAGGACACCATCGTCAACGTCTATTCGACGACCAAGACCATGACCGCCCTCACCGCCCTGCTGATCGCCGACCGCGGCGAACTCGACTTCGACGCCCCGGTGGCCCGCTACTGGCCCGAATTCGCCGCCGCCGGGAAAGAGAACGTCAAGGTCAGCCACCTGATGAGCCACAGCGCCGGGCTCTCAGGCTGGAAGGAGCCGATCACCAAGGACGACCTCTACGACTGGGACAAGGCCACCAGCCTGCTGGCCGCCCAGGCGCCCTATTGGGAGCCGGGCACGGCGCCCGGCTATCACGCCCTGACCCAGGGCTACCTCGTCGGCGAGGTGGTGCGGCGCATCACCGGCAAGTCGCTGGGCACGGTGTTCCGCGAGGAGATCGCCGAACCCTTGGGCGCCGACTTCCACATCGGCCTGCCCGCCTCCGAGGACGGCCGGGTCGCGGATTTGATCCCGCCGCCGCCCGGCTCGGCTATCGCCGACCGCGCCGAGTCCGAACTGCAGGCCAACATGTCGAACAACCCCGGCATCGACGTCGGCGAGACCCGCACGCGCGCCTGGCGCGGCGCCGAGATCCCGGCCGCCGGCGGGACCGGCAACGCCCGGTCGGTGGCCCAGATCCACGCCATCCTGGCCAATGGCGGCGTCGCCAAGGGCCGGCGGTTCCTGTCCGAAGCCGGCTGCCGCAAGGCGCTGGAGCTGCAGGTCGAGGGCCAGGACCTGATCCTGGGCACGCCGGCGCGCTTTGGCCTGGGCTTCGGGCTCGCAGGCGGCGTCACGCCGCTGCCCAACCCCAACACCATCTTCTGGGGCGGCTATGGCGGATCGCTCGCGATCATCGACATGGATGCCCGCACCAGCTTCGCCTATGTGATGAACAAGATGGCCCCGACCACCACCGGCGACATGCGCGGCTTTGGCCTGGCCATGACGATGTGGGAGGCGCTGGAGCTGATCTAGACGAGCCTGGCCGCCCAGGTCTGGTCGTCGCGGGCGGCGGCGATCACCGTCAGGTCTGCGGCGAAGGCGGCGACGCTTTCCACGGTTTGGACGAAGTCTGGCGCGTCGGGTTCGGCGCTCTGGCTGACCACCACGGCGTGGATCGCCAGGCCGCGTGCGCGCAGGGTCTCGACAGCCGTCAGGGTGTGGCTGATCGCGCCCAGATAGGAGCCGCCGACCAGCACGGTCGGCAGGCCGAGCGCCAGCATCAGGTCGAGGCCCGTGGCGTCCTCGGAGATCGGCGACATCACCCCGCCGACGCCCTCGACCAGGGTCAGGTCGGCGGCGCTGGCCGCCAGCCCGGCGCGGCAGAAGTCGGTGAGGTGCGCCAGGCGCAGATCGTAGTCCTGCAGGCGGGCGGCCATCGGCGGGGACAGCGCCGCGTCGAAGCGCAGCGGCGAGATCGCGTCCAGGGTCTCCAGCGTCAGCGGCCGGCCCAGCGCCGCCAGCAGCCGGCCCGGGTCGCTCTGGCTCCAATCCTGCGGATCGAAGCCGCTGACCACGGGCTTGAGCGCCTCGACGCTGAGCCCCTTGGCGCGGGCGGCGCGCAGGATGGCGCAGGCGACATAGGTCTTGCCCACATCGGTGTGGGCGCCGGAGATAAACAGGGTCTGGCTCATGGGTTGATCACCAGGCGCACCGCCGCCGCCAGCCGGTCGATCTCGGCGTCCGGGTGAGCGGCGGTGAAGGCCAGCCGCAGGCGCGCGGTGCCTTCGGGAACCGTCGGCGGGCGGATCGCGACGGCGAGAAAGCCCTGGGCCTCCAGTTGGGCTGCGGCGGCCAGGGTGCGGTCAGCCTCGCCGAGCATGATCGGCACCACGGCGCTGGTCGCGTCGGGCAGGTTGAGGGCGCGGGTGAAGCGGCGGGCCTTGGCGAGCGGGGCGGCGACCAGGTCAGGATCAGACGCGATGACGTCGAGCGCCGCCAAGGCCGCGGCGGCGTTCGCGGGCGGCAGGCCGGTCGTATAGACCAGGGTGCGCGAGCGGGTCTTCAACAGGTCGATCACCGGCTGGCTGGCGCAGACATAGGCGCCGTAGCCGCCCAGGGCCTTCGAGAAGGTGCCCATGGCCAGGTCGACCTTGGCGCTCGGGAACATCGCCGCCGCGCCGCGCCCCTCGCCCACCACGCCCAGGCCGTGGGCGTCGTCGACCAGCAGCCAGGCGTCGTGCGCCTGAGCCAGGGCGCTGATCTCGCCTAGCGGGGCGAGGTCGCCGTCCATCGAGAACACGCCGTCCGTGGCGATCAGGGCGCGGCCGGCCTCGGCGCGATGAGCGCCAAGCTTGGCGGCGAGGTCTTCGACATCGTTGTGGCGGAAGGCGACGATGCGGGCGCCCGACAGCTGCGCGCCCGACCAGATGCAGGCATGGGCCAGATCGTCGATCAGGATCAGGTCGCCCTGCCCCGCCACCGTCGGGATGATCCCGGAATTGGCGAGGTAGCCGGAGCCGAACACGCAGGCCGCCTCCGCGCCTTTCAGGGCGGCCAGCCGCGCCTCGAGCTGCGTGAAGATCGGGTGATCGCCGGTCACCAGCCGCGAAGCGCCGGCCCCGACGCCATGTTCCTCGACAGCGGCGATGGCGGCGGCCTTCACGGCCGGATGGTGGGAAAGGTTCAGATAGTCGTTGCAGGAGAACGACAGCAGCCGCCGCCCATTCCGCTCGACCCAGAGGCCGTCGAGCCGGTGGGTCGGGACCAGGGTGCGCTTGAGGCTGCGCGCCTCTAGGGCGGCGAGCTTGGTTTGGGCGAACGCGGTCAGACTGTCGGTCATGGCCGGGCGGTATGCACGAGGTTGGCCCTGGGTTAAAGCCGCCTTCCCTCCCGCCCGGGAG
>JBEBYB010000238.1:0-4487 GCA_040391295.1 Phenylobacterium sp. | reverse complement strand
CCAACACGTTCTGGGAGACGCTTTCCGATGACCGACGCCTTTTCGACCGCCTGGACCTGCTTCGACGTCAGCCTCGACGGCGGCGTCGCGCACATCCAGCTCAAGCGCCCCGAGGCGATGAACTCGATGATCCGGGAGTTCTGGAACGAACTGCCGGCCATCGTCCGCGACATCGACCACAACGCCCGCGCCCGGGCGATCGTGATCTCCTCGACCGGCAAGCACTTCTCGGCCGGCATGGACCTGGCGGTGTTCGGCGGCGGCGGATCGACCTCGCAGAACCAGGTCCAGGACCGCCACATCAACGCCGAGCAGCAGCGCCACCATATCCTCTGGCTGCAGGACTGCTTCGGCTGCCTGGACGACGCCCGGATCCCGGTGATCGTCGCCATCCAGGGCGGCTGCATCGGCGGGGCCGTGGACATGACCAGCGCCTGCGACATCCGCTACGCCAGCGCCGACGCCTTCTTCTGCATCCAGGAAATCAATATCGGCATGACCGCCGACGTCGGCACCTTCCCGCGGCTGTGCAAGCTGATCCCGGAGGGCTGGGTGCGTGAGATGGCCTATACGGGCCGCAGGATGCCCGCCCAGAAGGCCAAGGAGATCGGTTGGGTCAACGAGGTGCTGCCCACCCACGAGGCGTGCGTGGCCCACGCCCTGGCCACCGCCCACGAGATCGCCTCAAAGGCCCCGCTGGCGGTCACCGGCTCGAAGGTGATGATCAACTACGCCCGCGACCACACGCTCAAGGACGGCCTGGACTACATCGCCGTCTGGCAGACCGGCATGTTCTCCGGCGCGCACATGGGCGAGGCCTTCAAGGCCAAGTCCGAGAAGCGCAACGCGGTCTGGCAGGACCTGCAGCCGCTGCGCCACGGGATGTAGGGGACGCGCGGCCCTCTCCTTTGGACGAGGGCCGCAACCTACTCGTCACGCTCTGCGCTGGTCAGATCGCAGTCTTCCAGCTTGGCGTCGGTCAGGTCCGCGCCGATCAGCCGAGCGCGCGGCAGGCGGGCGTGACGCAGATCGGCGTGGCGCAGGTTGGCGCGCGAAAGGTCGGCGCGAACGAACCGGCCGCCGCCGATCTCCAGCGGACCCAGCAGGGCGCCGCGCAGATCGGCGCGGGTCAGTTGAGCCTCGACCAGCCGGGCGCCGCGCAGATCGGCCGTCCGCAGGTTGACCCCGCGCAAGTCGCACCGCGACAGGTCCGCGCCCTGCAGTTGGGCGCCCTCCATGTCCAGGCCGAAGAAGATCGAACCTGGCGCGATCAGGCCGCTGAGCTTGCGACGCTTGAGGGTTCGCACGGGACGGAAGTCGATCGCCGACAGCCGCGCGGCCGCCCCGGCCTTGCCGTCGCTTTCGCAGAACGCATGATGCGCCACGATCACCTGGGGCAGCGGCCGGTCGCCGACATAGACCACCGCCGGCGGCGCCAGCAGCACGTCGGAGAGATCGGCGCCCTCCACGGTGGCGAAGCTGAAATCGACGCGGATCAGGATGGCCCGCTTCAGCGAGGCCCCCGACAGATCGGCGCCGGCCACGTCCGCCCCGGTCAGGTTCGCCCCGTCCAGCTTGGCCTTGATCAGGCGGGCGCCGGCCAGTTGGGCGCCCGAAAGATCGGCGTCGGTGAAATCGGTGGCCAGGGCCGAGGCCCCGGTCATCTGGGCGCCGCTGAGATTGGCCCCCGCCAAGACCGCGAAGTTCAACTCGCCCGGCCCGCCGGCATGATCGAGATAGCGGAAGCCCTCGTCGCGATCCTGCAGCGCGATACGGCCTTCGCGCAGGTCGCAACCGGCGAGGTTGGCCCCAGTCAGATTAGCCCCCCGCAGGGTGGCCCCGCGCAGATCGGCCCTGGATAGATCAGCCCGGCGCAGATCGCTGTCGCGCAGATCGGCGCCGAACAGGATGGCGCCCTCCAGCTTGATGCCGGCCATCGCCGCGCCGCTGAGCAGGGCGCCGGTCAGGTCTGCGTCACGCAGGTCGATCCCTTCGAGTTTGAAACCGGAAAGGTCGGCATAGGCTAGGCTGGCGCGCCGCCCGCCCGTCCGGCTGGCCAGATACCGCCGATGCGCCTCGAGCGTCCGCCGCAACGTCTGGGGATCGAGACTGCGATGAAGATTGGCGACAGCGGACATGCTCACCGGGGCAAGATTTCGGGAAGCCCCTAGAATCGCCGGACGCGCTTAAGGAACGGTTGCGCAAATATGGCGATCAGGCGCCATTTTTCCCGCATGGTTAAGGGCTTAGCCCTAGAGGAAGCCCTTCTTCTTGAACCACAGGAAGGGCGTCACGCCGCTGAGCACCATCAGCGCCAGGGCCCACGGATAGCCCATGGCCCAATGAAGCTCGGGCATGATGTCGAAGTTCATGCCGTAGATCGACGCCACCAGGGTCGGGGGCAGGAACACCACCGCCACCACCGAGAAGAACTTGATGATGCTGTTCTGCTCGATGTTGATCAGGCCCAGCGCCGCATCCAGCAGGAACGAAATATGGCCGGACGTGAAACTGGCGTGCTCGGTCAGGGCCTGGATGTCGTGTTGGATCGCGATCAGGTGACTGCGCCGGCTGTCGTCTTTCTGGAACTCCGGGGCCAACACCGCGAAGCTGGACAGACGGCTCAGCGACACCAGGCTCTTGCGGGCCAGCGAGGTGATCGACTGGGCGCGCGCCAGGTCGCTCAGCAGCGGTCCGAACGTATTGCCGGGCGGGCGGTTGAAGATCGCGACCGAGGTTTCGTGCACCAGGCCTGATTGCCGCTCCAGCACCTCGGCCGAGCGCTCGACGATGGCGTCCAGCAGCTCCAGCGCCGCCTCGCCGCCGTCGCTCACCGGCGCATGGGCGCAACGTTCGGCGAAGATCGTGAAGGCCTTCAGCGGCTCGTAGCGGATGGTGATCAACACGTCGCTCACCAGGACCATCGTCACCGGGCTCGCCACCGGATGCGGCTCCTCGGCGCGCGCCAGCAGGGTCGCGGTGAGAAAGGTGGCCCCGGCCTCCTGATAGAGGCGCGAGGAGGGTTCCAGATGCTTGGCTTCCTCCCGGGTCGGAAGGTCGATGCCGTAGGCCGCCTCGACCGCGGCTTCCTCGTCCGGGGTGGGATCGACCAGATCGATCCAGACGATGTCGTCGCTCGCCCGCCAATTGGCGTCGACGGTCAGCGGAACGAAGCCAGGGGCGGCTCGGCGAAGCAGGTTCAGCATCAGTCTCTCCGCAAGCGGCGAGCCCTCATGTGCGTCGCGAACGGCCGAGCGTCAACGCCGGCCGGCTGATCAGTTGGAGCCCGAGGACGGCTGGGACTGGGTCGCGGCCTGGATCAGCGCGGCGATCCGGTCGGTGGAGTCGGCGGCCTGGCCCAGCATGTGGAGCGGACCAGCGCCTGGACGCACGACCGAGGCCACCTGACTGGCCGCGCCGTGGGCGACGGCGATCGCCGCGTTCTGGGCGGTGTTGAAGCCGGAACTGGCCATGCGGACCGCGTTGACGTCCTGGTAGATAAAGCCGTGGGTCGGATAGGTGGACGAGCCGAGATCGCGAACCGGATCGTACCAGACCTTGACCTGGGACCAGTCGCCGCCCGGCGACACGTCGATGACGGTGACGTCTTTTTCGATCTGGCCGCGGGTCCCGCCGATGCGCGACCAGTTGGCGTGGGTGATCTGGATGACGCGTTCGGTCAGCACCTGGCTGACCACGGCCACATGGCCAAGACGCATCTTGCCGGAGGGCTTGAAGACCAGGACCGCGCCGGCCTTGGGAGAAACGCCGGTGTCGTACTTGCCGACCGCCTGACGCCACCAGGTCCAGGCGTCGCCATAGATCTGGACGCCGGAAATCAGGCGGGCGAACGGGACGCATTGCCAATAGGTGTCGGCGACAGCGCCCGACAACGGAGCAAAGGCCATAACCGCCGCGGCGGCCAGGGATCCCAACAGGGCCCTCGGTCGTTTCAGCATGTTAAAGGAACTCCCCACGCAACGCGGTAAGGACTAACCATCCCCCAGACGGATGAAAAGACTCTTTACGCCCGTGCGTCCGAAGGTCGCCGCGCTTGTCCCCAGGCCATCCACAGCTTGATGCGAGATGCCCCGCGCGCCTTGACTGGCTAGAAATCGCCCTGGACTAACGAAAAGTCGCCGATCATGGAAACTAACCACGAGCCATACGCATCGCACATGTCTTTAAGCTGAAAAAATTCAGCATGATCGCTTATCAATACTAAGGCTCTTGGTGGCCTCCAGCGGTCCCGGCGCCGTCTTATCTTGGGTCGACAGACCAGCGGCATGTTACGGAATGTTTCAAACCCTGACTTGGCCACGCCCGGCCAAGAAGAAAATTCTCAACGCGGCACAGTCACATTTAAGGCATCTGGCGCGTGATCCGCCGCGGAAACGGGCGTCGGGAGCCAAAAAACCCCCTCGCGCCGAAGCGATTCGTTTTCTCGCCGCGAGGCCCTAGCCGGCCGCGCCCATGTACCGATCCCA
>JBEBYB010000237.1:0-4493 GCA_040391295.1 Phenylobacterium sp. | reverse complement strand
GGGCTTCGGCGTCTCGGCCTGCGCCACCTGCGACGGCTTCTTCTATCGCGGCAAGGAGGTCGTGGTGGTCGGCGGCGGCAACACCGCGGTCGAGGAAGCCCTGTTCCTCACCAGCTTCGCCTCCAAGGTCACCGTCGTTCACCGCCGCGACGAATTCCGCGCCGAGAGGATCTTGCAGGAACGCCTGTTCGCCCACCCCAAGATCGAGGTGATCTGGAACAACGCCATCGACGAAGTGATCGGCGACACCGATCCGATGGGCGTCACCGGCGTGAAGCTGAAGCACACCGAAACCGGCGAGGTCCGCGAGATCCCGGCCGACGGCGTGTTCATCGCCATCGGTCATGCCCCGGCCTCCGAGTTGTTCCGTGGCCAGCTTGAGGCCGACGCCGCCGGCTATCTGAAGGTCACGGCCGGCAGCGCCTCCACCGCGATCAAGGGCGTCTTCGCCGCCGGCGACGTCACCGACGACGTCTATCGTCAGGCGGTGACCGCCGCGGGCATGGGCTGCATGGCCGCTCTGGAGGCAGCGCGCTTGCTCGCCGAGGAAGACCATGAGAAGGCCCACCATCCCATCAGCCACCAGGAAGCCGAGAAAATCGGCGCCTGGTGACACCAGACTTGCGCTAGCCGCGCCCGGGGCTCACCCCGGGCGGACCACACCAACCACCCTCTCAAAGAAACGGGCCGCAGCGCCGCCATGACGAACCTGATCGTGCGAGGCGGACGCGCCTTGAGAGGGCAGATCACGCCCTCGGCCAACAAGAACGCCGTCCTGCCGGTGCTCTGCGCGACGCTGCTGAGCGACGAGCCGATCACCCTGCACCGTGTCCCGGACATCACCGATGTCCGCAAGTTGCTGGAGTTCTTCCGCAATCTGGGCAGCTCGGTGGAAATGGACTTCGACACCGGCACCCTGCGCGTCCACCACGGGACCGGTCTTGATCCGAAGGCCGCGCACCTGCCGCTCGGCATGCGTTCCTCGATCATGCTGATCCCCGCCCTGCTGCACCGGTTCGGCCACGCCAGCCTGGAAGAGGACGTGACCGGCTGCACGCTCGGCTCGCGCGAGATCGACCCGCATATCGACGTGTTCCGCGCCTTCGGGGCCGTCGTCACCAGCGAGCCGGCCGCGACGGTCATCACCAGCGGCAAGGGCTTCACCGCCGTCAGCCACTGGCTGGACTACGCCTCGGTGACCACCACCGAAAACTTCGTGCTGTGCGCGGCCACCGCCAAGGGCCACTCGCGCCTGACCAACGCGGCCTGCGAGCCGCACGTCCAAGAGTTCTGCGAGTTCCTGACCCTGATGGGCGCGCGTCTCGAAGGCGTCGGCGGCTCGCGCATCACCGTCGACGGCGTCGACAGCCTGGGCGGGGTCGAGTTCACCTTCGCCGACGACTTCCACGAGGTCGCCACCTTCCTAGCCATGGGCGCGATCACCGGCGGGGAGATTTCCGTTCGCAACGGCTCGGTCGAACAGTTTCCGCTGCTGGACCGAACCTTCGCCAAGTTCGGCGTCGAGGTGACCCACCAGAACGGCTGGAGCAGCGCGCGCGTCGATGGCCCGATGAAGGTGCGCGAGCCCTTCACCTCCAACATCCTGACCAAGGTCGAGGCCGCGCCCTGGCCCTATGTGCCGGCCGACCTGCTGCCGATCTTCGTGGCCCTGGGCGTGCGCGCCGAGGGCCAGGTGATGTTCTGGAACAAGGTCTATGACGGCGCGCTGGGCTGGTCTTCGGAACTCGGCAAGTTCGGCGCCCACGCCATGCTGTGCGATCCGCACCGCCTGATCACCTTCGGCGGCAAGCCGCTGACCCCGGCCACGGTCGACAGCCCCTATATCATCCGCGTCGCCATCGCCCTGTTCATGCTGGCCGCCAGCATCGAGGGCGAAAGCACCATCCTCAACGCCTCGCCCATCCAGCGCGCGCACCCGAAGTTCGTCGAGAACCTCAACGCCCTGGGCGCCGACGTGTCGTGGGTGGCCGGAGACTAACCAGGATCGTCATCACCGGGCGCTTGTCCCGGTGATCCGTAGACGCGGGATTTGCCCCGCCAAACCACAAACGCAGTGTCTATGGATGGCCGACACGAGGTCGGCCATGACGATTCAGATGGGTGAACCCGACCGACTAACGATTGTCGCGTTTGGCCTGGGCGTTCTTGTTGGCTTGGGAAACGCTGCCGACCTTGGCTGCCGCTGTCTTGGTGGCGCTTTTCTTGTTGCTGGCGGCGACCATTCCCCCATCCGCCGTCTTCCCGGCGGCCGGATGATGTTGCGGCGGCGCGGCGCGGCGCATCGCCAAGGCCCGGCGCGAGGCGTCGATATGGGCGGCCCGCGCATCGGCGGCGTCTAGGCGCGCGGCTTGTTTGTTGACCCGGCGCAGGGCGCTGGAAAACACCTGCTTGCGCTCCAGGGGGCGTTCGGCGGTGCCCGGAAAACTACCACCGCGGGCGTCGGCCTTGCCGCGACCCTCGCGCGCCTTCTGCCGGGCGAAGGTCTTCTCGGTGTCACGCAGCGTCGTCAGCTTGCGGCGCGCCTCGGCGATCGCCTTGCGATCCAGCTCCTGAATGGCGGGATAGTGGGTGATCCGCACGACCTCGATCTCGTCGTGCTTCAGCAGGCTCAGCTCGCGTTTGTTGGACAATGACATGACGAATTCTCCCTACCCCGGCGTCGCAGCGCCGTTGGCTGTAACGTACCACGCCCGCCTTGGTTGCGCGCCAAGGGCGTAAGCGCCGATCTGTCGACCGAAATCCGCCTTCCCCTGACGTGAGGCTCGCCTAGACTAGGGCGATGATCCGTCACGCAGCCCCCGCCGACCATCAAGCTATCCGCGCCGTGGTCCATGCCGCCTTCGATCAGGCCGACGAGGCCGACCTGGTCGAGCGGCTGCGGGCGGCTGGCGATGTGATGTTCGAACTGGTGGAGGAGGACGGCGGCGAGATCGTCGGCCACATTCTCTACAGCCGCCTGTGGGCCGACAGCGTCAACCTCTACGCCGCCCTGGCCCCGCTCGCGGTGCGCCCCGATCGTCAGCGTGACGGGGTGGGCAAACGCCTGACCGCGGCCTCGCTGGAGACCGCCAAGGAGTTCGGCGTCCATGCGGTGATCGTGCTCGGCCACCCGGAATATTATCCGAAGTTCGGCTTCAGCAACGATGCGGCCGCCAAGGTGAAATGCCCCTATTCCGGCAGCCCGGCCTTGATGGCCCTGGCGCTGGAGGACGGCGCCCTGGATGAAGCCCTGCTGGTCGCCTATCCCGACGCCTTTGGCGGCTGACGCCTACGGCGCGCCAGGTCCGCCGCCGTCCGACGCCGGCGCCGCGGGAGCCGCGCTGGGCGCGGGCGGCGAAGCGTCGTCCATGGCGGCCAGCGACTTGTTGATCTCCTTGACCTCGTCGGCCGTCGGCTTGCGGCGCGGCGCATAGAGCGTGCCGAGCACGCGGGTCTTCTCGCCGCCGTGCGCCGAGGCGTCGGCCACGGTGTAGGTCCGCACTTCGCCGGCCACCGCCAGGGTGAGTTTCCGATTACCGCCTATGCCCTGCGCCTCGGGATCGAGCAGGCCGTTGGTGCGCGCGTCGAGCCCCCCCAGAATGGCGGGCGACAGATAGGCCTCGCCGCCGGCGTAGCGGCCGGTGAAGGCGGGCGGCTCGCCCCAGGGGCCGGTCCACCGATAGAAGATATGCAGGCCGACCTGCTTCATCTTCACCAGGGTCGGCGCCCAGTATGGGGCGACATAGTTGGCGTGGTAGTGCGTCGCCGAGCCTACCGTCTTGTTCACGTGGCCGGCCAGGGCGTCGCGGGCGACCCGCTGGGCCTGGGCCCAGAGACCGGGCTCGGGGGCGTAGCGCAACGCGCCGTCGCAGGTGAAGCTGAACTGACAGCCGGTCGCCCGGGCCGCGCCCTGATAGACCACCCCGCAGACGGACTTTGGATAGGCCGGGTGACGCACGCGGTTCAGCACCACCTGGGCCACCGCCTCCTGGCCGAGCTTGGGTTCGCGCGCGCTCTCGTAATAGACCGCCTGGGCCAGGCATTTCAGCGCCCGGGCGCGGTCAAACCCGTCGGCGGTCAGGACGAACGGCCGCATGGGACGGATCGGCAGCTTGGAGAAGGAACGCATGGCGTTGATCTCCTCGGCGGTCTCCGCCGAGGTGACGCCCAGGCCAAGGTCCGGGATCTGGGTGATGTCGAGACTGGTCCAACCGATGGTTCGGCCCCAGGGGTCGGCTTGCCGAACGGGATCGTGCCGCTTGGCCAGCGACAGCATGGCCGGGTCCATATCGGCGGTCAGGCGCGCGAGCCCCTCGTCCGACAGGGTGCCGGCGACCGCGGCCACGCCGCGAGACTTGCCGACCTCCTTGGCCGTGTAGGTGGGATTGGCGCAGGCCAACAGGATCACCCCGCCCCCGCAGGTCACCGCCAGGGCCAGGATCAAACCGCGTTGCGAAAAGATCTGCGAAAGGTTCAGGCGCAAGGTCTTACGT
>JBEBYB010000236.1:0-4526 GCA_040391295.1 Phenylobacterium sp. | reverse complement strand
TCCACGAGCACGACATCCACCAGACCTTCTTCCGCGAGCACTTCCTGACCAAGGGAGCCGAAGCGGCCCAGGCCTGCGCCAAGACCCTGTCGAGCCTCGCCAAGCTGGCGGCGGCGGCGTGAGATGAACCCGCCCGTCCCCGAGGGCTTTGAGCGGCACTACCGGCAAAGCCCGGTGACCGATCCGTGGGAGCCGCTCTACAGCCGAAAGACTGAGGATGCGGTGATCCTGGGCCTGAGAGCCCAGGCCGCCCACACCAACAGTCGCGGCTTCGTCCACGGCGGGCTGATCAGCGCCCTGGCCGACAACGCCATGGGGCTGTCCTGCTCTCACCGTCTCGGCGGCGAGGCGAGCCTCCTCACGGTCAACCTGACCTTGGACTTTCTGGGCTCAGCCCAGATCGGCCAGTGGCTGGAGTTCACCACCGCCTTCGTGAAGAACGGTGGCTCTCTCTCCTTCGCCCAGGCCTTCGTCACCGCCGACGGCCAGCCCTGCGCACGGGCCAACGGGGTGTTCAAGGTGATGCGAAAAGCGGCCTGACGCACCGGCGGCCGCAGGTCATGCCTGCAGCCGCCACGCGCGCCCTAGCCTGCGCCCAGTTCGATCTGTCGCTCCACGCCGATGGCCTGGAGGAAGTCGGGGTCGTGGCTGACCACAAGGATCGCCCCGTCATAGCCCCGTAGCGCCGCCTCGATGGCGGCGACGGAGTCCAGGTCGAGGTGATTGGTGGGTTCATCCAGGATCAGCAGTTGCGGCGGCTGCTCGGCCAGCAGCACGCAGGCCAGGGCGGCGCGCAGGCGCTCGCCGCCGCTGAGCGACGCGACGGTCTTTTCCGCAGCCGTGTTTCGAAACAGGAACCGGGCGAGCGCGGCATAGGCGGCGTTGACCCCGGCGTCTGGATTGAGTCGCTGGAACGCCTGGATCAGCGTTTCATCCTGCTGGAGCATCGCGGTCTGCTGATCTAGCAGGGCCGAGCGGGCGCCAAGCTCGATGCGGCCCGAGGTCGGCGCCAGTTCGCCGGTCGTCAGCCTGATCAGGGTGGACTTGCCCGAACCGTTAGGCCCCGTGATCGCCAGGCGCTCTGAACCAGTCATACGGAATGAGAGCTCCGACAAGATCGGCGGCGCACCAGGATAGGCGAAGCCCACCTCGTCGAAGACCAGCACCGACTTGCCGGCCGGCAGCCGCGACGACGGCAATTCGAAATCCAGCAGCCGCAGCCGCTCGACGCGCTTTTGCGCTTCGGCCAGCTCCGCCGCAGCCTCGTCACGCTGGCGGGCGGCCAGCATGTTCTCCCGCCCCGCCGAGTTTTCAGCGCGCTCGGCCTGGGCGCCCAACAGGATCTTGGGCTCCGAGCCTTTGGCGGCGAAGCGACGCCCCGACGCATCGCGCTTAGCCTTCTTTTCGCGGGCGGCCTGGGCCTCGCGGCCGACCCGGGCCATGGCGCGCTCGGCCTGCTCCAGATCGCGGACCGCCGCCCCCTCCTCCTGCGCCTTGCGCTCGGCATAGAGGTCGTAGTCGCCGCCATAGATCTTGGCGCCCAGGCCGCTCAACTCGACAATGCGGTCCATCTGGCGCAGCAGCGCCCGGTCATGGCTGACCACCACCGCCCCGCCGTTCCACCCCGCCAGGAACTCGGCGACCAAGGCGCGGGCGCCGGCGTCCAGATTGTTGGTGGGCTCGTCCAACAGGACGATGTCGGGCTCTTGCACCAACACCCCGGCCAGGGCCGCACGGGTCGCCTGGCCGCCGCTGAGCGAGGCCGCCAGCCGCGCCGGATCGACGCCCGCCAGCCCGACCTGCGTCAGCGCCGCCTCCAGCCGGGACTCCAGCGACCAGTCGGCCTCGGCGAAATCTGCCTCGTCGCCTTGGCCAGCCGCGATCCGTGAGAGCCGCGCCAGCGGTTGGGCGACACCCAGCACGTCGGCCAGGCTCGCGCCCGGCAGCGGGGCCAGGGCCTGGCGCAGCACGCCGATCCGGCCGCGAACGCTCATCGCCCCGGCGGCCGGGGTCAGTTCGCCCAGCATCAGGCGCAGCAGCGTGGTCTTGCCCACGCCGTTGCGCCCCACCAGGCCGGTGCGTTCCGCCCCGAAGGCGAGCGTCAGATTGTCGAAAAGGCTGCGGCCCTCAGGCGTTTTGTAGGAGAGGCCGTCGAGCGTGATGAAGGAAGACATGTCGGACCATGGGCAGGTTGGCGTTCAGGACGGAATGGGTGTCCGTGGCGCTTTCCATGGTCGCGGTCTCCTTCATTGAAGCCGTCGATATAGGGGCTGAGGCACGCAGGCGCAAATCTGGGTTCGCGTCGCCGACGGCCCTGCGAGCATCGCGCGGGATACGGATTTGAACGCAAGAAGCGGAGTTTCTGACCGGCCGCAGCGGCCTATCCCGATACCTGGACGCCCCCGCCTGCCCTGGAGCCCATCATGTCTTTTGCGATCACCGGCCTGCCCGTCGATGGATTTCGCCCACTGTTCGGGCTGTCCGACCAGGATCTCGCCGCCCGCGGCGTCATTCGTCATGTCGCCACCGCGCCCATGGGCTTCCCCTGCCGGATCACCCTGGAGGACGCCCCCGCCGGCCAGACGCTCCTACTGCTGAACTACGAGCACCAGAGCGCCGACACCCCCTATCGCTCGCGTCACGCCATCTATGTCAGCGAGGCCGCGACGCAGACCCGCCGCGTCGTGGACGAAATCCCCGGCTGCCTGAGCGTCCGCCCCCTGATCTCGCTGCGCGCCTTCGACGCCGGCGGAATGATGACGGCGGCTGAGATCGCGCCAGGTGCCGAGCTGACGGCGACAATCGAACGGATGCTCGCCGATCCGCAGGCCAGCTACCTGCATGCCCACAATGCGGGCCGCGGCTGCTATGCGGCGCGCATCGACCGCAACTGAGACTTGCGCCCCTCCCCCGGAATGCTGAAGGTTCGCCCAGCCATTTCGGGGAGAAGCGTCTCGTGTTCAAGTTTGGTCTTCCGCTCGCGATCCTGCTCGCCAGCGCCGCGCCGGTATTTGCGCAAACTGCTCCAAAGGTGAAGCCGGAGACCAAGGCCCTGCACGAGAACCTGATCGTGCTCGACACCCATTTCGACACCCCGGCCAACCAGACGGTGGACGGCTTCGACATCCGCAAGCGCAACAGCGTCGAGACCGGCAGCCAGGTCGACTATCCGCGCATGGTCGAGGGCGGGGTCGACGGCGGCTTCTTCGCGATCTTCACGGCCCAGGGCCCCAACACCAAGGCCGGCAACGAGGCCGCCCGCGACCAGGCGATCATGCGCGGCGTGGTGATCCACGAGATGGTCGCCGCCAACAGCGACGTCTTCGCCCTGGCGACGAAGGCGGAAGACGCCGAGACGATCTCCAAGGCTGGCAAGCGGTTCGTCTATATCAGCATGGAGAACGGCCAGCCGGTGGCCGGCGACCTCAGCCTGATGCAAACCTTCTACGACATGGGCGTGCGGATGATGAGCCCGGTCCATTTCGCCAACAACGACCTGGCCGATTCCGCCACCGATCCGAAGGGCCCGATCCACGGGGGCCTGAGCCCCAGCGGTAAGCAGTTCGTGGCCGAGGCCAACCGGCTCGGCATCCTGCTGGACGCCAGCCACGCCTCCGATCAGGTGCTGGACCAGATGCTGGACCTGTCCACCGCCCCGATCATCCTCTCCCACTCCGGCGCACGGGCGATCTACAACCACCCGCGCAACGTCCCCGACGACCTGCTGCGCAAACTGGCGGCCAAGGGCGGGGTGATCCAGATCAACGCCTTCTCCGGCTACATGAAGGACATCCCCGACAACCCGGCGCGGCGCGCGGCCCTGACCGAACTCACCAAGACCTACGGCTCACCGCGCGACGTCGCGCCGGAGAAGCGCGAGGCCTATCGGAAGGCGCGGCAGGAGATCGAGGCGAAATATCCCCAGCCGCGCGCCAATATGGATGACCTGATGAAGCACATCCTGCACGCCGCCCAGGTGGCCGGTAAGGATCACATCGGCATCTCCGGCGACTTCGACGGCGGCGGCGGCATCGCCGGCTTCGAGGACGTCACCTACTTCCCGGCCCTGACCGAACGGCTGATCGCCGCCGGCTTCAGCCAGGAAGACCTGGCGAAGTTCTGGGGCGGCAACGCGCTTCGGGTCCTGAAGCAGGCCGACGGGCTGAAGGCGAAATAGGCGCGTCGGACTGCTGACATGTTTTGGCGCGGCCAGCCTTAGGTTGGCGCGCTAAACCGCCGCGGCTCGTTTGTTCACACAATGTTCCTGTGTTATCCGTGAGTCTCGGAACTACATTAGACGAGGCCCGCTGAGCTGATCGGCGGTCGAGAGCGTTTCCGGAAAAACATGGCCGAACAGCTGAACTTCATCCGCGTGCGCGGCGCGCGTGAGCACAACCTCAAAGACGTCAGCGTGGACATCCCGCGCGGCGAACTCGTCGTGCTGACCGGCCTGTCAGGGTCAGGCAAGAGTTCGCTCGCCTTCGACACCATCTATGCCGAGGGCCAGCGCCGCTATGTCGAGAGCC
>JBEBYB010000235.1:0-4542 GCA_040391295.1 Phenylobacterium sp. | reverse complement strand
CCTAGCCGCCGTGACGGCTCTTACGGCCTGCTCAAGCTTCGGCGCGAACGCCTAGCTTTCCTCGTCGTCGCTGAAGCCCATCATGTGGAAGCCGGCGTCCACGTGGATCAGTTCGCCCGTGGTCGAGCGGCCAAGGTCCGACAGCAGCCAGAGAGCCGCGCCGGCGACGCCTTCCATCGAGGTGTCCTGCTTCATGGCCGACAGGTCGCGGCCCTTGGAGAGCATCCCTTTGCCGCCGGAGATTCCGGCCAGCGACAAGGTGCGCATGGCCCCAGGCGACAAGGCGTTGACGCGGATGTTCTTGGGGCCGAGGTCGCGGGCGACATAGCGGCTCGCCGCTTCCAGTGCGGCCTTGGCCACGCCCATGGTGTTGTAGTTCGGGATCGCGCGCTCGGAGCCCATATAGGTCAGGCAGATCATCGAGCCGCCGTTCGGCATCAGCTTCTCGGCGCGGCGGGCGCAGTCGACGAAGCTGTAGGCCGAGATATCCATCGCCTGCAGGAAGCCTTCGCGCGTCGCGTTGTCGACGAACGAACCCTTGATCTGGTCGCGCGGCGCATAGGCGATAGCGTGGACAAAGAAGTCGATGGTCCCGAACGCCGTCTCGATCGCGGCGAAGGCCGCGTCCATCTGGTCGTCCTGGGTCACGTCGACGGCCACGACGGTCTTCACCCCGATGCTTTCGGCCAACGGCTGCACGCGGCGCTCCATGCCGGGCAGGTGGAAGAAGGCCATCTCGGCGCCCTGGGCGGCGAGCTGCGAGGCAATGCCCCAGGCGATGGAGTCATGATTGGCGACGCCGATGACGACGCCCTTCTTGCCCTTCATCAGATCGCCCGTGGGCAGATCCCAGCCATCCTTGGCCATGCGCGTCTCCTAATATCTTTGAGGGTCGGCCTGGGTCAGACCCGGGCCATCACCAGGCAGCCGTTGGTGCCGCCGAACCCGAAGGAGTTCGACATCACCGTCTCGAGCTGAACGTCCTTGCGCTCGAGCAGGATCGGCAGGTCGGCGAACTCGGGATCGAGGTTCTCGATGTGGGCGCTCTTCGCGGCGAAGCCGTTGTTGAGCATCAGCAGGCTGTAGATCGCCTCCTGGGCGCCGGCCGCGCCGAGGCTGTGGCCGGTCAGCGACTTGGTCGAGGAGATCAGCGGCACGTTGGCGCCGAACACTTCGCGCACCGCGCCCATTTCCTTGCTGTCGCCGACCGGCGTCGAGGTGCCGTGCGGGTTCAGATAGTCGATCTTGCGCCCGCCGAGATCGGCCATGGCCATCCGCATGCAGCGCACCGCGCCCTCGCCCGAGGGGGCGACCATGTCGAAGCCGTCCGAATTGGCGGCGTAGCCGACGATCTCGCCGTAAATCTTGGCGCCGCGCGCCTTGGCGTGCTCGTACTCTTCCAGCACCACGATCCCGGCCCCGCCGGCGATCACGAAGCCGTCGCGGGCCGCGTCATAGGCGCGGCTGGCGGTCGAGGGCTTGTCGTTGAAGTTCGAGCTCATCGCGCCCATGGCGTCGAACAGCACGCTCAGGGTCCAGTCGAGTTCCTCGGTGCCGCCGGCGAACACCACGTCCTGCTTGCCCATCAGGATCTGCTCGTAACCCGAGCCGATGCAGTGGGTGGAGGTGGCGCAGGCCGAGGAGATCGAGAAGTTCAGGCCCTTGATCTTGAACCAGGTGGCCAGGGTCGCCGAGGCGCCCGAGCTCATCGCCTTAGGCACCGCGAACGGACCGACCCGCTTGGGGCCGCGTTCCTTGGCGGTCTGCGCCGACTCGATGATCGACTTGGTGGACGGACCGCCGGAGCCGACGATCAGACCCGTGCGCTCGTTGGAGACCTGCGCCTCGTCCAGGCCCGCGTCGGCGATCGCCTGTTCCATGGCGATATGGCCAAAGGCCGTGCCCTGGGCCAGGAACCGCGCCGCGCGCCGGTCGACCATGGACTCCCACTGGAGCGTAGGGGCCGCATGGACCTGCGAGCGGAAGCCGAGTTCGGCATATTCCGGCGCGAAGGTGATGCCCGACTTGGCTTCGCGCAGCGAGGCTAGCACCTCGTCCGCGTTATTGCCGATGGACGATACGATACCGATTCCGGTGACGACGACGCGGCGCATGCTGTCTCCTCGACTTGGCGGCGGCTTAGCGCTGGTAAAGACCGACCCGAAGGTCTTGCGTGTGATAGATAGGGTTGCCGTCGGCTTCCAACACCCCGTCGCCGATCCCCATGACGAGACGGCGGTTGATCACCCGCTTCATATCGACCTTGTAGGTGACCTTCTTGATGTCGGGGGTCACTTCACCGGCGAACTTCACCTCGCCGCAGCCGAGCGCGCGGCCGCGGCCCTTGCCGCCGATCCAGCCCAGATAAAAGCCGACCAGCTGCCACAGGGCGTCGAGCCCCAGGCTGCCCGGCATCACGGGGTCGCCGATGAAGTGGCAGTTGAAGAACCAGAGGTCCGGATTGATGTCGAACTCGGCCTCGATATAGCCCTTGCCGTGCGCGCCGCCGTCATCGTTGATCGTGATGATGCGGTCGAACAGCAACATCGGCGGGGCGGGCAGCTGTGCGTTGCCCGGGCCGAACATCTCGCCTCTGCCGCAGGCCAGCAGCTCCTCGAGATTGTAGTGGTCCTTGGCCTTCACGCCCTGGCTCATGCTCGGCTTTCTTGACAGCGACCCTAGGGAAACCGGGGCCATTGGAATCATCAGATTCAGGCCGTAGCAGAGCCGGACCTTCTGCTCAACGGCCCCGAGCAGGGGTCCGAACGGCGACCTTGCACTGTACCGCGTCCGAAGTTCCCCACAATTCGCCCGCCGGAGCCCAGCCGCTGACCTTGTCGGCGCGCACGCGGCACCAACCGTCCTCGCACTTGATCAACGTCGCCATCGACCTCGGAAGCAGATAGGCGGTGATCGCCGCCTCGGCCTTGGGCTTCTTGTGCAGGGCCAAGAGCGTCGGCTTCTTGCGCAACACCGTGTTCTCGCCGCTGGTCAGGCGTTTATGAACCCAGGCCATGCCGCCGTCGGGGTCGCAGATTCGCCGCCATTCGCTGTTCTCGGCCACCACCTGAACCGGCAGGCCCTTCACCTGGTAGACCCACAGCAGTTTATGATCCTCGCTAGGGCCGGCCCGTGCGTAAACCTTGTCGAATTTCAATGAAACATAGCGCGGCACCGGCTGGCCGGAGGGCGTCAGCCGCGGCTCGGCGCGAGCCGTCGGCGCGCAGAGCGCCAGGGCCAGCAGCAACGTCAAAATTTTGAGCGTCGAAGTTTTCACGGAATAGTTCAGTTTAGGCTCGCCTTGGCCGTCCATGGTGGCTTTGCTAGAGGTTCCTGGTCACAACACAAAGCGCGCCGCGCGCAGTTAAAGATTTCTTTCAAAACACCCATGGCCGCCCGCAAGCCGAAAATCATCGTCACACGCAAACTCCCCGACCAGGTGGAGACCCGGATGCGTGAGTTGTTCGACACCGAGCTCAACCTCGGCGACGCGCCCATGAGCCGCGAGGCCTTGCTGGACGCGGTGAGCCGCGCCGACGCCCTGGTGCCGACCATCACCGACCATATCGACGGCGACCTGATCGCCGCGGCCGGCGAACGCCTGAAGCTGATCGCCAATTTCGGGATGGGCGTCGATCACATCGACGTGGCCGCCGCGACCGCGCGCGGCATCGCGGTGACCAACACCCCTGGCGTGCTGACCGAGGACACCGCTGACCTGACCATGGCGCTGATCATGGCGGTCTCGCGCCGGATCGTGGAGGGCGCCAATGTCGTGCAGGCCGGCGACTTCACCGGCTGGACCCCGACCTGGATGAACGGCCGCCGCGTCAACGGCAAGCGGTTGGGGATCATCGGCATGGGCCGGATCGGCCAGGCGGTGGCGCGCCGCGCCAGGGCCTTCGGCATGCAGATCCACTATCACAACCGCAAGCCGGTCAGTCACGTGATCGCCGAGGAGCTTGAGGCCACCTATTGGGAAAGCCTCGACCAGATGCTGGCCCGGATGGACATCATCTCGGTCAACTGCCCGCACACCCCGGCCACCTATCACCTTCTGTCGGCGCGCCGCCTGAAGCTGCTCCAACCGCACGCCATCGTGGTCAATACGGCCCGTGGCGGGATCATCGACGAGGGATCGCTGGCCGACCTGCTGGCGGCCGGCGGGATCGCCGGCGCGGGCCTGGACGTCTTCGAGTTCGAACCGGCGATCAATCCCAAGCTGCTCAAGCTGCCCAACGCCGTCCTTCTGCCCCACCTCGGCTCGGCCACGGTCGAGGCGCGGATCGACATGGGCGAAAAGGTGATCATCAACCTCAAGACCTGGATGGACGGCCACCGACCGCCCGACCGGGTCCTGATGTCGATGCTGTAGGACCCGTTCCTCTCCCTCGGGAGAGGCTAGGTGAGGGGCGCCGCACAGCGGCGATCTACGGCCCGACGACTGCTCCGCTGAAATCCAGCACCCCCTCACCCAACCTCTCCCCGTGTTCAGACCGGAGACATCGGTGACGGGTGTTCGGAGACATCCGTGACAGGTTG
>JBEBYB010000234.1:0-4586 GCA_040391295.1 Phenylobacterium sp. | reverse complement strand
GCAACTCTTTGTCCATTCGGCCAGCCTACAGGTCGCGCCGAAGGCCGGTACGCTGCGACCAATTGATCGGCCGACCGCAACTGCCTAAAAAGCGCCCCGAAGCTTGGCCACCAAGCGGCCGAACCACTCGGGGGAACCACCCATGCGCAAGATCATCATTCTCACCGTGACCGCCGCCGCCCTGCTGACGGCCGCCTGCAACACGGTCGCCGGCATCGGACGCGACGCCCAGGCCGCCGGCGCCGCGGTGTCCGGCGCAGCCAACGACATGAAGCGCTAGGCGTCCTCTTCGCGCGACGCCGCTTCGGCGATTTTGGCCTTCTCGCTCGGCGGAACCACCGTCGGACTCGCCGCGCGCGAACTGTCCTCGGCTGGCGTTGTCGGGCCGGCGTGGTCGTGCGCGGGCTTTTTGGGGAGCGGGCGTGCTTCGTCGATCATGGCCAAGTTCCTTGTTGTAAGGGAAAGGCTTAAGGTGGTCCGGCTGTTCCCATCCGGCGGCGCGCCCCGGCCTGCGACGGCAAGCCCCCTTTCCTCGGCCCGCGCCAGGGGGCATACGCATCCGGGTCAGCTTTCAGGCGCCATCTAGATGTTCATCCGTTCCATGCTTCGCGGCCTGAAAGGTCGGTGCCCCGCTTGCGGCGAGGGCAAGCTGTTCTGGCGCTATCTCAAGGTCGAACCGCGGTGCGGCGAATGCGGCCATGACCTGGCGAAGTATCCTGCCGACGACGGCCCGGCCTATTTCACCATCCTGATCGTCGGCCACCTGATCGTCGGGCCGCTGCTGTTCTTCCCGATCATCCGACAGGCGCCCACCGCGATCGTGCTGCCGGCCATCCTGATTCCCCTGGCCGCCGTGACCCTGCTGCTGCTGCCGATCGTGAAGGGTTGGTTTGTCGGCCTGCTCTACGCCTTGAGGATCAAGAACAACGACGAGGCCATTCACACGGCCGACATCGCCGACTAGGGCGACTGGCGGCGACGGGAGGCCTCTAGCCTTCGCCCGCAACGGCCCCTAGCATCCCCGCAAAATATCGGGGGGAACTGCATGACGGCCGCGGAAACGGGGATCGACGCCGAGGCGCCGAGCGATATCCTGACGCCGGGCCTTACGCCCCTGCAGCGTCTGCGCGCGATCCTCGGAGGCTCGGCCGGCAATCTGGTCGAGTGGTACGACTGGTTCGCCTACTCCTCCTTCACCCTCTACTTCGCCCACCACTTCTTCCCGAAGGGCGACATGACCGCCCAACTGCTGCAGGCGGCGGCGATCTTCGCGGTCGGCTTCCTGGCCCGGCCGATCGGGGCCTGGCTGATGGGCCTCTATGCCGACCGGGTCGGCCGCAAGGCGGCGCTGTCGCTGGCGGTCGCCATGATGTGCGCCGGCTCGCTGATCATCGCGATCGCCCCCAGCTACGCCATGGTCGGCGCCGCCGCGCCGGTGATCCTGCTGCTGGCCCGCCTGCTGCAAGGGCTGTCGGTCGGCGGCGAGTACGGCGCCAGCGCCACCTACATGTCCGAGATGGCCGGCCGGGCCCGTAGAGGTTTCTGGTCGAGCTTCCAGTACGTGACCTTGATCATGGGCCAGTTGCTGGCCCTGGCGGTGCTGATCGTCCTGCAGAACGTCATGGACAAGGCCGACCTGATGGCCTGGGGCTGGCGTATCCCGTTCGTGATCGGGGCGGTGCTGGCGGTGGTGGTGTTCTGGATCCGCAGCAGCCTCGACGAGAGCCCGTCGTTCCTGGCGGCCAAGGAGAGCGGCGCGCCCCGCTCGACCACCATGCTGCTGTTCCTGAACCACCCGCGCGAGAGCGCGATCATCTTCTGCCTGACAGCCGGCGGCTCGCTCGCCTTCTACGCCTACACGACCTACATGCAGAAGTTCCTGGTCAACACCTCCGGGTTCTCGAAGAACACCGCGACCACGGTCACCGCCGCCGCCCTGTTCATCTTCATGTGCTGCCAGCCGCTGTTCGGCTACCTGTCCGATCACCTGGGCCGCCATCGCACCATCGCCTTTGCGTTCGGCGCCGGGGCGCTGCTCACCTATCCGGCCATGAGCGCCATCGCCGGGACCGACAACGCCCTGGTCGCCTTTGGCCTGATGACCCTGCTGCTGATCGTCCTGTCGGGCTACACCTCGGTCAGCGCCCTGGTGAAGGCCGAGTTGTTCCCCGCCCACGTGCGCGCGCTCGGCGTCGCCCTGCCCTACGCCATCGCCAACGCCCTGTTCGGCGGCACGGCGGAATATGTTGCGCTGTGGTTCAAGCAGGCGGGTATGGAGAGCGCCTCCTACATCTATGTGTCGGCGATCATGGCCGTGGCCTTCATCGTCGCCCTGCGCCTGCGCAACACCAACCGCGAAAGCCTGATCACCGAGGACTGAGGCCATGGACATCCTTGAAGCCCTCTCCTTATCCGACATGGTCGCCCTGGCGATCTTCGCGCTCGCCTGGATGGCCTATGAGCCGCTGCTGCACGCGGTCGGCGGCGGCAAGGGCGTGATCAACACCGACATGACGGCGATCCGTGCGGCCTGGATGCGGACCATGGCGGCACGCGAGAACAAGTTCATGGACGGCCAGTTGCTGGGTCACACCCTGAACTCGGCCTCGTTCTTCGCCTCGTCGAACCTGATCCTGATCGCGGCGGCGGCCGGCGTGCTGTTCGGCGGCGAAGGCGCGTTCCGCAGCGTATCGAGCCTGATCGTGCTCACGACCTCCTCGCGCCTGTTGTTCGAGGCCCAGATCGCCCTCATCCTGCTGGCCCTGGTGCGCGGCCTGCTCGACTTCATCTGGGCGATCCGCCAGATGAACTACTGCCTGGCGGTGATCGGCGCGGCCCCCGAAACCAACGACAAAGTCTTCCAGCACGCCTATGGCGAAACCGCCGCGCGGCTGCTCAACCCCGCGCTGTCGTCGTTCAACCGAGGAGTGCGAGGCTACTACTTCGCGCTGGCGGCCGCCGCCTGGCTGTTTGGGCCGGCCGCCTTCATCCTCACCACCCTGGCGGCCATGACCCTGCTGTTCGCGCGCCAGCGCAGGTCCCCCGCCGCTCGCGCGGTCGGCGACCTGCGGCGGATGCTGGAAAAACTCTAGGCCAGGCCCAGTTCGGCCCGCAGTTTCCGGGTCAGCTTCGCGGCCACCAGTTCGTGCGAAGTCGCGAGCCAACTGACGGCCTCGTCCGGCGTAAAGCTGTCCAGATCGACCAGCACCCAATGGCCCTTGGCCAGGTATGGCGCCTGTCGGCCCGGACCATCGTCGGTCAGGACCATGAAGCCGATCTCGGTCACCTTGAACGACAGGCCGCCGGCCAGGCCGCAGATCGCGAACACCTTGCCGCCGACCTTGTAGACATCGGCGCCGCCCCACTGGACGATCTTCGTCGCGGCCGGCAGCGCCATGGCCGCGGCCTCCACGTCCTCGCGCGTCATGCCAGGCCGGTTTCCGACATCAGGCCTGGACGCCCACGCCGATCGGGCAGGTCACGCCGGTGCCGCCGATCCCGCAATAGCCGTTGGGGTTCTTGGCCAGGTACTGCTGGTGATAGTCCTCGGCGAAGTAGAACTCCGGCGCCTCGGCGATCTCGGTCGTCACCGCGCCGTAGCCCTTGTCCGACAGCGCCTGTTGATAGGCCTGCAGCGAAGCCACGGCGGCCGAAGCCTGGGCGTCGTTGTGGACATAGACGCCCGAGCGGTACTGGGTGCCGATGTCGTTGCCCTGGCGCATGCCCTGGGTCGGGTCATGGTTCTCCCAGAAGACCTTCAGCAGATCCTCATAGGTGACGACGCGCGGGTCATAGACCACGCGCACCGCCTCGGTGTGCCCGGTGCGACCGCTGCACACCTCATCATAGGTCGGGTTCGGGGTGATGCCGTTCACATAGCCCGCAGCCGTCACCCAGACGCCGGGAACCGCCCAGAACTTGCGCTCCACGCCCCAGAAGCAACCCATCGCGAAGTCGGCGATCTCCAGGCCGTCCGGATAGGGGCCTTTCAACGGCCGGCCATTGATGAAGTGGGTCTCGGCGGTCGGCAGCGGACTGGAGCGGCCCGGCAGGGCGGTGTCGATGGTCGGAAGGTCGAGGTTCTTTTTGGCGAAGAGCATGAGGGCGCGCCTGATCGATGAGGTTTGACCCAGAACATAGGCGCCCCAGGCGGCGAATGCACGCGCCACGCTGCTGAGCCCACCTGACGGCCGCCCAGCAACCCCTTGCCAGGCAGGGCTTTGCGGTCCGAGGTGGAAAACCCTGTGCATCGCGACCTGACAGCGCTTGCTCGCGAGGACTTCCTGAGTATATTGCGCGCCTTCCGCGAGGGGTCTCACCACCTCTCAGGGCCTGTGGTGAGGTGGCGGAGTGGTCGATCGCGCACGCTTGGAAAGCGTGTTTACGGGAAACCGTAACGAGGGTTCGAATCCCTCTCTCACCGCCAAATTTCCCTGAAATCCTTGAGAAAATCGCCCCTCGGGGCGCTTTAAAGTCGGCGCTGCCCCCGCATGGGCGAGCATGGACGATTGCGACATGCCGTCAGACGCCGACGGCGCGAAGCACGCGCGGCACGGAATAGACGCGGAGGATCAGGTCGATCAGCA
>JBEBYB010000233.1:0-4613 GCA_040391295.1 Phenylobacterium sp. | reverse complement strand
CGATCTGCGGCTGGCGCCGCGCGAGGCGCCGCTGGTGACCCGCGCCGACCTGGAGCTGGCGCATCGCGGAAACTATGTCGAGGCGATCTTCGAGGCCGCGCCGATCTCCGGAACGCTGCGGCTGGACGACGACACCTACATGTCGCCGGGTAGTCTCACCGCCGCGCGGCGAGCGGCGGGGGCCGTCGTCCAGGCGGTGCGGGACGTAGCCTCGGGGCAGGCGAATCGGGCCTTTTGCGCGGTCCGGCCGCCTGGCCATCACGCCGAGCCCGCCTTGCCGATGGGGTTTTGCATTTTCTCCAACGTCGCCATCGCCGCCCGTGCGGCCCAGGAGGCGGGGCTGAAGCGGGTGGCCGTGGTCGACTTCGACGTCCATCACGGCAATGGGACCCAGGCGGTGTTCGCAGGGCGCGAGGACCTGTTCTTCGCCTCGGTCCAGCAGTGGCCGATGTGGCCGGGCACGGGCCATCCGTCCGAGCCGGTCCCCGCAAATATCAGGAACGCCGTGGCGCCGCCGGGCGCGCCTCGGGAATTGTGGCGCAAGGAATTCGAGGGCCTGATGTCGCATGTCGACGCCTTCGCGCCCGACCTGATCATCGTCTCGGCCGGCTTTGACGCCCATGCCCGCGACCCGATCGGCGATTCCAGCCAGAGCCTGGAAGCTGAGGATTTCGCCTGGGCGACACGCGCCATTGTCAGCGTGGCTCAAGCTCATGGCAGCGGCCGGGTTGTTTCCTCGCTCGAGGGCGGGTACGACCTTGAGGCTCTAGGCCGTTCTGCACTTGCGCACGTTCGGGCTCTTTCGCAGGGGTGAATGGCGAGGCCGGGTTGCTCGAATCTGGGCCTTCGAATGATATGGCCGACGCTTTGACCGCCGACCCTCCGAAAACCGTCGCCACGCGTCCGGGTTCCATCGTCCTGGCGCGTCATGGCGAGCCCGACATTGCGCGTGACGTGATGCTGAACGCGCGCGGCTACGAGGACTACTGGGGCCGCTACGAACAACTCGGAATCCGGCCGGGCCAGACCCCGCCGCGCGAGCTGCTGGAGCAGGCCGCCAAGGCCGACGTGATCATTTCGTCGGTGCGTCGGCGTTCGATCGAAAGCACCCAGGCGCTGGTGGGCGAGCGTGAGGTCGCACGCAATCCGATGTTCGTCGAGGCGCCGCTGCCGGCGCCCAAATTCCCGGCGGCTCTGAAGATGTCGCCGAAGGTCTGGGGCTTTACGGCCCGGTTCTGGTGGTGGTTCTTCAACCACCATGCCGGCCAGGAGACCCGCGTGCAGGCCGAGGCCCGCGCCGATCAGGCCGCGGACCTGATCATCGAACTGGCCGAGCAAGGCCAGAACGTGGTGGTGATGGCGCACGGCTTCTTTAATTTCATGGTCGGCCGTTCGCTGCGTAAGCGGGGCTGGCGCCTCACAGCCAACCAGGGCTGGAAGTACTGGTCGACCCGTCGCTTCGAGCGTTCCTGACACGCCTCGGGCGTTGCGACCGCCGGCCCTCGTCTCTAACGTGCTTGCTTCTCAAGGATTTTCTCAAATGGCCGACGTCGCCGACATTGATGCGCTGTCCTTCGAACAGGCTCTCGCCGAGCTGGAACGCATTGTCGGCCAGCTCGAGTCCGGCCAGGCGCCGCTGGAGCAATCCATCGAACTCTATGAGCGTGGCGCCCTGCTGAAGGCCCATTGCGAAAAGCGCCTGGAGGCTGCGCGCCTGCGAGTCGAAAAGATCGTGGTGGGGGCTGGCGGCCAGGTGGGCGTCGAACCGGCCGAGTTCAACTGAGATGGCCCTCGCCCAGCGTGTAGCGCAGGCCGCCGATCTGGTGACGGTGGCGCTCGACGAGTTGCTGCATCGCGCCGAGGGGCCGGAAGCCCGCTTGACCGAGGCCATGCGCTACGCCGCGCTCGGACCCGGCAAGCGGCTGCGCCCGTTCTTCGCGATCGAGACCGGCCGGATGTTCGATCTGGATGACCGGGCCGTATTGCGCGCGGCCTGCGCGCTGGAGTGCGTCCAGGCCTACAGCCTGGTTCACGACGACCTGCCCTGCATGGACGACGACGACATGCGCCGGGGCCGGCCGACTGTCCACAAGGCCTATGACGAGGCCACCGCCGTGCTGGTCGGCGACGCCTTGCAGACCGTGGCCTTCGAGATCCTCGCCCATCCCGACACCCACAAGGACGGCAACGTCCGCGCCGAGATGGTGCTGCGCCTGGCGCTGGCGTCGGGGGCCCGCGGCATGTGCGGCGGCCAGATGATCGACATGCTGGGCGTGCGCGACGACCTGGGCGCGGTGGCGCGGATGCAGCGCCTGAAGACCGGCGCCCTGATCGCGGTGTCCTTCGAGCTGCCGCTGATCATGGCCCATGCCGGCGACGCCGAGCGTCACGCTCTGATGGCGTTCGCCCAGGACATCGGCCTGGCCTACCAGATCGTCGACGACCTGCTGGACGCCGACGGCGACAGCGCGGTGCTGGGCAAGAAGGCGGGCAAGGACGCCGAGAAGGGCAAGGCCAACTACGTGACCCTGCTGGGCGCCGACGCCGCGCGCGAACGCCTCAGCCTCCTGGCCGAGCAGACCAAGGCCCACCTCGACCCGTTCGGCCCACGGGCCGAATTCCTGCGGGCGAGCGTGGATTTCGTGCTAGATCGCCGCAACTGAATTCAAAGCAGCAACATTCGTTTAGACATGCCGCCAGTCACGCCTCTGCTCGACAAAGTCTCGTATCCCCGGGACATGCGCGGGTTCAATGCAGCCGAACTTCGCCAGCTCGCCGACGAAGTGCGCGCTGAGATGATCGACGCTGTCTCGCAGACGGGCGGCCACTTCGGCGCCGGCCTGGGCGTGGTCGAGCTGACCGTGGCGCTGCACCATGTCTATGAGACGCCGGACGACATCCTGATCTGGGACGTCGGCCACCAGGCCTATCCGCACAAGATCCTCACCGGCCGGCGCGACCGTATCCGCACCCTGCGCCAGGGCGGCGGACTCTCGGGCTTCACCAAGCGCAGCGAGAGCGAATACGACCCGTTCGGCGCGGCCCACGCGGCGACCTCGATCTCCGCGGCGCTCGGCTTCGCGGCCGCCCGCGACGCGCACGGCAAGCACAACAGCGTGGTCGCGGTGATCGGCGACGGCTCGATGAGCGCCGGCATGGCTTACGAGGCCATGAACAACGCCTGCGAGACCACGGGCCAACTGACCGTGATCCTCAACGACAACGACATGTCGATCGCCCCGCCGGTCGGCGGGATGAGCGCCTATATGGCCCGGCTGGTCTCGGGCGGCGGCTATCAGTCGCTGCGCAAGGTCGGCAAGTCGGTCGCCAAGGTGCTGCCCAAGCCGCTGCAGGAAGCGGCCCGCAAGGCTGAGGAATACGCCCGTGGCATGGTCACCGGCGGCACGTTCTTCGAGGAGCTGGGTTTCTATTATGTCGGGCCGATCGACGGCCATGACCTCGACGCCCTGGTGCCGATCCTGAAGAACGTTCGCGAGATCAAGGACAAGCCGGTCCTGGTCCACGTGGTGACGCAAAAGGGCAAGGGCTACGCCCCCGCCGAAAGCGCCGCCGACAAGCTGCATGCGGTCGCCAAGTTCGATGTCGTCACCGGCCAGCAGGCCAAGAGCCAGCCGGCCGCCCCGCAGTACACCAAGGTCTTCGCCCAGGAACTGATCAAGCAGGCCGAGCGCGACGATACGATCGTCGCCGTGACCGCCGCCATGCCCTCGGGCACCGGGCTGGATCTGTTCGGCCAACGGTTCCCCAAGCGCACCTTCGACGTCGGCATCGCCGAGCAGCACGCGGTGACCTTCGCCGCTGGCCTCGCCGCCGACGGCATGAAGCCGTTCTGCACGATCTATTCGACCTTCCTGCAGCGCGGCTACGATCAGGTCGTCCACGACGTGGCGATCCAGGGCCTGCCGGTGCGCTTCGCCATGGACCGCGCCGGTCTGGTGGGCGCCGACGGCTCGACCCACGCCGGCTCGTTCGACATCGGTTTCATGGGCGCTCTGCCCGGCATGGTGCTGATGGCGGCCGCTGACGAGGCGGACCTCGCCCGCATGGTCGCCACCGCCGTGGCTATCGACGACCGTCCCTCGGCCTTCCGCTATCCGCGCGGCGAGGGCGTGGGCGTGGCGATCCCGGAGATCGCCGAGCCCCTGGAGATCGGCAAGGGCCGCATCGTCCGCGAGGGGACCGCGGTCGCCATCCTGTCGTTCGGCACCCGCCTGGCCGAATGCCTGAAGGCCGCCGACCTGCTGGCCGCGCGCGGCCTGTCGGCCACCGTCGCCGACGCCCGCTTCGCCAAGCCGCTCGACATCGACATGCTGCTGCGGCTGGCCCGCGATCATGAGGCGCTGATCACCGTGGAAGAAGGCGCCATGGGCGGCTTCGGGGCCTTCGTGCTCCAGGCCCTGGCCCAGCATGGCGCGCTGGACCGTGGCCTGAAGGTTCGCACGCTGAACCTGCCGGACGTCTTCCAGGACCACGACAAGCCCGAGATCATGTACGCCGACGCTGGTCTCGACGCCGAAGGCATAGCCGCTGGCGCTCTATCGGCCCTGGGCGTCGACAATCACTCGATGGCCGGACGCCGCGCCTAAGGGCGC